>JAYFPQ010000011.1:0-9516 GCA_034927595.1 Christensenella sp.
GATTGGTACGTTTACGATTGGGATTTACAAGGTCTGCCCGCGCAGTTCCACGTAGACTTAAAATACGTGGAAGAGTTTGACACGCTCGGCGATTTTACCACGCTGCTGTACGTGTCCTGCTACCCGAAGAAGGAGACCGCGAGCGCGTTCACCGCGCGGGAATTGCGCGCGCTGGATGGCGTGAGCAAGGAATGCCTCCGCATCCTCGGCACACAGTGCGCGTTCGTCGGGTATATCGACATTGCCGCGCAGCGCCGTTATTACTTCTATACGTCGGACGTGCGGCTTCTTGTTCCGCTGATGGCCTACTGTTCGGAGGAAGCCGACTTCCGTCTCGAGTGCTTCAAAGCGGAGGAACCAAATCGCCAAACCTACTATCGCCTGCTCGTGCCGGACGCGGCAAAGCGCCAGTCCGTCGACAACGAGACCTATATCGCCTCCCTCCGCGCGCGCGGGGACGACAGCGGCGCGTTCCGCCGCGTGAACCTGCACTTCTACTTTCCGAGTGCAAACGGACGCTCGCTGTTTCGCGAGAACGCGAAGGCCATGGGGTTTGCAATCGGTGAAACGGACTATATTCCCGAGCGCGACCCTTCATACTATATCGTGTTGCATTCGATCAGTCCGCTGGAGAGCGCAATAATTACCGAGCTGACCACGAAGGCAATCTATGCCGCGGAAACCTATGGCGGCGTGCTGGAACACTTCGATTCCGCGTTTGTTCCAAAGCGCGGCTTGTTCGGTTGATTCTTATACGCATCAAAAAAGCTGGCATTTTGCCAGCTTTTTTTGTTTCAATCCTTCACTTGCCTACGCAAAACCGCTCGAAGATTCTGTCGAGCACAGTTGCGTCCACATCCGTCCCTGTGATGGAGCCAAGAAAATGCAGCGCGTTTCGAATGTCTGTCGCCGCGCAGTCGAACTCCTCCGCCTTCGCCGCGTCCTGCAGCGCAAGCAACGCCTGTTCCAGCGCGTGGATGTGCCGTTCGTTCGTGATGTATGTGCCGTCCGCTCTTTCCGGCGCAGCGATGCGGGCAATCGCTTCTTTGAGCTCCGCAAGCCCCACCCCCGTGCTCGCGCTGATGCGAACTGCCACGCCTTCGTATTCACAGCGCTCCGGCAAGTCGTTTTTGTTTAGAATGACGATTCGGTTCGCCCCCTCGGTTTCCTCCAGCAGCGCGAGATCTTCCGCGTCGAGCGGTTCGCTCGCCTCCAGCACGAGGCAGACGACATCTGCGCCCTTCAGTTCGGCGCGTGCACGGTCTATGCCGATGCGCTCCGCCTCGTTGTCTGCCTCGCGAATGCCCGCCGTGTCAATCAGGCGAACGGGAATTCCGTTTAGGCTGTATTTTTCGTCGATCACGTCCCGCGTGGTTCCGGCGCAGGCGGTCACAATCGCGCGGTCGCTGCCGAGCAGCGCGTTCATCAGCGACGATTTTCCAACGTTCGGCCGCCCGACAATCGCAACGCGAAGACCGTCCCGCAGCACCCGCCCGCGACGCGACTCGCGCACGAGCGTGTTGATGCGCGCAATTGCTTCGTTCAACGATTGCGGCAGCTGGATCGTTGCGTCTTCTTCCGCCTCGTCCGGGTAGTCAATCGCCGCGTCAATCCCGCTCAGCGCATCCAGCAGAAACGATTCGAGCGAACCGATTTCGCGCTTTACGCTGCCTTGCAATTGCAGCAGCGCCGCCTTGAGGCTCTGCTCCGCGTCCGCCTGGATCACGTCCATCACCGCTTCCGCTTCGGAGAGATCCATCTTTCCGTTCAGAAACGCGCGTTTCGTGAACTCCCCCGCTTCCGCCGGACGAAATCGCAGTGAGCCCAGCGCGCCCAACGCCCGTTGTACGGTCTGCATGCCGCCGTGCACGTGCAATTCAACCATGTCCTCGCCGGTGTAACTCCGCGGCGCGGGAAAGTACACCGCCATGCAGTCGTCCAGCACCTCGCCATTTTGCAGCAGCAGTGCGTGGATCAACTCGCGCGGGTGTTCAGTTGGATCGTGGCTGAGCCGCTCGCGAACGCGCACCGCCTCTTCGCCGGAGACGCGCAAAATCGCGATTGCTCCGCCGATTGCGGTGCTTGGCGCGTAAATCGTATCTTCCATAGGTTCCTCTGGATGGTTCAGGTTCTTTGTCTTACGTTCAAGAGTGCCAAAATAAAAGGGAACCGCCGCAATGATTCGCGGCGGCTCTCCTGGTTTCGTTACTTCGATGGGGCAATGACGACGTGGCGGTTCGGTTCCTCGCCCTCGCTGTGCGTGGTGACGCCGGAGAACCCCTGCAGCGCGCTATGAAGGATGCGCCGCTCATATGGGTTCATGGGTTCCATCGCGACGGGACGCCCCGTCTGGCGGACGCGGACGGCGTTCTTGCGTGCGAGACGCTTGAGCGTCTCCTCACGGCGGGAACGATACCCTTCCGTATCCAGCGTGACGCGGAGGTACCCTTCTTCCTTGCGGTTCTTGTTTGCCACCAGCGAAACAAGATACTGCATGGCGTCCAGCGTTTCGCCGCGGCGGCCAATCAACAGTCCCATGGTCTCTGCGTCGATGCAGAGGCGAAGGCCGTTGTCCGTGTTCGCGGCCAGAACCGGCGCGGGGGTGTTCATCTTCGCGAGCAGGTCTGCAAGGAACATCGCGCAGGGCGTTTCCTTCGCCAGCTCTTCGCTGTAATCATAGTGCTCTTCCGGCACGGCATCCGCCTCGTGATCACGCGGATAGTCCGTTCGCGGGCCTCTCGGCGCGCCGCCGGGAGTTGCGCTGCGGGGTGCGTGATCCGGCCGCGGTCCGCGATCCGAATCCCGACGTTCCGGGCGGGCGTCGCGTCCGCGCGGCGCAGAATCGCGTCGCTGGAAGCTCGCTTCCTTCTCCTTGCGGTAGACCTGCTCCATCTCCATGACGAGCGGTACTTCGCGCTCGGTGAGACGAACGACGGCCATCTTCGCGCCAATGCCGAAGAGCCCCTTCGTTTCGGACTGAATAGTTTCGATTTCAACCTCGTCAATGGTAACGCCCATTTCGGTGAGGCCGATAAAGATTGCTTCGTCTACGCTATGGCCGGAAAATTCCTGGCTTCTCATTCTACCTTCGCCTCCCCGGACAGCGCCCGCTGCTTGGCAAACGAGCGGTTAATCAAGAGCGATGTGCCGAGAGAGAAGATGTTGCTGAACGTCCAGTACACGGCGAAGCTCGCATTGTACTGCAAGCAGAAGACGAATGACATGACCGGCATGAGCCACATCATGATCTTGTTCGTGTTGCCGGTTGCGGCGTTGTTCTGCGGCTGCTGCTTCTGCATGATCCAGGTGGACAGATACGTCGTTCCGCCCGCGAGAATCGGGAAGATGAACCAGCCGTTGTTGAGACCCTTGTAGAGATCCGCGCAGGGCGCCATCAGCGCCGTATAGCGCGCGGCCAGTTCGTCCGTCATGGTGGCAAGCGTGTAGCCGCCGTCGCTCTTGACGAAGAAGCCGAGGTCGACGAACTTCTGCAGCGCTTCCGGATGCTCCGTAAAGTAGAGCAGCTTCGGCAGCGTTGCGTTCGCTTTGCCAAAGAACTCGGTCGCGGTTGTGATGACCGGCGAGAAGCCATTGTCCGGCATCCAGAGGTTGTTGACCCAGAAGAACTTGAAGCTCTGGAACAGCTGAACGCCCTGATCCGCGTTGTCCTGCATGGTGAGGATCAGGCGAACCATCATCTCGTTGCCCCATTGACGGAACGCCGCGATGAAGATGAAGAACAGAGGCATCGTAATGAGCATCGGCAGACAGCCGCCAAACATGCTCACGCCGTTTTCGCGCATGAACTTCTGCTGTTCCGCGTTCATACGCTGCGGGTCTTTTTCGTACTTCTTGCGAATCTTGTCAAGCTGCGGCTGTACCGCCGCCATCTTCATGGAAGACTGTCTGGAACGGATATCGCCGAATACCGTCAGCGCGCGGATGAGTAACGTGGAAATGATGATGGTGAGCACGATGCTCTCGTTGGTCAGGGCTTCGTAAAGCCAGCGCATTCCGAGGAATGCCCATTGGGTTAAGAAGAAATCGCCTTGCAAGGGGGGTACCCTCCTCTCGTATGTAGAAACGCGGAATCCGCGCTCTGTTCTCAAACTGAAATCTGTGAAAAGAATGTTTAACGAGTGTTCAACGCGTTATTTGACCGGATCGTAACCGCCTTTGCCGAAGGGGTTGCAGCGCAGAATGCGCCAGATTGCCATTGCGCCGCCTTTGAATACGCCATACTTCGAAATGGCCTCAATCGCATACTGCGAACAGGTCGGCTGAAATCGGCAACTCGGTGGAATCAGCGGAGATATGTATTTTTGATAACCTCGAATCAGGGCTACAAAGAACCGCTTCATGCGTCCTCTTTTTCCGTGCGATAAAGCCCCGCGCGTTGCAGTTGTGCGCGCATTCCTTCGCGAATCGTGAGAAACGGCGCATCTACAATGACGTCCCGCGCGATGAAGATCAGGTTGTAACTGTCCTTGATCATCGGTATCAGCGGGGTAACCGCCTCGCGCATGCGGCGCTTCACGCGGTTTCGTGCGACGGCATTGCCAATCTTCTTGCTCACGGAGAATCCGATTTTCGATGACTCGCCGCGGTTTCTAGCATAAACCAGGGAGAGCAGTCTGCCGCCGCAGGATTTCCCAGCGCGGTAGGTGTATCGAAATTCCTTCTTCCTCCGCAATGAGTCACTGTGCTTCACAACTTTGCTTCCTTTTGGCTGCGTTCGAACGTTTCCGTTCGGGGCCTGCGCCCCAATGGGGGCGAAAATAACTTCTTTCCAAATACAAACATGCGGCAAGCAAATGCCCGCCGCAAGCGCTTGTGCGTTCGTTTCCGGTTTGAATCAAACGACTTTCGTTACGCGCTGAGAACTTTGCGGCCTTTTGCGCGCCGACGCTTGATCACATTGCGGCCGTCCGCGGTCTTCATGCGTTTGCGGAATCCGTGCACCTTACTACGTTGACGCTTCTTGGGTTGAAAGGTTCTTACCACCCGAATACACCTCGCTTCGTATAATGTCCTACGGGCGTTGCCCGCGATACTCGCACACACGGGCATTTGCCCGCATGATATGAACCTTATGTATTATAGAGGACGCCGGAAACTTGTGTCAAGGAGTTTCTTTGCGTCTTCCCCGCTCTTCGCCGTCTCTTCAAGCGATTTTTCTGTATCGACAGCGGACGCGATTACTTGAGTTTTGCAAAAACAAGCCGTCCGGCGGAGGTTTGCAGCGCGCTCGTCACGACGAGATCCGCCGTTTCGCCAATGTGCCGCTTGCCGTTTTCAACGATGACCATCGTCCCGTCCGGCAGGTAGCCGACGCCCTGACCTGCTTCCTTGCCTTCTTTGACAATCGCGAGCGGCAGTTCCTCGCCCGGCAGCAGCACGGAGCGGATGGCGTTTGCCAGATCGTTGATGTTGAGCACGGGCATGTTCTGTACGGCGGCAACCTTGTTGAGGTTGTAGTCGTTCGTCACCAGAATGCCGCCCATATCGACCGCTAAGCGCAGCAGTTTCAGGTCGACCTCATCTACGTCGTCGTAATCCTTCTCGACCACGCAGACGCGCGACTCAAACTCCCGCTGGAGCGTATGCAGAATGTCGAGTCCCCTGCGCCCGCGCGCGCGCTTCATCGCGTCCGAACTGTCCGCAATGTGCCGCAGTTCCTTGAGAACGAACGCGGGTACGATGATCTGCCCTTCGAGGAACCCCGTTTTGTAGATGTCGTAGATGCGCCCGTCGATGATGACGCTGGTATCGAGCAGCTTGGGACGCGCGCCGTCCGCGGCGAGCCCCTTTGCAAGGTGCCCCCGCCGGGCGGACATGCCGTCCAGCAGCTCCGCGCGGCGCGTTACGCCGACGTAGCCGCCATAATACCCGCAGACGAAATACAACAGCAACGTGATAATCTCCGGCAGCACCGGAACGTTGATCGTTTGAACGATCAGGCTGAGTAGGAACGCAAATAACAAACCGAGCATAATGCCCAGCACGCCGAAGAGAATATCGAGCGCGGGCATTTCGGTTAGTCTGTTCTCCAGTTTTCGAAAGAAACCGTGAATACCGTCTATGATCTTTGGAGATAAAATAAAAAAGATGATTCCGAACAAAATTCCAACGACAACATAGATGGCGGTCATCACGGCGGGAATGGTGGTATAGCGCATTACATAGTCATAACCCGGATATTTAAACGAATACAGCACCCAGGCGACAATTCCGCATCCGACTCCTATACCGACCAAAGCAAGCAAGACTTTGAGTACCTTCCGCATGCAGTGATTGGCGTTTTCCCGTTTGTTTCAGCCCCCGACCAGGGGAAGGAATTCGCTCTCCTCCTTTCCACTCGACGCGGCCAGTTCCGCAACCAGAACCTGCCTCGCCGTTAGGTACATTTTACGCTCTCCCGCGGATAGCCCTCGTTCGTGATCCCGATGGATCAGGCACTTCACCACGTCCGCCACGTCAAAGATATCGCCCGTGCGTAGCTTGCTGAGGTTATCCCGATAGCGCTGATTCCAGTTTTCGCTCTCGTCCGAGCAGCCGTCCTCTGCCAGAAAGGAGATCACCTTTCGGCAATCCTCCGGACAGACCAGCTTTCTTAGCCCAACCGTTTCCGCGGATGTGACAGGAACCATCGCCGTCATCCGTCCCATGACAAACCGCAGCACGTAATACTGCGCGGTATCCCCCAGTACGTTCTGTTCCTGAATCGATTCTACTTCTCCGACGCCATGCATCGGGTAGCAGACCATATCTCCAATCTGAAACACCGGCGATCCTCCTTTCACATGAGCACTGTTCTAAATATATCATTTTGTTTCGCTTGCTGTCAACAAAAACTCGTATAATATCACACTGAAAACCGCATGTCAACACATAATTTCCAGGCAACCGATCTGTTTTTTTGTTCTCTTCGTACAGGTATTCTGCCGTACTGCAAACCAAGACGCCTGTTCCATTGTTTTTGTTTTATTTATGCGGGAATTACGTCTTATTGCAACAAGGAAAAAGGGACGAAACCGTATTTGGATTTCGTCCCCTTATTAGTTGCTTTTTTCGTTCTCTGTTCCAGATCGCTTAGATCAACGTCTGCTGTTCGGCAAAGCTCATGTCGAGCAGGCGCTTGCTGACGCGCTGTTCAAACATCGTGCTCATCGGCGCGCGGTCGTGGATGATCTTTACCGCCTGTGCGAACATCGGCGCGGCGGAGATGAAGCGAATCTTGCTCGAGAGGCTCGCCGCCGGGCACTCAAGTGTATCCGTCGAAACGAGAAACTCGATGGGGCTGGCGTCGATCTTCTTGATGCCCTCTTCCGCGAGCACGTTGTGCGACAACGCGGCGTAGACCTTCTTTGCGCCCTTGTCCATGAGCGCGTAGCTCACGTCCACCAGCGTTCCGCCGGAGATGGAGAAGTCGTCGATGACGAGGCAGGCCTTGTCCTTCACCTCGCCGATGATCTCGAGCACCTTGGCCTTTTCATCGTGGCCGTAGCGCATCTTGTCGACAATCGCGACGGGGCAATTCAGCTCGGTTGCGTACTCTCTGGCACGCTTGGCGGAACCCGCGTCCGGCGAAACGACCACGAGGTCCTCGTTGACGATTCCCTGACGGCGAATGTATTCGCAGAGCAGTTCCTTGGCGTAGAGATGATCCACGGGCTTTTTGAAGAAGCCCTGCACCTGCGGCGCGTGGAGGGCCATCGTAATCAGCCGGTCGACGCCGGCTGCCTCGATGCAGTCCGCGCAGACACGAGCGCGAATGGACACGCGCGGCTCGTCCTTTTTGTCGCCCTTGGCGTAGGAAAAATACGGAATGATCGCGGTTACGGAGTTTGCGCTTGCGCGCTTGAAAGCGTCAATCCAGAACAGCAGCTCGACAAACTCGTCGTTCGGCTGGCGGCCGATGGGCTGGACGATGTATACGTCCTTGTCTCGAATCGATTCGTTCACGCGGACAAAGATATTTCCCTCGCTGAACTTAATGGTCTCCGCATCGCCGAGCTGTGTTCCCAGATACGCGCACATCTTCTTGGCGAATGTTTTGCCAGTACTTCCGGCAAATATCTTGATAATCCCCGAACCGGTATACATTTGTTTTCTCCTTCTTCCCTCTGCGTTGCACCGATAGAATGCTGTTCGAATCCCCTCGACCACATTATAACAGACGCACCGGTAGTTCTCAACACAATATGAACGATCCTTGTTCAATTCGTTTTCGCGCTTTCCCCCATCGGCAGCACGCGAGCCGGGCGTGCTTCCAGCGCCGCGCGGCATTCGCGCAGCACGGGATGTTCCCGCCAGGTCTGCCCGGGCACTACGCCGGGGCGATTTGCGCCGTGATAGTCGCTGCCGCAGGTCACGAGCAGCTTCTTCTGCCGCGCAATGCTCACGAGTACGTCCGCTTCGCCCTCGCTCATGGACGGGTGATATGCCTCCAGTCCCATCAGGCCGAGGCTCTTGAGCTGATCTGTCAGCGCGTGCACGTCCGGATGCCCGTGCATCGGGTGCGCCCAGACCGGGATTCCGCCCGCGCCGCGGATGAGCGAAATCACCTCTTCCGGTGTGAAGCGCTCCACGGCGAAGTATCCGGGGCAACCCTTGCGCAGAAAACGAATGAACGCGTCCCTCGTGCTTTCGGCAAACCCGCCCTCGACCAGCGCGATGGCAATGTTCAGCCGCGTCGCGACTTCCGTGCCCCCGTTGAGGAAGGGCAAAATATCATATCCCGCACGTTTGAGGCGCTCCGCAATCTCGTTGTTGCGCAGGCCGCGCCGTGTTCGAGCCTGTTCGAGCGCGCGGACAAGCCCAGGCTCGAAGATATCGATATCCAGTCCCAGAATGTGCAGCTCGTGCGGCCAATCGGTGTCCATCTCGATGGCGGGTAACACGCGCACACCAAGGCGTTCCCCCGCCTGCATTGCCTCGGGTACGCCACAAATGCTGTCGTGATCCGTCAGCGCCAGCAGCGTGACCCCGCACTCATTCGCCTGCTCCACAACGCGCGCGGGCGCGTCAAACCCATCCGAGCAGTTGCTGTGCAAATGCAGATCGAACGGGGTTTGTGATTTGGTTGTCTGTTCCGCCTGTTTCATCTGGTGTTTGTTTTTTTACTTTCTCTCGCCCATAAAGATGGGGCGGTCGCGCCGCCCCATTCTTACTGTTCTGGTTTCGCGTGATCCATCACTCCGGAATTCGTTTGGTTCAGCCCTGTTCCCCAACGGGTGTGGGCGGAGCTTCGAATTCCGGCGATGTCACCGTGTCCGTTTTCTTGCGTCTGGTCTTCGGCGCGCTCTTCTTGAGCACGCTGGTCGCGTTTTCGCCCGCATAGACGGCGGCGAACTCCTCGCCGGTCATGCGCTCATATTCGATGAGCACCTCCGATACGCGATCCAGAGCGGCCATATCCGCGCTGATGACCTGACGCGCCCGCTCATATTGCGACTCGAGAATGCGGCGCACCTCTTCGTCCACGGTTGCCGCGAGCGACTCGGAATAGTTGCG
>JAYFPQ010000071.1:0-7941 GCA_034927595.1 Christensenella sp.
TTGAACCACCGACACAGGGATTTTCAGTCCCTTGCTCTACCAGCTGAGCTACCGAGGCAAAAATGGCGACCCGGAGGGGGCTCGAACCCCTGACCTCCAGCGTGACAGGCTGGCGTACTAACCAACTGTACTACCGGGCCATCGCAAGAACGAAATGGTGGGAACAACAGGGCTCGAACCTGTGACCCCTTGCTTGTAAGGCAAGTGCTCTCCCAGCTGAGCTATGCTCCCCCAAACATCACAAATGCAAAAATAAGTATAGCGGATGAAGGTGGTTGTGTCAACCGGAAAGAAACGCTTTTTCCGTATAAAATATACGTCGCAAAACGGCGCTCCGTCCCGCCCCAGCTAGGGCATCATGACACACAGGGAACGTCGCCCAATTCGGTCTCCCGCAAGAAATTCAGTTGTTTTTTCAGAAAACCGTCCGGCGGCGTTGCACAGCGCGTGGAAATGATATATAATATGGAAACTTCATAGGAAACCATGCGTTCTGTCGAGCGAGACAAGAAGGAGGCAGTTGAGATGGAAATCAAGAGCAAGCGAACGACCGACACAAGAAACCTGGCGCGGGCCGGCATTCTTTGTGCGCTCATCATCGTGATGACCATTGTGCCTTATACAGGCTACATCTACTACGGCCTCATTGAGATTACCACGCTGCACATCGTCGTTGCGGTGGGCGCGGTGCTGCTCGGCTGGGAATACGGCGCGGTACTCGGCCTCGTTTGGGGCGTTACCTGCGTGCTGCGCGCGCTGACGAACCCGCTCTGGGCGCCGTTTGTCAATCCGCTGATCTCCGTTGTTCCGCGCGTTATCGTTGGCGCGGTGGGCGGCCTTGTTGCGCAGGGGCTGCGCAAGCTCAAGCTTAGAAGCGGCCTCGTGGCGGGCATCTCCGCCGCGGCGGCAACGCTGACGAACACGGTGCTCGTGCTCTCCGCTCTGAAACTGTTTTCCACCGTGCTGACCGGCTTGCCGCTGTTTGGCACGATCTATGCCACGCTGATTGGCGTCAACGGCTCCATTGAGCTCGTTGCGGCGATTATCCTCGTGCCGGTCATCGTTGCGGCGGTCAAGCCGAGCGAGCTGGTGCTGGGCATCGACATTGGCGCTTCGACGACGAAATTTGCGCTGGTCAAAAATGGCAAGTGCGTCAAGGAATTCCGCAAGCCCGACGAGATGAGTTTTGACGAGGCGCTGGATTCGTTTGGCTACACGGGCGTTCGCCGCATCGCGGTGACCGGTGTCGGCTCGTCGTTCATCAAGGGGAACCTGCGCGGGATTCCGACCGTCCGCAAGGACGAGTTCGCTTCCGTTGCGCGCGGCGCTTCCAAGCTCTCGAAGAAAATCAACACGCTGATCGTCAGCGTTGGCACGGGCACGTCGTTCACGCGGATGACGCCCGTTCGCGCCTGGCACGTCGGCGGCACCGGCCTCGGCGGCGGCCTGCTCAAGGGGCTCAGTGGGCGGCTCTGCAAGGTGAGCGATATGGACGAGCTGCAGAAGCTCGCGGCGGAGGGCGACCTCCACGCGATTGACCTCCAGCTCATGGACGTCTGCGAGGGGACGATTTCGCACCTGCAGCCGAACACGACGGTTGCCAACATGAGCAAGCTCAACGAAGAAACTGCCTACGCGGATCTCGCGGCGGGTTTGTGCAACATGATCTTTCAGGCCATCGGCGTGATGGCGGTTTTTGCGGCAAAGCGGCACTTCACTCGAACTATTGTGCTCGTCGGCACTATAACAGACTGGCCGATCGCGCAGCGCAGTCTGGATGAGGTGGCGGCGCTGCATCACGTAACGTTCATCGTGCCCGACCACGCCGCGTTTGCAACGGCAATCGGCGCTGCGCTGTCCGAATAGAATAAAAGCAATAGCGCACGAGACCTTCTAAGGGCGCGGTGACGCGCTCTTTTCCGGTCACGGCAAAAGATAGCAGGAGGATTTGTGAAACACTTTCAGGTGGCCCTACTGGGCTTTGGGACGGTTGGCAGCGGCGTATACCGCGTACTGAGCGAAAACGGCGCGCAGATTACGCACCGCGAAGGAATTGAGATCAGCGTTCGGCGGATTCTGGTTCGGGACTTCGAACACGAGCCGAACCTGCATCTGGCTCCCATGGAGCTGTATACCACGTCGTTTGACGACATCATCAACGATCCGGAGATCGACATCGTCGCCGAGTGCATGGGCGGCATTGAGCCCGCGCGTTCGTTCATTCTACGCGCGCTCTCCGCGGGCAAGACGGTTGTTACCTCGAACAAAGAGGTCATGAGCAAGCACTGGCCCGCGTTTGAGCAGGCGGCCAAGCAGACCGGCGCGGGGTTGTACCTCGAGGCGACGGTCGGCGGCGGCATTCCGATTTTACGGACGATTCTGGACTCCATGCAGGCGAACAACATCACCCGCGTGATGGGCATTATCAATGGCACGACGAACTACATCCTCACTCAGATGACCGAGAACGGCCAGAGCTTTGAGGACGCACTCGCGGATGCGCAGGCGCTCGGATACGCCGAGGCGAACCCCACAGCGGACGTAGAGGGCTATGACGCGATGTACAAGCTCTCGATCCTCTCGTCGATGGCGTTCCACGCGCATATGCCGATTGAGGTTGTCTATCGCGAGGGGATTACGAAGCTCACCCCGGCGGACTTTGAGACTGCGCGGCTGTTGAACTACACGATCAAGCTGCTCGCCATCGGCAAAAAGGACGGAAACAAGATTGAGGTGCGCGTACACCCGACGATGATCCCCAAGACGCACCCGCTCGCGAGCGTGCGCGGCGTGTTTAACGCGATCTTCCTTACGGGGCACGCCGTGGACGACGTGATGCTCTACGGGCGCGGCGCGGGCTGTATGCCGACCGCGAGCGCCGTGGTCAGCGACATTGTGTACGCCTGCCACCATGAGCAGAGGCATCACTACATGACGTTTGTCAACGAGGCGAGCATGAGCAGCGCGGTGCAACTCGTGCAGGACTTTATCTGCATCTACAGCATTCGCCTGCAGGTGGCGGACAAGCCCGGCACCATGGCGGCGATTGCCGCGGCGTTTGCCGAGCAGGGCGTTTCGCTCAAGAGCGTCATTCAGCTGGGCGAGCCGGACGGCGTGAGTGCCCGCATTACGTTTATTACGCACGCGGCGAGCGAGTTTGCCGTCCGCAACGCGCTGGAGCAGATATCCGCGCTGGACTGCGTGAACGCGGTGGAGAGCGTCATCCGCGTCGAGGAGTAACGAAACGCGATTTGAAATTCGCGTGCTCGCAACGGAAATAACACTTGCAATGAACGGCCAGCTTCGCTATAATGTTCGTTGCGAGCGCTGATGTAGCTCAGTCGGTAGAGCACCTCATTGGTAATGAGGAGGTAGACAGTTCGAATCTGTTCATCAGCTCCAAAAACAAAAATCGCACCCCAATGTGGGTGCGTTTTTTGTTTTGGTGCAGGTGGGTAATTCGGGCTGTTTATCACATAAATTGGCAATCTTGGTAATGGGGGCAGAGCCGAGCGCCGCCTGTGGCGGAGAAAGCGAGGCGGAAGCCCAGTGAGGCAGAGAGCGCCAGGAAGCCGCGTGCGCGGCGACGCAGCGCGACCTTGCCGAACTGTGGGCAGGGTAGACAGTTCGAATCTGTTCATCAGCTCCAAACAGAAGAAACAGCATCCCCAACGGGGTGCTGTTTTTCTGTTTCATGTGAGGAGAGACGGTATATTGATGAAGAACCGAGGATGCTCTTGTCACGATAAACAATAGAGAAAGTTTTCCAAAGGGATACGAAGATTCAAATGAATGTAACACAGCAATTATAAGTACATAACATTTTCGAAGAAATCAAGAAAAGTCAATATTTATTGAGATATTCTGAAGAATCACAATTAAACAGTGGGATAGAATACAAAAATGAATATTGACAATAAGCACAATGGAAGTATGATGGTGCTGTAAATATTTGCGAAAGGTTGGAACGGAAGATGCAGCAACAGTATTGGGATTCCATGGTGCAGTATGCATTTGTGTCCTATTACTACAAGTACAGACACGATCAGTGTATTCGGTCTAATATCGCGAGCAAGATAATTGTTGCATTAGCTACTATTGGGACTGTTACGAGTTGGACGATTTGGGACAATTTTTCTTGGCTTCTGGCTATTGTGATTGTTATCCTGCAAATCGCACAAGCTGCTAAAGACTTACTGCCGTTTCAAGACAGAGTAGACGAACTAGGTAAAATGCGTCCAGCGATAGATGAGTTGTATCAAAAGATTTTTTCGAAATGGAAAGAAGTGCAGGAGGGACAACTAACAAATAGCGAGATAAGTAAGCTGGAGGACAAATTCTCACACGAATGGCAAAGCATTGAACTTGAGTATTTCAATAAAGTAAACTTACCAGAACGATTTTTAACTATATTTCGAGCGAATAATGCTACAGATCGTGACTTCGAATCAATGCTCGATAAAGAAGGTAGGAAAGAACTCTACAAATTGAGGAAAGGTATTCTCGAGTCGTTTTTTAAGTACATTGGTTTTTGGACGGTTCGATTAGGAAAGAGGCTCAGTAGAAGACCCGGAGTTAAAAGACCATCGGCAATAATTACTCGCAATGCTCCAACTAAGCTCAACCGCGTTCCTATGCCCCCGGTAAAACCAGCAAAGCCAGAGTAAACATTTAAATTCTCCCCCCGACCGCACCTGCGACCGGGGGCTTTTTCTACCCTCAATTCTCCGCTCAACACCCTCCCCCAAAAAATCTTCTCCCAAAATGGAAAGGACGCTTGACATTTCGCCCAAACATGTTATACTCTGTTCATGGAAAGCAAACTTTCCATACGGAGGTGATGAACCGTGAAAAATCGCTTGGAAGAACTGCGTAAACTGCGCGGCATCAAGCAGGAGGAACTCGCCGCCGCGCTCGAAGTCTCGCGGCAAACGATCGGCTCACTAGAAAACGGACGCTACAACCCGTCCATTCTGCTGGCGTTTCGAATTGCGCGCTATTTCGGCGTAGGCATCGAGGAAATTTTTATCTACGAGGAGGAAACAAAATGAAAAAGAACGTGATCAACACTCTTACGCTGGTTGTCGGGCTCGCTCTGCTGGGCGCGGGGCTATATCTGGTGAAGACCGTGTTCGCGCCAACGGGGGTCATGCTGGCGCTGCCGTATGTGTTCATCGGCCTCGGCTGTGGCATGTTCGGGCAAGGGGTCAGCGGCTTTGTGAACCGCGCGGTGCTCAAAAAGAACCCCGAAATCACGAAACAGCAGGAGATTGAGCAAAAGGACGAGCGCAATCAGGAGATTGCCAACCGCGCGAAGGCCAAGGCCTACGACGCGATGATCTTCGTCTTTGGCGCGCTGATGGTCGCGTTTGCGCTGATGGGGATGGACCTCGTACCGGTGCTGCTGCTCGTGGGCGCGTATCTCTACGTGGTCGGCGTCGGTCTCTATTATCGGTTTAAGCTCGAGAAGGAGCTGTAAGCCGAGGCTTCTGCGGCGCATATCCCGCATGCACAAAACCCCCGAATCGCGAAACCGCGACCGGGGGTTTTCTTGTGGGGGATGTTACTCGACGCTGTCGGGCAACGCTGGCGCGGCGGTGTCGTCCTGCCCGCGATGCCTGCGTCTGCCGGTCAACCGGAGGACACCATAGGTTACCGCGCCAAACAGCGTAATGATGCTCACGTACTGCGCAATCAGCGCCGCGGCGCTGGAGGAACCGCCTTCGCCGCCTCGTTCGCCGCCGTCAAAGTCCTGCCTGTCGCCGTGGAAGTCGCCGTTCTCGCCGGAGAACTCCGGCAGTTCGCTCAGGTCGGTGGGACGCTCGGCGTTGGAGCCGTCCAGCGCGATGTCCCCGCTCGGCACGGGCACACCCTGCATCGCGACTGTCATTTGCAGCGGCGCGGCCAGATAGCGCACAAAGGACGTGGTAAACAGACTGTAGCCGCCAAACGCGATCATGACCGCCAGCACGGCGCAGAGCGCGATCTTCGCAATCCGGTTTGCGCCCTTTCGCAAGAGCTTACCGAAGATATAGTCCGCGTGCAGGCCAAGGTGGACGCCCATCAGTACAATGGCGAGCGCGGAGGCAAAGTAATGCAGCGTTTTGAAGTTACCCACAACGTGCAGCGAGAACACGACCTTGCTGATCAGCACGCCGGTGACGCCGATGGCGAGAAACGCAACGAGCAGCAGCGCGTCCACGATGTACCGCGCGCGGACAAGACCCGGCATTCCCTTGGCAAACAAGCGCCGCGTGACCGCGCCGATCCACCTTGCGTTGACGAGATGGTGAATGAGGAAGAGCCCGATGAGCGCCAGCCCGCCGATTTCGTGGAACTCCATGCTGATGACCTGCTTTTTGTACATCAATACGAGGAGAATCAGCATGACCGCGTCCAAGATCAGTTTGAGAATTCGCGCGGTCTTCGGGTTGAGGTGGTTTTCGTTCGATTCCATAATGGAATTGCCCCCTGACTGTTTGATGCTACTAGAATACGGGAGAAATTGGCAGGTCAAATGGAACGAATGCGACACTTTTTTGTCAGAAAACGGCAATAAGTGCAAAAAAGCCGCGCTGAAAAGCGCGGCTGGAGAACGATATGGATCCGGCTTATTTGTAGATCATGCCGACGAGCGCGTTGGTCCAGCTGGCGGGCAGCAGCTTTGCCAGCACCACGAAGATTTTGTACTGTGCGCCTACGGTGCGCAGCGCGCGCGGGCGTTTTTCATTGGCGGCGCGGAGGATCGATTTGGCGACGAGAAGCGGAGGCATGCCGTTTTGCTCGTCGTGCTCCATGACGGCGACGGCGCGCTCCAGCGCCTTTCCGTACACTTCCTCGCCAGCGAGGCTCTTTTTGCGCGCGGCGGTGAAGCCGGTCTTCACGTCCCCCGGCATGACGGCGCAGACCTGCACGCCAAAGGGCTTGAGCTCGTTGCGCAGCGAGAGCATCAGGGAGTTCGTCGCAGACTTCGTTGCGCTGTAGAACGCCTGAAACGGAATCGCGATCGGCGCGGCAACGGAGCTGACGAGCACGATGTGCCCCGCTTTCTGTGCGCGCATCGCGGGCAGCACCGCCTGAATGCAGTGCAGCGCGCCAAAGAAGTTCACGTTGAGCTGGGCGTAGGCGTCCGCCGGGTCGGTGAACTCCACCGCGCCGGAGATGCCAAAGCCCGCGTTGCACACGAGCAGATCAATCTGCCCCTCCGCCGCGAGAACCTTCGAAACCGCGTCGCGAACCTGCGCCGCGTCCGTCACGTCCGCCGTGAGGTGGACGATGTTCGCCGCGTCCTTGCCGCTGCGGCTGAGTTCGTAAACGGTGAATCCTTCTTTTGCGAGCAGCTCCGCGGTCGCAAGTCCAATGCCGCTGCTGCCGCCGGTTAAGATGCAGACGCGCTTCATATGAATTCCTCCTCAAAGACGCCCGACCGTTGGATCGATTGTCTTTTATTTTGCTTCGGTTGCCAGAACGGTCGCCATGATGTCCATTGCCTCGTCGAGCAGTGGCTCCGTCAGCGTCGCCATATAGCTCGTGCGCAGCAGGCACTCCGAGGCGGGAGTGGCGGGCGGGAGGACGGGGTTGACGTAGACCCCCGCGTCGTAGAGCATCTTGGCGATGGTCAGCGTGCGGATGGTTTCGTAGGTATAGATCGGGATAATCGGGATATCCGCGGTGTACTTATGCGGAATGCCGCGTTCGGTGTATCCGGCGCGGGCGTGGCGGCAGAGCTCCTGCAGGCGGGCGACACGCTGGGGCTCGCGCTCCAGCACGCGCAGCGCGGCGAGCGCGCAGGCGCAGCTCGCGGGCGTCATGGACGCGGAGAAGATGAAGGGACGCGAGGTGTGGCGGACGAACTCCGCAACCTCGGTGCTGGACGCCATGTAGCCGCCGAGGCTCGCCAGCGACTTGCTGAACGTGCCCATGTAGATATCCACCTCATCC
>JAYFPQ010000155.1:0-2461 GCA_034927595.1 Christensenella sp.
AGAGTCAGCTTCATGAGCTCCTTCGTCGGCGGGGACATATCCTTAAAGCCCTGACCGAATGGAACAACCGTGAATCCCATGCCCTCGAGATTCTGTACCATCTGCACCGCGCCCCAACGGTCGAACGCAATCTCACGGATGTTGTACTTTTTTCCAAGTTGCTCGATGAACGTCTCAATGAATCCGTAATGCACGACGTTCCCTTCGGTCGTCAGCAGGAAGCCCTGCTTCTGCCAAAGGTCATAATTCACATGATCGCGCCGCACACGCAGGTCGATGTTTTCCTCAGGGATCCAGAAGAAAGGCAAGACAAAGTACTTGTCATCTTCATCCACCGGCGGAAACACGAGCACAAATGCCGTGATATCCGTACTGGACGAAAGATCGAGGCCGCCGTAGCAGACCCTGCCTTCGAGCGATTTAGGGTCAACCGGAAACGCACATTTATCCCAAGCATCCATCGGCATCCAGCGAATCGCCTGTTTGACCCATTGGTTTAAACGAAGCTGCCGAAACGCATTCTCCTCGGCAGGATTCTGTTGCGCGCTTTCACACGCGGCTTTCACCTTTTCGATGCCCACCGTGATCACCAGCGACGGATTCGCCTTCTTCCACACCTTCGGATCTGTCCATGAATCGTTCTCTTCGGTACCGTAGATTACCGGATAAAATGTTGGATCGGTTTTCCTGCCGTCAAGAATATCCTTCGCTTTCGAATGTACCTCCCAGCAGATGGAGTTGGTGTTGTCGCCGGCGGTAGTGATCAGAAAGTAAAGCGGCTGCATCCGCGCGTCGCCGCTGCCCTTGGTCATAACGTCAAAGAGGCGACGGTTCGGTTGCGTGTGCAACTCATCGAAGATGACGCCATGCGTATTGAATCCGTGCTTGTTGGCTACATCGGCGCTGAGCACCTGATAATAACTTCCGGTCGGCAGGTACACGAGCCGCTTCTGAGAAGCAAGAATCTTCACGCGCTTTGCCAGCGCAGGGCACGTGGTAACCATGTCCTTGGCTACTTCAAACACGATCGAAGCTTGCTGTCGGTCTGCTGCGCATCCGTATACTTCGGCGCGTTCTTCGTTATCGCCGCATGTTAATAGCAAAGCGACCGCAGCCGCGAGTTCAGACTTTCCGTTCTTCTTTGGTATTTCGATGTACGCCGTATTGAACTGGCGATATCCGCTGGGCTTCAGCGTTCCAAACAGGTCGCGGATGATCTGTTCTTGCCAATCGATCAGCAGAAACGGCTTCCCCGCCCACGTACCTTTTGTATGTGCTAGGCACTCAATAAAGGCGACGGCATTGTCCGCAGCCCGTTTGTCATACACCGAGTCTTTCGACTTGAATGGAGTCGGCGTGTATTTCTTCAACTTCCTGATCACAGCCGCCTCTTTCAAATCAGCAGGCATAAAAAAGAGCCTCCCTTCAGGAAGCTCATGTGGTCGCCTGCGCGATTTAGTTGTATTCTCTCAGGATCTGCTCGTAAACCGCCTTCACCTGCGCACCGCTCGGTTTCTTCGACCAGCCTCTATCGTACTGTACGAAAAGCTGTCCGTCTTTCCAAATCTCAAGCTTCGAAATCCGCCCATTTGAAATCCCGTATTCCGAGCCTTCGTCGTATTGCTTGATGTAAAAGCTGTACCCGTCAATCGTTCCTTTGATCCACATTGCTTTGCCCTCCGTGCTTTGTTGTTTGCCTTTCGGCATGTGTATCTATCACTCTAGGGGCGTTCAATAGCAAGTGAATTCTGTAATAAATCCTAGATATTTTCGTAATAGTCTTGAGTAAGGAACTCATCTGTTTTGAGGGTTGATAGCAAAACACGGAAGCCCGCGTGAGCCTCCGTGCTCGCTTTGGTTTGCTTCTCAACCGTACTTGGGGCAACCGCCCAATCCGTTTCATGAACGCATCAGTGGCGGCGACGTTGCCCCACGTTGGGATGCTCAAAATCAAGAGGTCGCGGCGTCCGCGCTGTTGGCCTGCACCGCCGCCTTCAAAATTTCGGTATCAAACCCAGCCGCTTTGTATCCTTCAAGAAGCGTACTGTAATAGAAGGCGCTCGGCTTGTTCGGTGGCTTGTTGCCAATCAGCATGTACACAAACGCATCGATCGCCGCGCCGTTCAACCGCACTTTGACAATATCCTTTCTGTACATTTCCGGCACCCCGATCCAGCGGTCGAGCGCTTCTTCGTCCTGCGAGGTTATCTCCCACAGGAGCGCGGGTACGCCACCGCCCTTCGCCTTTTCGATCGTCGCAACCGCGCAGGCGTTGCCGCCGCGAAAAGCAAGCCTGAAGTTCTTCAACTCGGTCGCACCGATCGGCTTCGCGGTCGGACAATGCTTCACCATTTCGCTACGATTCAAGCCGACGCCGTAAGCGGCAAATACCCAACTACTCATTTTCCTCAATCCTCCGGCACTCATCTTCACCGAATACAACACCGAGCGAACTGCCACA
>JAYFPQ010000048.1:0-35699 GCA_034927595.1 Christensenella sp.
CTTCCGGCGTGGGGCTGGGCGCGGGCGAAACGACCGAGCAGCCCGTTAGCAGCAGAAAAAAGGCCGCGCAGGCCAGAAGCATGCGCAGCCGGATGGACATTACGGATTTTCTCGCTTGGGGATGCATGGTCAGTTCCCTTCTATTTCGGCAAAGAGCTGGGCCTTGAGTTCGAGCACGGCGGCGAGCGCTTCCGAAACCGGCACCTGACGCTTGATTCTCTTATCGCGCGTGGAGAGCTCGATCATGCCGTCCGCCAGATTGCGAGGGCTGACGGTGAGCCGGATCGGCGCGCCGATGAGGTCCGCTTCCGAAAAGACGACGCCTGCACTGACCGCGCGGTCGTCAATCACGGTCTCCACACCCGCTTTTCGCAGGGCGTTGTAGAGTTCTTCGCCAACGCGCTTCGGCTCCTCCTGATCCACGCGGAGCACGCAGATCTGCGCTTCCCAAGGAGCGATGGTGATCGGCCAGATGGGGCCGTACTCGTCGTGGCTTTCCTCGCAGACGGAGGCGCATAGACGACCGACGCCGATGCCATAGCAGCCCATGATGGGGTACTGCAACGCGCCGTTCTCGTCGAGATACTGCATGTTCATGCTCTTGGTGTATTTATCTCCAAGCTGGAAGATGTTGCCGACCTCAATGCCGTTGCTGATCTTCAGCGTGGGTTTGCCGCAGACGGGGCAGATGCCGCCGGGGATTGCGCGGGCAACGTCCACATACGAAACCTTGCCGTAGTCGCGCTCCAGGTTGAAGCCGGTGTAGTGGTGATCGACTTTGTTCGCGCCGCAGACCAGCGCGCCAATGCCTTCCAGCGAGCGGTCGAAGAGCACGGAGATCTTCTTGGTGTCGAGCCCCATGGGGCCGATGAACCCAGCGACAATGCCGCTCTCCGGCGTGATGATTGCGGGATGGATCTCCGCGCCGACGGTGTTGCGCAGCTTGGTTTCGTGGACGTCTAAATCGCCGCGCACAAACGCAACGACGTAGCTGTCGTCCGCGTTACGCTGGTAGACAACAGCCTTGCAGGTTGCGTTGTGCGGCTTTTTCAAAAAGCCTGCAACCTCCTCGATGGTTGCCATCTCCGGCGTGGGAACCAGCGTCAGCGCCTCGGTTGCGCCGAGCGCGGAATTATCCACGACGCTGGCGCAGGCCTCGATGTTCGCTTTGAAATCGCAGTTGTCGCAGAGCACGAGCGTGTCCTCGCCGATGGCGGTGAGCAGCATGAATTCGTGGGAGATACGCCCGCCCATCATGCCGGAATCGGACAGCACGGCGATGACGTTTTTGCAGCCCGCGCGCTTGAAAATGCGCTCATAGGCCACATAGCAGCGGTCGTAATACGCTTCCAGATCGGCAAGCGAGGTATGGAAGGAATACGCGTCCTTCATTGTAAACTCGCGCACGCGAATCAGACCGCCGCGCGCGCGGGGTTCGTCCCGGAACTTGGTTTGAATCTGATAGATCATGAACGGGTACTTGGCGTAGCTCTTGGCTGCGTCGCGCGCGAGGTGCACCGCCGCTTCCTCGTGCGTCATGCCGAGCACCAGATCCGCGCCCATGCGGTCGGTCAGGCGGACAAGCTCCTTGCCGACGCTCGTGAAACGGCCGCTTTCCTTCCAGAGGTCGGCGGGCAGTACGACAGGAAAGAGCACTTCCTGCCCGTCGATGGCGTCCATTTCCTCGCGGATGATGCGTTCAATCTTCTGCGTAATGCGCCGCGCCGGAGGCAGCAGCGTGTAGCTGCCGGTGTTCACCTGCTTGATATAGCCGCCGCGCACCATCAGGGCGTGGCTCTCAATCGTGCAATCGGCGGGTTTTTCCTTGTAACGCTCGCCGACGAGTTCGCTCATTCTCATTTCCAGTCACCTCAACGAAATATACAAACGTCTTATTATCGCTTCGAAGCTCCGAACTTCCCAGTGCAGATAATAAACATCTTATTATCGCCCACAAACGCCGTTTTGACAAGGGGGAAGGGGGCGAAATCCGCCAGATACATTCTGTGAGAAAATCACAATCGTTCTTGACAATTCCACCCGGTTTCCCATACACTAATAGAAACAAAATCCGATAAAAGCGTCGATCGGAAAAGAGTACGCGCAACCACTGCGTCCCAAGAGAGGGTTGGTCACCGGCTGAAAGCCAACCCGGATAAGTCCGCGCCGAAGTGCCTTCCGAAAGCCGCCGCCGACAAAGCCCGCGTTTTGGGCAAGTATCGGCGGACGCAGCAGCCGCGTTATGGCTCTTGAGTGGGAGAGGACTTCTGTTTTCTCCAAGTAAAGTGGAACCGCGATGCGCATTCGTCTTTATGATGGATGCGCTTTTTGATTGGTTCCGGCGCTTTACGACGACCGGAGACGGGAGAAGGAATAACGTATGTTTCAGACACTGAAAAGTGATATTCACGCAGTGCTCATGCGTGACCCCGCCGCAAAATCCGCAGTGGAAGTGCTGCTTTGCTATCCGGGGTTTCGTGCGGTACGAATGCACCGGCGCGCGAACTATTTTTACCGGCACGGGATGCATCTGTTTGCACGGATGCTCTCCGAATGGTGCCGCTTTACGACTGGGATTGACATTCACCCCGGCGCGACAATCGGGCAACGCCTGTTTATTGACCACGGCGTTGGCGTTGTCATCGGCGAAACGGCTGTTATTGGCGACGACGTGACCATCTATCAGGGGGCGACGCTCGGCGGAACCGGCAAGCACACCGGCAAACGCCACCCGACGGTGGGCGATCATGTGACCATCTCCGCGGGCGCTAAGGTGCTTGGCCCGCTCAAGGTGGGCGACCATGCGAAGATTGGTGCGGGTGCGGTTGTGCTGCAGGACGTCCCGCCGTTTTCCACGGTGGTTGGCGTGCCGGGCCACGTGGTGCGGCTCTACGGCTGCAAGGTGCCCTGCGAGCGCGTTGGCGCGTGCAGCGAAGGCACCTGCGAGTGTATCGAAACCGATCAATGTGTGCGCCGCAGAGAGGGCCTCTCGGGCGAGGAGGGTGTTGATCTCGATCAGGTCGATCTGCCCGACCCGGTGGAACTCCAGCTGCAGCAGATGAAGAAACGGCTGGACGCGATGGAAGCGCAGTTGAAGCAAAAATAGCCAAGCAACGCCGCAAACTACGCGACGAGAAATGCAATTTGTGATATAGTGAACAGATACGGAGGAAACACCATGCAGATCTACAATACGATGACGCGCAAGAAGGAAGAACTCGTTCCGCTCGTACCCGGGCAAATCTCCATGTACGCCTGCGGACCGACGGTTTACAACTACTTCCACATCGGCAACGCGCGCCCGTTTATCGTATTCGACACGATGCGCCGCTACCTGGAATACCGCGGATATAAGGTTCGGTTTGTACAGAACTTTACGGATATTGACGACAAGATGATTCGCCGCGCAAACGAAGAGGGAACCACGGTTAAGGAGCTCGGCGAGCGCTTTATCAAGGAATACTATCACGACGCGGATGCGCTCGGCGTTCAGCGCGCAACGGTGAACCCGCGCGCGACCGAGCACATTGGCGAGATCATTCGCCTCGTGGAAACGCTGATTGAAAAAGGGCACGCCTACGCCACGCCGGACGGGGACGTCTATTTCTCTGTTCGCAGTTTTCCGGGCTATGGAAAGCTCTCCGGCCAGAACATTGACGATCTGGAGAACGGCGCGCGCGTCGATCCGGACGAGGCAAAGCGCGATCCACTCGATTTCGCGCTCTGGAAGGCGGAGAAACCCGGCGAACCAAGCTGGGAGTCGCCCTGGGGCAAGGGCAGGCCGGGCTGGCACATCGAATGCTCGGCCATGAGCATGAACATCCTCGGCGAAACGTTTGACATCCACGCGGGCGGGCAGGACCTGATCTTTCCGCACCATGAGAACGAAATTGCGCAGAGCGAAGCCGCGACGGGAAAGCCGTTTGCGCGCTACTGGATGCACAACGGGTATATCAACGTCGACAACCAGAAGATGAGCAAGTCGCTCAACAACTTCTTTACCGTTCGCGACATCGCGGCGGAGTTTGACCTCGAAGCCGTCCGCATGTTCATGCTCAGCGTGCAGTATCGCAACCCCGTAAACTTCTCCCGCGAGTTGATTTTGCAGGCGGAAAGCGCCTTGGAGCGCCTGCGCACCGCACAGGAGCGGCTGGCGGAAGCGGCCGTAGCGCCGGAGGGGACAGAGGAGGACGCGGCGTTCCTCGAACAGGTGGAAGCGCTCAAGAGCCGCTTCTGCGACGCGATGGACGACGACTTGAACACGGCGGACGCGTTGGGCGCGCTGTTTGAGTTTGCGCGCGCTTCCAATACCTTCGTGAGCGTTCCGCGCGGAAAAGCAGCGCTGGATCGTGCGCGCACCGTCTACGACGAGCTGACGGGCGTGCTCGGCCTGCTCGTGCACAAAACGGAAGAGGAATTTCCCGCAAAGGCGCTGGAGCTGCTTGATGAGCGACAGGCGGCGCGCAAGGCAAAGGACTTTTCGCGCGCGGATCAGATTCGCGACGCGCTGAAGGAGATGGGCTTTACCGTAGAGGATACGGCGAACGGCCCCAAACTGAAGAAGCTGTAAAACCAACTGCGTTTGGCCGCAGAAATAAAACTCAATGTGTAAGGAGTAATCAAACATGTCTAGTTCATTATCAATGTTCGACTGGCTGCTGCTCGCCATTTCGGTGTACGTTCTCTATGCCGGAATCGTCGGCAAAGGACGCCTCTACAGCGTAGAAAACATTAAGGAAGGCAAAGAGGAGGAGTTCAAGCAGCTCTCCCGCAAGATCTACATCTTCCTTGGCATCGCCATGATCATCAACAGCGGCGCGTCGCTGCTGCGCAGCACGTTCTATACCTATCAGGAAGTGACCCCGGCGGTCGGAACCACCGCGGCCGTGTATGATCTGGTTGCGACCAAGGATCTCGGCGCGTTCGCGTTTCTCACGCCGACCGTGCTCAACGTGATTTCCTATACCGCGCTCGCGATTACGCTGGGGCTGATCGTTGTGCTCGTCGTAAAGATGCGCAAGTTTGTCGATAAGGATGCCCAGGCCAAGCGCGCCGCCGCATCCGGCACCTCCAAGGGCGGCTCGTCCATGCCCTCCTCCGCGTTCAACTTCGACGAAGACGAGAAGAACGCCAAATAAGCAAGCATCGTAATCAAAAAGCCCGAAGGCAAACGCCTTCGGGCTTTTTTGATGCGTTAGTCGGTTCAGGAGAGCTCGAACATGCCCATATAGAGCTGGAAATACTTGCCTTGCTGGGCGAGCAGGTCCTCGTGGTCGCCGCGCTCAATGACCTCGCCGTGCTCAAGCACGAGAATGGCGTTGCTGTTGCGAACAGTCGAGAGCCGGTGCGCAATGACGAACACCGTGCGCCCGCCCATGAGCCGATCCATGCCCTTTTCAATCAACGCTTCCGTGCGGGTGTCGATGCTGCTGGTCGCTTCGTCCAGAATCAGCACAGGCGGGTTGGCAACCGCCGCGCGCGCAATCGCGAGCAGCTGGCGCTGTCCCTGCGAGAGGTTTGCGCCGTCGGCGGTGAGTATGGTGTCGTAGCCCTGCGGCAGGTGCTTGATGAACGAATGCGCGTTGGCGAGCTTCGCCGCCTCGACAATCTCCTCGTCCGTCGCGGCCAGCCGACCGTAGCGAATGTTGTCGCGCACGGTGCCGGTGAACAGGTGCGTGTCCTGCAGCACCATCGAAAGCGAGCGGCGCAGATCATCCTTTTTGATTTGCTTGACGTCGATGCCGTCGTAGGTGATGGAACCCTTCTGCACGTCGTAGAAGCGGTTGATCAGGTTCGTAATCGTCGTCTTGCCCGCGCCGGTGGAGCCGACAAACGCGATCTTCTGGCCGGGCTTGGCGAAGAGGTTGACGTTTTTAAGCACGTCCACCTGTTCGTCGTAACGGAAGGTGACGTCGTGGAACCGTACGTCGCCCTTGAGTTCGACGTATTCGAACCCGCCGTCGACGGGGCGCTTCCAGGCCCACTGGTTCGTGCAGCAAGCGACCTCGCGCAGTTGACCCTGATCGTCCCGCTCAACGTTGACGAGTGTGACGGTACCTTCGTCCACCTCCGGCTTGGAATCAATGAGCTCGAAGATGCGCTCCGCGCCCGCCAGCGCGCTGATAAAGCCATTAAAGAGCTGGGAAGCCTGCACAATCGGCTGGCTGAACGAGCGCGTGTATTGCAGAAACGCCGCGAGTGTGCCGATGTCCGCGCGCCCGAGAATCGCGAGCGCCGCGCCCGCTGCGGCAACCGCCGCATAGAGCGCATAGCTGAGGTTGCCCATGATGGGCATCAGCATCATCGCGTAGGTCATTGCGGAGGTGGAGGTCTGGCGAAGCGTTTCGTTCTTTTGCTCAAACTCTTCGGCAACCGCCTCTTCGCGGCAGAACACCTTGACCTCGAGTTGGCCTTCGATCATTTCCTCAATGTAGCCGTTGACCTCCCCGAGAGACTTTTGCCGCTTGCCGAAGTAGAAGGAGGATTTTCCGCCAAGCTTGCGAACGACGAGCAGCATCAGCGCGAAGAACACCAGCACGAGCACGGTCAGAATCGGCGAGAGCACCAGCATCATGACCAGAATGCCAACGACGCTGATGACACTCGTAATCAGAGAGGGAAGACCCTGGCCCAGCATTTCGCGCAGCGCGTCCGTATCGTTGGAAAAGCGGCTCATGATCTCGCCGTGCGTCTGCGAGTCGAAATAGCGCAGCGGGAGCTGCTCCAGCTTTGTAAACATGTCGACGCGAACCGCCTCCAGCGTCGCGGTGGACACGTTGACAATCAGGCGGTTGACGACGTAGGTCATCAGTGCGCCGACGCCATAGACCGCGGCGAGAATGCCGAGGTAGGTAAAGAACACCGTAAAGTCGCTGGACTTCGTCTGCACCATCTGCTCAATCTGGTTGATGATTGGCTTGAGCAGATACGTGCCCGCAACGCCCGCGCCCGCGGAGATGAGCAGGCCGACGATGATGACGATCAGGCTAAACAGATGCGGCTTGAAGTATCCGGCCAGCCGGCCAAACGTCTTTCCCGCGTTTTTCGGTTTCCGCTGCGCGCCGTGCGCGCCCGGTGCCATGGGACCCGGCATTTACGCCACCCCCTTTTGCTGGGACGTGTACACATCCCGATAGATTTCGTTGGTCTGCATGAGCTCTTCGTGCGTGCCGACGCCGTCGATTGCGCCGTCCTGCAGCACGACAATTCGATCCGCGTCCATCACGGAGGCGATGCGCTGAGCGATGATGATCGTCGTTGCGTCGCCGTGCTTTTCGGTAAACGCCGCGCGGATGGCTGCGTCCGTCGCCGTATCGACCGCGGAGGTCGAGTCGTCCAAAATCAGTATCTTTGGATTCTTGACCAGTGCCCGCGCGATGCAGAGGCGCTGCTTCTGCCCGCCGGAGAGGTTAACGCCGCCCTGACCCAGCACGGTATCGTACCCGTTCGGGAACGAGCGAATGAACGCGTCGGCTTGCGCCGCCTGACAAGCGGTGGTGATCTCCTCATCCGTTGCCAAAGGGTTGCCCCAGCGAAGGTTGTCCTTGATGGTTCCGGAGAACAGCACGTTCTTTTGCAGCACCATGCCGATGCTCTCGCGGAGGGACTCGATCTTGTAATCCTTCACATTATGTCCGGCAACGAGCACCTCGCCGGAGAACACCTCGTAGAGGCGGGGGATGAGCTGCACAAGCGTCGTTTTCGCCGAGCCGGAGCCACCGATGATACCGATGGTCTCACCGGAACGAATGGAAAGGTTGATGTTCGAGAGCGCGGGGTTTTCCCCGCTGTCCGCGTAGCTGAAGGTCACGTTGCGAAACTCGATGCTGCCGTCGTTCACCGTGAGGGTGGTGTCCGCCGCGTCGTCGTTGATGGCGGGGACTTCGTCCAGCACCTCGATGATGCGCTTGGCGGATGCGCTGGAAATCACCAGCGTGACAAACACCATGAGAATCATCATCAGCGACATCAGAATCTGCGTGATGTAGCTGATAAAGCTCATGAGCTGACCGGTCATCAGATTGCCCGCGAGAATGTCCTTTCCGCCAAGATAGAGCACGAACAGGATGCTGACGTACATCGTAATCTGCATGATGGGCATGGCGAGTACGAGAATCTTCTCCGCCTTGCGCTGCGCGTTT
This sequence comes from Christensenella sp., assembly GCA_034927595.1. Classification (GTDB taxonomy): domain Bacteria; phylum Bacillota; class Clostridia; order Christensenellales; family CAG-138; genus UBA7703. The sequence goes on from JAYFPQ010000048.1 coordinate 8,142, forward strand.
TTCAATGCGGCCGCCGCGTCCTTGAACTTGACGGACTCATAATCCCCGCGCACAAACGCCTTGACCACGCGGATGGCGACGAGGTTCTCCTGCACCCGCGCGTTCATGCTGTCGTATTTCTTGAGCATGGTTTCAAAGCGCGGGAAGGCGGCCTTTGCGAGCAGACCAACGACGATCGCCAGCGTCGGAATCGCGCTGAGAATCACAATCGAAAGCCGCGGACTGATGCGATAGGCCATCACGGTTGCGAGAATCAGCATGAACGGCGCGCGCGCGAGCATGCGAATGATCATTTGAAACGAGTTTTGAATGTTGTTGACGTCGTTCGTCAGCCGCGTGATGAGCGAGGGCGTTGTAAAACGGTCGGTGTTCTTAAACGAGAACGACTCGATCTTCGTGAACAAGCCCTTGCGCAGGTTCGTCGCCATGCCGTTGCTGGCGACGACGGCGACGCGCGCGCAGAGCGCGCCAAACACGAGCGCGCCAATGGCCATAACCACCATCAGCCCGCCCATTTTAAGAATATAGCCAAAGTCCTTGTTCGGAATGCCAATGTCGACGATCTTGCCCATGAGCAAGGGAATGAACACCTCCAGCACCACCTCGAACAGCACGAGGATGGGCGAGAGTAGCGCCTGCAGTTTGTATTTGCCGATATAGGCGGAGAGTTTTTTGAGCATGGGGGTCAAATTCCTCCGTTCTGTTTGGACTGAACGCGATCGTTTGTGGGGGCGGAATCCATCTGCTCCATCTCGCGGAGCGTATCGAGGTCCTCCTGTGTCGCGAGGTTTCGTATCATGCGGTTGTGGAACTCCTGCAGCTGCAGGAGCTCTTCGTCGCTGAACCCGTGAAACGTCTTTTGGTCGACGATCTCAACGAGCGAATGAAACGAGTCGACAATCGCTTGCCCGGTCGGCGTGATGCGGAGCCGGTTCTTGCGAAGATTGTCCGGGTCGCTCGTTTTCTCCAGCAAACCTGCGCTTTGGAGCCGCTTGGTCGACTGCGCGACGGAAGCGGGCGAAACAAAGAGCATGCTCGCCAGATCCTGCTGCGATGCATCCGGATTTTTGCTCAAGTAGTTGAGCAGGGGATACTGCCCCGGGACGATTTCATTTTCGCTGTTTAAGTCGTGCATCGTGCGCCGCCGCAGCATGTGCAGCAGCATAATGCGCTTTCCCAACCCGTGTTGATCCAAGGCGCGGCCTCCGTTTCAATGACCGGCTCACAACAATGAACCGGTTAACAGTTAAGTGCTTACGAATATATCAGCACGCGAAGTCGTTGTCAATAGGCGCGCGGAATGGTATGATACGCGTATGCGCGGAAAGCCGCGTAAATAGGGCAGAACAGCAATTGTGAAGAAACGGAAACAAAGAAGCTTACATGAAAAAAGAGATACACGGCAATATCAACGGCATTCGCGACATCGTTCTAAATGAGATGCTGCTGCTCTACGACATGGAGATGTCGGCGGACGATTTTCTCTCGGACGAGGTCTGCGACGCGCTTGTTCGCTTTACGTCCATCATCAACCGCGAGGTGCTCGTTTACGTGTCCCGCACGGGCAAGATTGAGGACGTTCGCGTCGGCGACGACCACTCCGTTCATATGGAAGAGATGCGCCTCGTGCGCAACATCGACCGCCTCAGCGGCGTGCGCTGCATCCATACGCATCCAAACGAAACGGGCTATCTCTCGGACGTTGACCTTGGCTCGCTCAACGCGCTGCGGCTCGACGCCATGTGCGCCATCGGCGTCAAGGACGGCATCGCGAGCAGCGTATATGCTGCGTTCATTGGCGACATGGAGGGCGAGGAGCGCAAACCCGTCTGGTACGGGCCGATGCGCGCGCACCACCTGCCGCAAAAGCAGCTCATGGACGCGATTCTGGACGCGGACAAGCGACTGCTCAGCGACACGTATAACATCGTTGAGATCAAGCCGGATCGCGCAGTGCTCGCGGGCATTGAATCCGCGGACGGTTACGATACACTCTCGGAACTCGCGGAACTTTGCGAGACGGCGGGCATCAAGGTCGTTGCCAAGGAGCAACAGCGGCGCCGCGCGATCGACGCGGGCACCTACATCGGCTCCGGCAAGGCGGAAGAACTCGCACTGACCGCCTCCGCCGTGGAAGCGGATATCTTCGTGTTCGACGACGAGCTCTCGGCCATTCAGCTGCGCAATCTGGAGCTGATTCTGGGACTGCCGATCATCGACCGGACGATGCTGATTCTCGATATCTTCGCGCAACGCGCGCAGTCGCGCGAGGGCAAGCTTCAGGTGGAGCTTGCGCAGCTTAAGTACCGACTACCGCGGCTGCTCGGAATGGGCAAGGTGCTCTCCCGGCAGGGTGCCTCCGGCGTTGGCATGCGCGGCCCCGGCGAGAAAAAGCTGGAGATCGACCGCCGCAGAATCCGGCGGCGGGTGTTTGAACTCGAGCAGGAGCTTGGCGAAATCGAAAAACAGCGGGGGCTACGGCGCGCCAAGCGCGCGGCAAACCCGATTCCGGTGGTCGCACTGGTCGGCTACACGAACGCGGGCAAATCGACGCTGCTCAATCTACTCTCCGGTGCGGATGCGCTGGCGGAGGACAAGCTCTTTGCGACGCTCGACCCAATTGTGCGCAAGGTCTGCCTGCCAAACGGCTCGGAGTGCCTGCTGAGCGACACGGTTGGGTTCATCAACAAACTGCCGCACGACCTCGTAAACGCGTTTAAGTCCACGCTGGACGAGGTCAGCGACGCGGATTTGATTCTGCACGTCGTGGACAGCGCGAGCGATTATTACGAGGTGCAGATGCGCGTGGTCGAAGAGGTGCTAACCTCCTTGGGCGCAATCGACACCCCGCGCATTGATGTGTACAACAAGATTGACAAGCCGGAGGCGAAACCGCGCAGCAACGGCATCACCATCAGCGCGGCGACGGGCACGGGAATTGACGCGCTGCTCAAGGCGATTGAGGAAGCGCTCGCCAAGACGCAGGTCAAGCTGGACATCGTCGTTCCCTACGAGAAGTACGCCGCCTTGCAGATGATTCGGCAGACGGCGACCATCCTGTCGGAAACGCACGAGGAGGATGGCACGCATCTTTCCATTCTGCTCAACGAGAGTGAAACCTGGCGGATCAAGAAGGCGATTCAATAGAGCAACGCAGCGGGGAGTATAGATATGCTGAAAATCGGCGAGTTTGCTTCGTTGACCGGAATCAGCATTCATATGCTGCGAAACTACGACAAGATTGGACTTCTTTCACCCGCGCTGGTGGATCCGGCAAACAGATACCGCTCTTACGAGGCGGCACAGATTCTTCGGGCTCGCCAGATTCAGATTCTAAAGGAGCTTGGGTTCGGGCTTTCGGAGATTGCGGCAATGCTCGCGGATTCCGATGCGGCGCGAAAGAAGAGAATCCGCGTCAAGATTGCACAGCGGGAGCTTGAGCAGGCCAATATCGAGCGACAGATCGCCCGCATGAAGCTAGCCGAGGAGCAGATGGATTCCTTTGGCGACGTTGTGTTCTCCATTCATTTCGTTCGTTTGCCCGCACACCGGGTGATCTCACTAAGGAGAAGCATCCTCGGGTTTGAAGAGGAAGGGCTGCTCTGGGAGGAACTGGAACAAGAATGCAAACGTCTGGGACTGTCGGGCGAGGATCACTTAGATTCCTACGCGATTACACACAAGATCGATCCAGAAAGCAAACGCGTCGACACGGAAGTGCAGCGAACGATTTCCGCTTCGCCAATCGCGTCGACGGCATTCAAATGCTTGGACGTTCCGGAGATGGAAGTTGCGGCGGCAACCATCAAGGGGGCGTACCGGCGCATCAGCGACATCAGCGGATACGTGCATCGGTATCTGGAACAAACGGAATACGAAATTGACGGCGCGCCGATTCGACGATACGTTCGATCCCCCAAGGATGATTGCCCGGAACAGGATTACATAACGGAATACTTGTTTCCGCTCAAAAAAAGATAGAAAACCACTTGACCCTCGCACAATGCGAGGGTTTATTCTTGCCAAAGAATGAGAAGAAAGGTGGTCTTACCATGCAAGCTCTCGTAAACCTGAAACACCATAATGATGATTATGAGTGCATGTGGAACGGAATCGAAGACATCTACATGAACAAAACCGGCGAAACACTGCCGAGCAGCTGCTTCTTCACGCTGGCGCAAATGGGATCGGTCTGCTACCAAAAGACGGATCGCGCAGAGATCAAGAGAATGGTTTCACTTGGCGACGGAAGAACCAAGAAGATGTACGCGTTTCTCGCGCCGATTGTTGGATTTGAGTATCAGCACTGCGAGTTCAACCAGTTTGAACGCGCTTTGAAGAAAGCGAAATCGGAGATTGACGCGGGGTATCCCGTCGTGCTGGGCGCGCTGGACATGTTCTACCTGCCGTACTACCCAAAACTCTACCAGAAGTACCACATTCCCTTGCACTATGTATTGATGGTTGGGTATGACGACGATAGCGCAAGCGTAAAATTGTATGACTGCGGCAGGGAGGAATTGCTGTCGCTGGCGTATGAGGATCTGCGCAAGAGTTTGGATTGCGCTTACCCGGGATTGAGCCATGCGAATACCGTTTGCACGGTGCGAATGGATCGGCCGAACAGCAAATTTCAGATTGCACAACAGGCCCTTTCGAAGAAGGCCGAGTGGTTTCGGAAGCCGCCGGCAGGTTTTCTGGGGCGAAAGGGGATGGAGAAACTGATTTGCGACCTGCCAAGGTGGAAAACAGAGCTGAGTGCAGAGGAGTACGATCAGGTGCTAACGAATATGGTGATGTTCTTTGGAACGGTGCCAAGTCTTCCGAACGCGCTTCTGGGAAGCCCCGAACCGGATGCGATTCGGTTCATGGGTCGGCTCGATGTCGCGAGCAACGTACTCTCAAGCTTTGGAACCGAGTTTGAACAAACGAACTGGATCAAAGCCGCGGATTCGTTCTTGCGTGCCGGCCGGTCGATCGAGCAGATAACAAACATTGCGGTCGATTACCTGACGAAGAAGGCGGATGAAACGAACGTTCTGCCCGAGGCGTTTTCAGAGGTTCTAGCCGGAATGGACGAGGGATTTGCGCTGATCCAAAACGCGTAACCGGGGAATCAAAAAGCAAAACAGAGGTTCAGCACACAAGCAAAAAGCCGCCTTTTCGGGCGGCTTTGTTGACGTTCCATATCGAAATATCAATAGAACTTACAGAAATGCATTCGGCTGTGCGTCGCTCGGCATGCGCCAGTCGCCGCGGGGCGAGAGGGCGACGTTGCCGATGCGCGGCCCATCCGGAATGCAGTTTCGCTTGAACTGCTGGGCAAAGAAACGGCGAATGAACATGGTATACCACTTTTCAATCGTCGCGTCGTCATAGTCCCCGGCAAAGACGTATTTCGCGAGGCGCAGCATCTTCTGCTTGCTGGAACCCCGGCGGAGCATATGGTAGAGGAAGAAGTCGTGCAGCTCGTAGGGGCCAACGATGTCCTCCGTCACCTGCGCAATCACGCCGTCCTTGGTCGGCAGCAGCTCCGGGCTGACCGGCGTATCGACGATGTCGAGCAGCACCTCGCTCAGCGCGGGGTCGGCCACGCGCGCGATGTCGCGCAGCATGGCGCGAATCAGCGTCTTTGGCACGTCCGCATTGACGCCGTAGTTGGACATATGGTCGCCATTATAGGTGGCAAACCCCAGCGCAAGCTCGCTTAGATCGCCGGTGCCGATCACGAGCCCGCCATACATGTTCGCGAGGTCCATGAGCACCTGCGTGCGCTCGCGCGCCTGCGCGTTTTCGTAGGCCGCGTCGTGCAGATCGAGCGGGTGGTCGAGGTCGGCCAGGTGCCGCTTGACGCTCTCGCCAATCTGAATTTCGCGAAGGTTGATGCCGAGCGCGCTGCAGAGCTTCTCCGCGTTCGCCTTTGTACGCGCCGAGGTGCCGAAGCACGGCATGGTCACGGCGATGACGTCCTCCGCAGGTCGACCGAGCAAACGCAGCGCTTCCTTGCTGACGAGCAGCGCGAGCGTGGAGTCCACGCCGCCGGAGATGCCGATAAGTAGTTTTTTCGCGTTCGTATGCTTGATGCGCTGGCTGAGTCCGTGGCTCTGAATCGCGAGCACCTGATGAAACCGCGTGGTCGCGACCTCGGCGGTGTCCGGCACGAACGGCGTTTTCCAGAAGACGCGGGTCAGTTTGGTTTCGACGATCTGCATCGAAAACGGAATGCGCATCACGTCCGTATTGTTAAATAGCTTTCGCGCAAAGCGCCTGCGCTCGCGGGAGAGGAACTCCAGGTCGATCTCGGTGACGCAATAGCCCGCGCCAAACGGCTTGGCTTCCGCGAGGAACACGCCGTTTTCGCAGACCATGTCGTGACCGGAAAAAACCACGTCCGTCGTGCTTTCCCCGGCGCCCGAGCTGCAGAACACGTAGGCCGAGTTTGTGCGCGAGCTTTGGCTCTGCACGAGCAGGCGGCGGTAGTCCACCTTGGTGACCGCCTCGTCGCTCGCGCTGAGGTTGAGTAGAATGCTTGCGCCGCAGTCCGCCAGCAGTGTGGACGGCGGAACCGCCGCCCAGAGATCCTCGCAGATTTCCACGCCAATGTTGAGCAGCGGCAGCTCGCGGCAGCAGAACACAAGACGGTTGCCAAAGGGTGCCTTCTGGCCAAAGAGCTCCATTTCCTCAATGGTTTCCAGCGCGGCGGCATAGGTGCGCTTTTCGTAGAACTCGCCATAGTTGCCGAGGTGCGTCTTCGGAATCACGCCCAGCACGCGCCCATTCTGAACGACCGCGGCGCAGTTGTAGAGCAGGTGCCCAAACACGATTGGCACGCCGATGGCAACGACCATGTCGCTTCCCTCGGTTGCGCGGGTAATGCGCTCGAGAGCGCGCATGGCGGCGTCCGTCAGCGCGGTGCTGAGCACGAGGTCGCCGCAGGTATAGCCAACGATCGTCAGCTCCGGCAGCACGAGCACCTTGACCTCGTCCTGTTCGGCACGCTGGATCATCGCGATGATCGCGTCCGCATTGTATTCGCAGTTGGTCACCTGTATCTCCGGCGTACCGGCGGCAACCTTGATGAAACCATCCTTCATAAACCGATCTACTCCAATCATCCGGCGCATGCGTCCCATGCTTGTTCTAAATTGATTCAATACTCATGCTCATTCTATGCAAAGCGAGGGGGGATGTCAATTGCACTCTGCCGGACAGGCAGCCAGCAAGGCGGGCAAAGTGTATATAGTAACAAAATTGTGAAATCCGAGAGAGTTGCACGCAATCGATAATACAGAACTTATCAACGTGGTATAATACCAGAGAAATTGCCCCGACACGCGAAACGGTACCGCGCGGATGGAGGGGACACAAGGAGAAAACACATGTTAACCATTGAGCACCTGACAAAATCCTACGGCGGAGACGTTAAGGCGGTAGACGACCTGTCGATCACCGTATTGCCGGGCGACATCTACGGATTCATTGGGCACAACGGAGCGGGCAAGACCACGACGCTGCGCGCGGTCGCGGGCATTCTGTCGTTTGACAGCGGCGTTATCCGCATCAACGGCAAGAACATTACGGAAGACCCGATTGCCTGCAAGCGCGAGATGGCGTATATTCCGGACAACCCCGACCTCTACGACCACCTGACCGGCATTCAATACCTCAACTTCGTTGCGGACATCTACGGGGTGAGCGAGAGCGACCGCGAGGAACGGATCAAGTATTACGCGGATGCGTTTGAGATGACGCCGCGGCTCAACGACCTGATCGCCTCCTGCTCACACGGCATGAAGCAAAAGATCGCCGTGATCTCCGCGCTGATTCACAAACCCAAGCTCCTGCTGCTGGACGAGCCGTTTGTCGGCCTCGACCCGAAAGCGTCGCACACCCTCAAGGGCTTTATGAAAGAGCTCTGCGACAACGGCAGCGCGATCTTTTTCTCGACGCACGTGCTCGAGGTTGCGGAAAAGCTCTGCAACAAAATTGCGATCATCACCGGCGGCCGCTTGGTCACCGCGGGAGAAATGGACAAGGTCAAGGGCGACGAGTCGCTGGAGACGCTGTTTTTGGAGTTGACGGACCATGCGTGAACTTTGGATCTTAATTAAGCTGCAGCTGAGTTCCCTCTTCGGGATCAATCAGATTCTGCATATGAAAAACACGGAGGACAAAAAGCAGGGCAAACGCGCGCTGGGCGCGCTGATGGCCATGTTGTTTGCGCTGGGCTATTTCTCCGTGCTGTATAGCATTATCATGGCGGAAGGGTTTGCGCAGATTGGCATGCTGCCGACGTTGCTTGGCATCATGGCAATGGCGAGCAGCCTGCTGATTCTGATGTTCTCCATCTTCGAAACCAAGGGCGTGCTCCTTGGCTTTGGCGATTACGACGTTGTGATGAGCTGGCCGGTCGGCGTACGGACGGTTGCCGCAAGCCGCGTTGTCGGCATGTATGCGTATAACTTCGTCTATGGGCTGATGCTGCTGTTGCCCGCGGGCATTGTCTACGCAATCAAGGCGAATCCCGCAATATGGTTCTATCCGCTCTATCTGGTGCTGATGCTGCTGCTGCCCGCGCTGCCGACGATTGTTGGCGCGCTGCTCGGTACGGTGCTGACCATTGCGACCGCGCGCGCGAAAAAGAGCAGCCTCATCAGCATTCTGGCGCAGTTTGTGCTGGTGATCGGGCTGATGGTTCTTTCGTTCCGGGCGAGCACGTCGCTGACCGACCCTTCCAAGATTGCCGGAAGCGCCGATGTGCTGGCGGGGATCGTCTCGCAGATGTATCCGCCCGCGCAATGGTTTCAGGATGCGCTGACGGGCACCTCGTTCGTTTCTGCGCTCTGGCTGCTGCTGCTTTCCGCCGCGAGCATTACGCTACTGCTGTTCTGGCTGGGACGGAGTTTTATCTCCATCAACTCGCGCCTCAAGAGCAAGCCGCGCGGCGAGAAATTTGTCATGCGCCGTCAGACGCGCGCAGACCAGATCACCGCGCTCTTCCGCCGCGAATGGAAGCGTTATTTCAGCTCCAGCATCTATGTGGTCAATACGGCGTTTAGCTATGTCATGCTGCTGGCCGCGGGCGTTGCGCTGCTGGTAAAGGCAGATGCGCTCTCGAGCATGATGGACATTCCGGAGATGGAGATTCCGCTTTCGGTCGTCCCGTTTGTGCTGGCTTGGATCGTCTCCATGGGCGCGACGACGCCCGCCGCGATTTCGATGGAGGGGCGCTCGCTCTGGATCATCAAGAGCATGCCCGTCCGTGCGCGGGACTGGTTCTTGAGCAAGCTGGCGGTGACGATGGTACTCGCAGTGCCGAGCATCCTCGTTTCGAGTACATTGATTGTAATTGGCCTCAAGCCCGGCCTGCTCGACGCAATTTGGCTCTATCTCACCCCGCTGGCGTATGCGCTCGCGTTTGGCGTGTTTGGCCTCTGGCTCAACATTCGCATGCCGCGCATGGACTGGAAAACCGAGGCCGAGGCGGTCAAGCAGAGCGGCTCGGTCATGATCAGCGTGTTTACCGGCATGGGCGCGGCGCTGCTTCCGGGAATTTTCGCGGTGGCAACCGGCAGTGCGCTTGTCGTGCCGATTTCGCTATTGGCAATCCTGCTGCTGACGCTCGTGCTCTGGCGTTCGCTGATGAAGAGCGGCGAACGCAGGCTACTGTTGCTGCATTAATCGTGTCTCGACGTATGAGCGAAAAAAAAGGCCCCGTTTTACAAAACGGGGCCTTTTGCTTTGGAGTCAATACATCTTCTTTTTTTCGAGAATAATCCAAACGATGATGGACACAACCAAGGAAACTGCGACGATAATCGCAAATCCGTAAGGACTGTTTGCAAGTGGCATTCCGGCGCCGTTTACATTCATGCCGTAAGCTCCGAAAATAATCACGGGGATGGAGAGCACAATCGTGACCACCGCCAGGAATTTCATGACGATATTCAGATTGTTTGAGATGACGGAGGCAAACGCGTCCATCATGCCGCTGAGAATGCCACTGTAGATGTTTGCCATCTCAATGGCCTGCCGGTTTTCGACGATAACATCCTCGAGCAGGTCTTCGTCTTCCGGATACTTCTTGATGCGCTCGGTTTTCAGGAGTTTTTCGAGCACGACCTCGTTGGATCGCAGCGAAGTCGTGAAGTAAACGAGGCTCTTTTCGAGTTCCAGAAGTTCAATCAGCTCGCGGTTCTGCGTGGAAACGTGCAGCTTCTGCTCGATCTTGTCGCTGAGCTTGTTGATGACCCGCAGGTATTGCAGATACAGCGACGCGTTACGATAGAGAATCTGAAGCACGAAGCGCGTGCGCATATGCGTGCGCAGTTCGTTAGCGTGCTTCTGTTTGAGGGCGTACAGCACGGGCGTTTCCTCGAGGCAAACGGTGATGATTGCCTCTTTTGCGAGGATGATGCCAAGCGGAACGGTGCTGTAGACGTCCTTGCCGTTGTTTTTTTCGACAACGGGAATGTCGACAAGGATCAGGGTGTAATTGTCTTCCAGCTCAATGCGCGAGCGTTCTTCTTCGTCCAGCGCGGCGCGGAGATCGTCCGGGTCGATGGCATAGAGTTCGGCCACCTCGGCGAGTTCCTTCTCGGTCGGCTTAACGAGCGAAATCCAGCAGTCCTTTTCGGGCGTGGTCAGCTGGCGCATTTCTGCCTCAAAGGTCTTGAAGATTTTCTTCATGGCAGTGTACTCCTTTCGCTTCAGCGCGCGCGGCGAGAAAGCGACATTTCCCAAACGCGCGCCGTATGTATGAAATTGTCGCTACTTCGTTCGGGAACGGTATCCACCGTCCAATCACACTCCTTTCGTTGAGTTCGCACCTATTATAAACCGTAAATTCATCGAGGAAAAGACGCAAAATCAAAAGAATTCAAACAAATTTTTGCGCCAACAACCTCAAGAGCGTCATTTTGCGCTGCTGACGCAGATTTTGCCGGAATTTCCAGAAAATAAGCGAGAAACGGTTTCGATTTGGAACACTTTGACAAAGCGGGGTTGGCATGGTACCATGATGCCGGATTTTACAGGAAACTTGGATTTGAGGCGGGCAAGCGCCAACGCCGAATGGGGGAAGAAATATGAAGCAGGATCGCGCGTTCCCGCGCGTTACGATTACGAAAAAGGGCGAAGCCTCCGTCAAGACGGGGCACCCGTGGATCTACGACACCGAGGTGCAGGGCAATACGGACGCGCTGGAGAACGGCTCGCTGGTCGACGCGTTTTCCGAAAAAGGCGCCTACCTTGGCACGGGGTTTTTGAGCCAGCGGAGCAAAATCCGCCTGCGGCTGATCTCCAACAACGCGAACGAAAAGTTTGACGACGCGTTTTATGCGCGGCGGCTGCGCTATGCGCTCGACTACCGCAAAACCGCGATGGGCGACGACTACGGCTGCTGCCGCCTGATCTTTGGCGAGGCAGATGGGCTGCCGGGGCTGACGATTGACTGCTACCACGATGTGCTGGTCAGCCAGGTGCTCTCCGTGGGCATTGAGCGGATCAAGGGAACGCTCTATCGCCTGCTTGTTTCGCTGCTCCAGGAGGACGGAATTTCGGTTCGCGGCATCTTTGAGCGAAACGAGGTCGCCATTCGCGAGCTGGAAGGGCTGAAGCTTGAAAAGGGCTGGTACCGCGCGGAATTTCTGCCGGAGCCGCCGAGCCCGCTGATTGAAATCGTCGAAAACGGAATCTATTACGCCGTGGACGTGGAGAACGGGCAGAAGACGGGGTTCTTTCTCGACCAGAAATACAACCGCGTTGCCGCCGCAAAGATCGCCAAGGGAAAGCGCGTGCTGGACTGCTTTACGCACACCGGCTCGTTCGCGCTCAACGCGGTCAAGGGCGGCGCGGCGCACGTCACCGCCGTGGACGTGTCGCAGGCGGCCATCGACCTCGCGAAGGCAAACGCGGAGCGAAACGGACTATACGACCGCATGGACTTTGTCTGCGCGGATGTCTTCGACCTGCTGCCAAAGCTGATGGAGCAGCGCGCGGCGTACGACATGATCATTCTCGACCCGCCCGCGTTCACGAAGAGCCGAAAGACGATTGCGGGGGCGGAGCGCGGTTACCATACGATCAACTACAGCGCGATGAAGCTGCTGCCGCGCGGCGGATATCTCGCGACCTGCTCCTGCTCGCACTTTATGCCGAGCGAGCTGTTCGAGCGGATGCTACTTTCGTCGGCGCGGGAAGCGGGGGTATCGCTCAAGCTCATCGAAGCGCGCAGACAGGCGCCGGATCATCCAACGCTGATGAACGTTCCGGAGACCGACTACCTGAAGTTTTATCTGTTTCAAATCATATAAAAAGAATGCGCCCGAAAGGGCGCATTCTTTGTTTATTACTTCTCTACCCGGAAGTGGTAGACCGTTTCGGAGGAGAAGACCTCGCCTGCGTGGAGTACGATGCTGGGGAAGCTTGGGTTGTCCATCGCGTTTGCAAAATGCTGCGTTTCGAGGCAGAAGGCGGGGTACTTGCCGTATTGCACACCGCCTTTGCCGGTCATATACGTGAAGTCCGGCGGAGTAAAGAGCTGAACGCCCGGCTGGTCGGTGTAGACGTCCATCGCGACGCCGCCCTTGGGGTCGTACGCGGTTGCGATCTTCGCCATTTCGCCTTCCTTGTGGTTGAGCACAAAGTTGTGGTCGAACCCGCCGAGAAAATCGATCAGTTCCGCCTTTGCGGCAATGTCTTTTCCAATCGGCTTGGGCTTCGTAAAGTCGAGCGGCGTGCCGAAGACGGAGGCGATTTCGCCGGTGGGGAGCACGTCCTTGTCGACTTTTGTCGTGCGGTTTGCGTCGACCCAGAGCGTCTGCTCCAGCACACTGCCCGCGCCCTGACCCGATAGGTTGAAGTAGGCATGGTTCGTCATGTTCTGAATCGTATCCGCGTCGCTGTTGAGCAGGTAGCGAATCGAGAGCGCGTTGTCGTCCGAGAGGGAATAGACGACGGCGACGGAGAGCTCGCCGGGAAAGCCTTCGTCCCCGTCCGGACTCGTGAGAGTAAAGATCACAGAGTCACTGTCCGTTTCCGCTTTCCAGAGCTTCTTGTCAAACCCGACGACTCCGCCGTGCAGACAGCTCGTTCCGTTATTGGCGGCGAGCTTGTATTCCTTGCCGTTGAGGGTGAAACGGGCATTCTTAATCCGGTTTGCAACGCGGCCAACCGTAGCGCCGAGGAACATGTGATTCTTCTGATAGTCCTCAATGGTGTCGTAGCCGAGAACGACGTCGACGAGCTCGCCCTTGCGGTTTGGCACAAACATGGTCTGCCAGATGGCGCCGTAGTTGAGCAGGCTCACGCTCGCGCCGGATGCGTTGGTAATGGTGTAGCGAAGCACCTCTTCGCCGGACGGGAGCTTGCCAAAGGGGGAAACGGAAACGCTCATATTCGAAAAACCTCCCAGTTATTTGTGACTCAAAGGGATATGGATGCGTCCTAAACAGTATAGTACAGACAGCGCCGCGCGAACAGCCCCGAAGGAAGATTTTGCGAATTTTATGGAGCGAATTCGCATTCACAAGCGAATGGTTTTCTGCTAAACTATCGCCATGGAACAGGAAACGACGAACACAACGGGCAAACCGGCGGCGCAGTTTGCCGCGGAGCACCAAAGCAAAAATAGAACGATTGACGCAAAGCACATCGACGTACTCGACGGCGTGCGCGCTCTGGCGGTCTTCGGTGTGCTTTGGTTTCATTTTTGGCAGCAGAACTGGATTATGCCGAACTTCCGGCTGCCGTTTCTGGAGAGCCTCGGCCTGCCTGCGACGGTCAGCCTCGACTTTTTGCCGCGCGCCGGCTTTCTGTTTGTGGACTGGCTGCTGTTTCTCTCTGCGTTCTGTTTGTTTCTGCCGTATGCGCGCGCGGCGCTGGACGGCGCGGCTCTGCCCGAGGTAAGGCTGTTTTACCGCAAGCGAATCGCGCGCATCGTGCCGAGCTATTATGTGAGCGTGCTGTTGATTCTGCTGTGCGTCGCCATTCCCTCCGGTGCGTACCATTCCGTTCGAGACTGCCTGCACGATCTGATTCCGACGCTGACGTTTACGCAGCCACTCTTTGCCGACCTGCTCATCGGCACAAAGCTCAATGGCGTGCTCTGGACGGCGGCCATCGAGATGCAGTTTTATCTGTTCTTTCCGCTGCTTGCTTGGGCGTTTACAAAAAAGCCCGTCTGGACATACCTAGGTATGCTGGCGGTTTCGATTGCGTACCTTTGGGGATTTGCCCTGCAAAGTCCGGAGACCATCCGTACAACGGTGAACCAGCTGCCCGCGTTCTTCGGCGTGTTTGCCAACGGAATGGCATTTGCGTTTCTCTTTGTTTGGCTGTCGAGAACGATCAAGCGCAGCGCGCAGCTCTCGCTGCTGTCGCTGGTCGGGTTGGTTGTTGGCTTCTGGATGCTGTTTCAAATGATGAAGGCCGCGCCCTCGGTCATCCCCGTTCAGATTTGGCAGGCGGAGAATCGCTTTCGCCTCTCACTCGTGTTCGCGCTGATTACGATTTCCGCGGCGCTGACGTTCTCCGGCGTGCGCTGGCTGTTTTCCAACGTGGTCATGCGCTTTCTCGCGGGGATTTCCTACAACGTCTATATTTGGCACCAATGGATTGCGGTCAAGCTGAAGGAATGGCACATTCCCCAATGGAGCGGTGAGAAGCCGCCGAACATGACGGGGGATGTCAGCTGGCAGTGGCGCTATACCGCGGCGATCCTCGTTGCGACGTTTGCCGCGGCAATTCTCGCAACCTACGTGCTGGAGCGTCCGGTTGGGGAATGGCTGCTGCGCCGACCGCAACAGGAGCGCGAGCCGCTGATTGCCATCCTGCGGGAAGAGGATGAGGCGGAGGACGAGCAGGAGTCCGCCGAACCAAACGAGAAAGGAACGCATACCCAATCATGAAGCACACCTACACGCCAAACGGCGTTTGCTCTACCAAGATTACGTTTGAACTGGTCAACGGCACGGTGCACAATCTGGAGTTTACCTCCGGCTGCAGCGGGAACCTGCTGGCGATTGCCAAGCTCGTGGAAGGCATGGAGGCCAGCCGCGTGGTGGCGCTGCTTTCCGGCAACACATGCGGTTATAAGAATACCTCCTGCGCGGATCAACTGACTCGCGCCATCCTCGCGGCGCAGCGCGCGGAGTCGCGCGGATAAACAACAATTATTGGTTACAGGGTTTGTTTTTGGTGTGACTTTCGGCTGATTCATGCTACAATCATTGGTAAGAAACCATACCAAACGATTGTTAGCGGAATCGAAAGGAGCACCATTGATGAAACGGCTTTTCTGCATCCCATTGTGCGCGCTTCTTCTTATTTCCTTTGCCTGCGCGCCCGCGGCGACAAGCGCTGGTACAACAGTCGCGCCGCAGGCGACTGCCACAGCAGCGGCGACGCCAGCTCCAACACCGGAACCGACACCGGAGCCGCTCGGCCTCGCGCCGATCGATCTCTTGGGAAAAGGGTATAATCCGTTTTTCGACGTTGCGTTCCCGGCGGGGTATATGGTGTTTGGCGCGCAGTTTTTCACCGCAGACTCGCACACAGGTGCTAAGGACACCTACCTGCTCAACCTGACTGCGGAAGGTAGTCCCGCGGATATTGCCAAAACCTGCGCGGGAATGCTGGGCGTAACCGATGAAGCACAGCTTTCGACCTATATAGCGTCTCTGGAGAAAGACGGTTTTGTGGTGATCGAAGGTACCTATGCGGGCAAACCGGCGAACGTCGTGATGAAGAAGACGAGTGCGGGAGCGGACTTTGACCAGTGCATAGAGGTGGACGGCTGCGGTGTGGAGTTTACCGTTGAGATTGACGCAGCTTCCGCCCAGAATGCCAGCGCGCTGGTGCTTGCCAACTACAGTACGGCAGCGCTCGGCGATCTGGCGTCGCAGCTCGGCGACGACACGATTCATCGGGATCAACTCAGCATCTTCGTCAATACGCAGAAACCCGAAAAAACGACGGTCACTGTCTATCATACGGTCAAGGATATTGCAGCGTTGCTCTCCTCCATCAAAGAGACGCTGCAAACAAGCTGGTTTGACGAAGCGTACTCGGCCTTAGGGCTGCAATATGGCAGGCAGAACCTAACTTACAATTTCAACTTGGATAATAATGTCGTACAAGTGAATCTTTCACCAAACGACAATTCAACTCCGGCGAGCGAATTCAAACTTTCGGAAAAGTCTCTGACAAAGCTGGGATTTCAATATGACGAGCAGGGAAAGTTCTGTATCTATGAAGATAAGGAACAAAACATTCAGTTTGTGATTTCCCGTCCCGACATTGGTGATTCGCAGAAGGACTGGAATATTCAGTATCTGCAAATGAAAAACGATTATCTCATTGGTATATGGTATTCCGAAGAGGACAAACAATTTCGAATTCAAGCCGATAAAGATGGCGTTGACATTGGCTGCCATTTTGATCCTGCGACTGGGTCTACGGACGGCGGCTGGCCGGATCCCGACACGGTAACGAGCATTCTGCAGAAAGCATTCGGGATTCAGGACGATAACATTCGTGCAATGATCATTCAGGATTTTGAAAAAGCGGTGCAGGATCGCTTTGGCATGACCTGGCAGGAGATCTACGCGTTGCCGGTATTGTAACGCGAGCCGTCGATACAGTACTGTGTTTGCTTGACACGCCGTCCGGCAAAATGCTATTGTGAAGGTCGATGAAATGAATTGATTCGCGCAAGGGGAGACCAAAGCAAAACCCCTCGCGCGTCACAAAAGGAGGCCACCAGCGTATGATCATTATTGCCGGCGCAACGGGTTACATCGGTAAATATCTCTCGGTCGAGCTGACGAAGAAGGGGGTCGAGGTGCTCGCGCTTGGGCGTAACCCCAAGTCCGCAGAGTTTCTGCGTTCGCAGGGCGTTCCGTTTCTGGAATTCGACCTGCTCAACGACGCGGACTACGACAAACTCCCAACCAAGAACGTAGAGGCGATTGTCAATCTCGCGGTCGCTCTGCCGGAGCATGAGCTGCCGCTGGAGACGTTCTTCGACGTGAACATGATGGGCAACTACAAGCTGCTGGAGTTTGCTCGCAAGAACGGCATCAACCGCTTCATCATGGCGAGCTCGCACAAGGTCTACTGGGACATTACGCGCCCGGAGCCGATCACCGAGAACGACCTGCCCTGCTTCATCGGGCCGCACTCGCCGTACATCATCAGCAAGATCGCCGCGGAGAATTTTCTCCAGTGGTACGGCAAGGACTACGGCATGGACACCATCGTGCTGCGCCTGACCGGCGTGCATGGCTTTGGCGCGCTGATGGGCTACCTCGAGAGCGACGGCAGCTATACGCGCACGGCGATTGAGGTGTTCATTGAGCAGGCGCTCAAGGGCGAACCGATTGAGGTTTGGGGCGACACGAGCATCAAGCGCGACCACATCTACATCAAGGATGTGCTCGGCGCAATCGAGGCATCAATTGCCGCGCCAAAGGGCACCAAGGGCATCTATAACTGCGCAACGGGCGTTGCCCACAGCCAGTTGGAGGACGCGGAGGCGGTTGCCAGAACGTTTGCAACGGACAAGGGCATGAGCAAGATCGTGCTCCGGCCGGACAAACCGAGCCTGCGCCGCGGCTACACCTACAGCGTAGAGAAGCTGAAGCGGGACATGAACTGGACGCCGAAATACGCCGATCTGGACGTGATGTTCGCGGACTACCGCAAGGAATGGGAAGCCCGCCAATATAAGAGCCACCATTTCATTAAGCCGGAAGATCGCCCCGTCAGTTTTGGTTGAGTCAAACAAAAAGTCGGTTCCGAAAGGAACCGACTTTTTTATTTGGATGCGAAAGATGTTTGAATTACTTCTGCTCGTCTTTCCAGCCCCAGATGTAGTAGGGCGCTTTCTCGCCGGTATTAAACAGCAAGTCCAGCACGCTGACCCCGTGCTCAAACGGGCGGTAGAGCTGGCGATATTCCGGATACTCATAGGTCATATACCGAACGTCGATGCCCGCCGCGTCGAACAACTCCTGATTCATATACTCCGCCGCCTTCGGCCCGTTGATCAGGTGGTCGCAACCAAGCGAGTTGCAGAGTTGAATGATTTTTTCGCCTTCCTTGCTGCCCTCAAAGCCGTAGTCCGACGAGCGGGCAAATTCTACCTGAATACCCAGCGCCTCGCAGAGCTTCTTCGTCGTGTGCACGTCCAGATCGCCCAGGTTCGTCCACTGGTGATCGAGATAAAAGTCCTCGAGCAGATAGGCGTATTGCTTGAAATACGGCGCTTTCGCGTAGGTCAGCGAAAGCGTTTTGTAGTGCTTCTTCTGCCAGTCCTCGTTGGGATTGATCTCCGTCTCGCAGACGTTCTGCGTCCGCCGATCCTTCGTCAGCACCGGCACGGTCAGCCAAACGAGGCCGTTCGCCGTCGGAATGGTGTTTCGGCTTTGCCAGTTTTTTGAGACGAACTGAACGTCGTCGTAAAACATGAATACATCGGACTGATGGATCATATCGAACAGCCCCTTCCAGGGCAGGTAGAACGGCTGCATCATCGAAACGGTTTTCATTTAAACTTTCTTTCCTTTCGGCGGCGCGGCGAAAGACACGGCGCGCTTGTCGTGTTTCATTCTACTTCCGTAAGGAGATTGTGTCAACGCTCGCCAACTGGACAAACGACACGCGTTTGGGTATAATTCATTTCGTATATCGTTTCAAAGCGGATACTACTGCAAGCGCTTGGATCGTTCCAAACGCGGAAACGGAGCAGCCCTCTTCATGATACAATCCTGTGAACAACCAAAGGACAAAACCCTGATCAGCCTCGTGATCGCCTGCTATCGCAGCGAGAAGACCGTTCAAACGGTCATCGAGGAGATTGAACAGGTGTTTTCGACCACGACGCAATACGACTACGAGCTCTTTCTCGTAAACGACTGCTCGCCGGACAACGTCTGGCCGGTGCTCAAGCGCGCGGCGGATGCAAACGAGCGGATCACCGCCGTCTCGCTGGCAAAGAACATGGGCCGCCTGCCTGCGCTGATGGCCGGATTTCGCATGTCGAAAGGGGACATTGTCGTCATTCTGGACGACGACGGCCAGTGCCCGATGGATCGCGTGTTTGACCTCGTCGCTCCGCTGACCGGGCCGAGTGAGTACGACGTTTCGACCGCGGCATATCCCGTGAAAAAGCAGAGTTGGTTTAAGAACTTCGGCAGCAAGGTCAACGAGCACATGACGAATGTGATTCTCGATAAGCCGAGGGACATTCGCTTCAACAACTTCACCGCGATGCGCCGCTTCGTGATCGACGAGATTCTGCGCTACGAGAATCCCTATCCGTACCTGACGGGCTTGCTGCTCCGCACGACGCATAAGATCGTCTGTGTGCCGATGGAGGAGCGCGAGCGCCTCTACGGCAAGACCACCTATACGTTTAAAAAGCTCATCACGCTCTGGATGAACGGGTTTACCGCATTTTCGGTCAAGCCGCTTCGGCTGGCGACGATCTTCGGCGTCGTGACCGCAATCGCCGGGTTCCTCTGGGGGCTTGTGATTGTGATTCAAAAGCTGCTCAATCCCACCGAGATTCTCGCGGGCTATTCGTCCATGATGGCGGCCCTGTTCGTGATTGGCGGGGTCATTATGCTCATGCTCGGGCTGATTGGCGAATACATTGGCCGCATCTACATCAGCATCAACCGCTCGCCGCAGTATGTGGTGCGCGAGGTGTATTGCGGCAAGCAGCCGCAGGAGAGCGGGAAACAGGCGTAATGGAACAAACGAATACGGAACTGCGCGCGCCGGAAAAGCGCGCAAGCTGGAAGCTGATTCTGCTGCTGCAACTGGCGATTCTGCTCTTTGCGGGCTGCACGCTGTTGATGAAGGTTGCCGCGCAATACGATGTCTTCAGCTGGAACTGGATGTTGCTCTTTGGTACGGGGATTCTGGTGCTGGCGAGCTATGCGCTCGTCTGGCAGCAGTTCTTAAAGCGGCTTCCGCTGGTCACCGTCTACGCAAACCGCGCGACGGTCATGTTCTGGAGCATGATCTTTGGCGCGCTTCTTTTTCACGAAACGATTCGCTGGAACATGATCGTTGGCGTTACGGTCATCTTTTTTGGCATCTATCTGGTGGTGACAAGCGATGCAGAATAGTTATACGTTTAGCCTGGCGATTATGATTTTTGGCGTGCTCATTGCCGCGCTCAGCCAGATTTTGCTCAAGAAAGCCGCGATGAAGCACTACGACACGTGGCTCAAGCAATACCTCAACGCGCCGGTGATCATTGCCTACGCAATCTTTGTGGTTTCTACGTTCTGCTCGGTCATTGCGCTCAAGGAACTGCCTCTGTCGCTGATGCCCGCGTGGAACGCGTCCTCCTATTTCTTTGTAACGCTGTTTGCCTACCTGTTTATGAAGGAGAAACCGAATAAAAAGAAGCTGATCGGCCTTGGCGTTCTGTTTCTCGGCATCGTGATCTTCTCGCTGCCTCTGTAAAACCGACGGTTTTCGCAACCGTTTTTCACGAAAGGGTATAAAGCATGAAAAAGATCGGCGAAACGCTAAAAAAATGGTATGGCAGCGAACTATTTCGCTGGCTGTTCTCGCTCGCCTGCGCGCTGGTGATCGTTGGCGTAGCCGCCAGCCTCTCGACGCTGACGTTCTTTGACAACGACGATCTCAACATTGCCTGGGCGCTCGCGGGCTACCGCACCGGTACGCCTTCATTTGCGCACCCGTTTATCAACTGCATCATGGCGTTTCTTACGAGCGCGCTGTATACGGTGCTGCCGCAGCTGCCCTGGTGGCTGATTCTTCAGCTCGTTGCCAGTGCCGCGGGCATGACGGCGGTGTTTGCCGCAATACTCAAGATTGGCCATAAGCACGGCGTACCGCTGCTGCTTTCGCTCGCCCTCATGGCGGCCTGCGGCGCGGGACTGTTCTACTACGGAATCGTACTGGTTACGTTTACGCTCAGCGCCACCATGGCGGGCGCGGGCGCGGTTGCGCTCGTTCTCGCGGCGGACGCGGAGGATTCCAAAAAGACGCAGCGCGGATATCTGATTGGTGCCATTCTGCTGCTCGCCGTTTCGCTACTTGTTCGCAACTCCTCCGGCTTAGCCGCGGCGTGCTTCGTGATTGGCGCGTTTGTCTACCGCGCAGTGGAGAGCCGCATTCAAAAGGATCGCGCGACGGCAAAGCGCCTGCTCGCGTTTGGCGCGGCTGCGATCGTCGTTCTCGGCGTGCTGGTCGGCGTCAACGAATACGGGCGTACGGCGCAGAACCCGGAAGGGTTCGTCGCTTACGACGAGGCGCGCTCTTCCTACATGGACTATCCCGTGGATTCCTACGGCGAGAACCCCGCCCTGTATGAAAAAGCCGGTTGGGACGAACCGCTCGCCGCGCTGGCTTCCAGCTGGTTCTATCTGGACGAACGGATTACCACCGAGTCGTTTCTAACGATTTCCGAGGGCTCCGCGTTTGCGAGAACCTCCGTGGTGGATCGGCTCAAGACCGGTGTTGCGGACATTGGTTCGATGTTCCATATGTACCCGCTCTCCGTGAACTACGGCGTGCTGGTTGCCGCTTCCTATGCCGCCGCGCTGGCGCTGTTTTTGTTCAACCGCAAGCGCTGGACCGCGTTTGTCGGCGCGAGCGCGTTTCTGCTCGGCGCCGTCGCGCTGCTGGGCTTTCTGATGGCGGCGGGGCGCGTGAATCTGCGCGTTTGGATGACGGTGTGCATGCTCGCGTCGGTTAGCATTTGGCTCTGCGCATTCCGGCTCATGCAGCAAAAGGCGGAGTCGTCCCGCGCGGCGCATATGCTCCGACTGGCGGCGCTGGCGCTGACGCTGCTTGTTTCGCTTGGATTTGGCTACAAGGTATTTCGAACCGTCATCAGCTACGAAAACGAAACCCCAAATATGCTCGCCCGCTCGCAGGCCGTTGTTGCGTATGCGCAGGAGCACCCGGAAAACGTCTACATTCGCGATGTCTACGCGGCGAACAACGTCGACGCGCTGAGCGTTTACCCGAACAATCCGCCGACGAATCTGATCGACTGGGGCGGCTGCGACATGAACACCATCACGCGACAGAAGCAGCTTGAGGTGAACGGGCTAACCAGCACCTACGCTAAGGATCTGTTCCCGCTCGACAACGTCTATTACGTCGGCGACACGCAGGATCGCTATCTGTCGATGTTTGCGGACTACATGCAGACGCATTGCGGCGCAAGCGGCTATGAGGTTAGTGACACGATTATCGACGGCATCGTCGCGGTGCATTTTACGTTTGAGGGCGCGAAATGAGGAGAACCGAGGGGAAAGCAGGCCTGCTGGCACGTGCCGCCGAGACAAAGTCCGGGCGGATGCTGCTTAGCGCCTGCCTCATGCTGCTGCTCGTCGGACTGACCGCGGCACTGTTCCCGATTACGTTCTTAACCAATGACGACGCGAGCATCATGTATACCTTCGCGGGGTACTTTACCGGTGAACCGTATCCGGTTCACGGGTTCGTGAACCTGCCGCTGGGGTACATCACAAGTCTACTGTACATGCTGCTGCCCACCGTGCCGTGGTGGCCGGTGCTACAACTGCTCTGCGTTGCGATTTCGATCTGGGTGATCTTCTATACGCTCTGGGACGTTGGCGCCGAACACGGGCTGCCCGCCTGGGGCATGCTTACGCTCAATACGCTATTGTATCTGCTGGTGCTGATTTATTCGGTGTTCCGGCTGTCGTTTACGCTGACCGCCTGCATGCTCGGTACGGCGGGCATTCTGCGGCTACTTTCCGCGGATACCGGCGGGGAACACCGCCAGCCGCTGCCGCTGTTTGTGATGCTCGAGAGTACCGCGCTGATGATCGCTTGCTTTCTGTTTCGAAATTCAACGGGCTATTCGATGGTCTGCTTCTGGGCGGCGGCGGTGGCATACCACGCGCTCAACACTCTGGTTGGCTGGAAACAACAGGAGCGAAAACACGAGCTCATTCGCATTGCCGGATTTGCGGCATGCTGCCTCGTGGTCTTCGGTGCGCTCGTTTGGCTCAACGGCTGGTCGTATGAAAACATGAATCCTGCGGGCTACGCGGCGTTTGAGGACGCGCGCGGGCGCTATGTGGACTTTCCGCATGTAACCTACGAACAAGACCCCGCGTTCTTTGCCTCGCTTGGCTGGGACAAGGAGATATATGACCTCGTCGATCGATCCTGCTTTATCGACCCACATGTTACGGCGGACAGCCTGAACGCGGTTCTCGCATACGACACCGGCGCGCAGGTTTCCCTGACCCAGCGGGTTGCAACTGCACTACACTACGGCGAGGCATTCTTTCGCGGCAACGGACCGGCGGAGTACATGCTGGTGGCTCCGGTGCTGATTGCGCTTTGGGCGCTCTTCCGTTTCTTGAGAGACCGCCGCCGCTGGGTGGAGGCGCTGATTCTGTTTGGCATTGCCCTGGGGTCATTTTTACTCTGCCTGTATCTCTGCTTTGCCGAGCGATTGATCCTGCGCGCGTTTCAGGTGATTGCGATTCCGGCGGCGGCCATGCTGTTGCTGCTGTGCCTGCGCATTCGCCCTGCGGGAGACCGTCCGCACGAATCGAAGCCGAAGATCGCGCTTCGTGTCTCGCTGCTGCTGCTCACGCTGTTTGCGCTGAGCTGGGGAATTACGAAAAACATGCTCTGGATCGGGCAGTTTCAGCCGCAGCAGCAGATGCTGAACATGCGCACGGCGGAGCGCTACGCGATGGATCACCCGAAGAACGTCTACGTCTGCATGCCGACGTTCATTTTCAACAGTGAGGCGTTTAAGACGTATCCGCAGGAAAAGCCGACCAATCTACTCGACTGGGGCGATACGGGCATCTATTCCGGCTGGAAAACGCGGCAACTGGAGCTCAACGGCGTGCAGCCGTTTACGCCGGAGGTGTTTCAACAGGAGAACGTTTACTTGATGGGAACGTTTGAAGGAAAGGAACTGCAAGTGCTGATTGACTATCTGGTGAAGGACGCCGGCGCAAAGGGCTTGGAGCGCGTCGAAGCGTTTGGAGACGGATACGCGGTCTTTCAGGTGGTGTATTGACGATGGAACAGCAGAAACGTTCCCCATATTCGCCGGACGGATACATTGTCGATCAAGCGCAGGTAACGGACATTCGTTACGGCGCGCTGACGAGCGACATCAACGGCTGCGGCTGGATTGCGGCGTTCAACTTCTTTAAAACGCAGGGCAACGCGGTGAATGCGCAGGCGCTGGCCGACGAACTGATTCGCTATTCAATTCTTCGCGGGCTGGCGGGCACGGATCTGTTTCGGCTCAAGCGCATGCTCAAGCGGCACGGGTATCCGACGCGGCTGGTCTTTCGGATGAGCAAAAAAGCGCGCCTGCCCGAGGGGACAGACGCGGGAGTGATTTATTATGTGCATAAGGACGGCCCGCATTACGTGACGTTCTCGCGCATCCAGCCGGTGGAACCTGCAATGGACGAGGCGGGGGAGACGCGTTTTCGCTTCTTTAACGGAATTGGCGGAGCGTCGAATCACTTCGACACGATGCGCGGATTTTTGACCACGCATAACGTGCTGCCGTTTGCGCTGATTCTTATCTGGCCTCGGTGAGCGAACTGCCCGCCGTCAGAAAGTCCAGCAGCATAGGATTCAACAGGTTTGCACAACGCAATACGAAGTCATGACTGCCTTGCGGAAAGATCACCGTGAGGCAGTTTGTGTTTTGTTCACCCAGCGCACGGACGGAGGTCTTGGTTTCCCCGGAGTCGCCGCGCGCGCACATGGCGAGCATCGGAATCGAAACGGAAGGATAGCCGGTCAGCTCGCCCAGATGGATGCGCTTCTCGAAGAAAGAAACATAGGTCTCCAGCGAAATCTGCTTGGTATAGCCGACCATGCGATCGGTCTGCGCCGCGTTGAGATTCCAGTATTTCGCCTGCATGCGCAGGAGTTTCTCGTTCTTGATGGCGCCGTAGGACATCCGCGCCATGCCCGCGTAGAGCTTCGTGCTCGCCGCGCTGGCAAGCAGCCAAGGACTGAGAAAGACCGCGCGCGAAAATAGATTCTCGTGCTCGCTGGCGAGCTTGACCGCGAGTTCCGCGCCGACGGAGTGCCCCATCAGCAGAACCTTGCCGACGCCGAGCGAGGAAATCCAGGCGGCGACTGCGTCCGCCGTGGCCTGTGGATCGTAGGCTTCCGCCGCCGCCTCACCCGCGCCGGGCAGATGCGGAACCAGCACGCGGAAGTGCTGCGCGAGCAGGTCGTATTGATTGGCGAAGGTGTCCAGAGCCGCCGCGCCGTGCAGCAGAACTAAAACGGGATTCTGTTCGTCACCGTAAGCATCAAAAAACATAATACCCTCTTTCTAAAATAACACTTCTTTGATTCTTGATATCCGACACCGGTATAAAAGACAACCCGGGCAACGCCCGGGCTTGTCAATTACATACGATCAGATCGTAATTTCCTGCGCAACGCGATACATATACTCGTCGAGGTCCTTCGTCATGGTCAGCGCCTCGTCGATGGGGACGGTTGTAATCTGGCTGTTGCGATAGCAGACGATCAAGTTCGTGCCGCCCGCGAGAATCTCCTCCACGGCGCGGTGCCCCATGCGGGTTGCCATCACGCGGTCGCGCGCGGACGGGCTGCCGCCGCGCTGCACATGGCCAATGATGGTGACGCGCGTGTCCAGACCCAGTTCGTCACGGCAGCGCTGCGCAATTTCGTTCGTGTTGCCAACGCCTTCGGCAACGATGATCAGGTGATGGTGCTTGCCGCGGTACTGGCCTTCGCGAATGTGCTCTACAACGTCCCGTTCAAAGTCAAACGGACGCTCCGGAATCACGATGGACGTCGCTCCAACGGAGATGCCGACGTAGATGGCGAGGTGGCCCGCGTTGCGGCCCATGATCTCGACCACGCTCGTGCGCTGGTGGCTCTGCATCGTGTCCGAGAGTTTATCAATCGCCTCAATGGCGGTGTTCGCGGCGGTGTCAAACCCGATAGAGTAGTGCGAGCAGGCGATGTCGTTGTCAATCGTGCCCGGAATGCCGATGGTGTTGATGCCGTATTTCGAGAGCTCGCGCGCGCCGCGGAAGGTGCCGTCCCCGCCGATGGCAATCACGCCGTCAATGCCAAGGTAGCGGCAGTTGTCCGCCGCCTGCTTCACGCCCGCGTCCGTGCGGAACTCTTCGCTGCGCGCGGTGTAGAGAATCGTACCGCCGCGCGAGGTAATGCCGTTGACGGCGCGCGCGTCGAGCTCGACCACGTCGGAGTGGATCAGGCCGTTGTAGCCGCGATGAATGCCAATCGGGATCACATTGTGCAGTACGCAGGTGCGAACGGCGGCGCGAATCGCCGCGTTCATGCCCGGCGCGTCGCCGCCGCTTGTGAGAATACCAACTCGACGAATGCTGTTAGCCATGTGTCTATATACCTTTCCTGTTCATTCGATCTTGTTTATCCGCCGGAGGTGGGGGACGCTTCGATTGATCAAGCGGATGCTCCGCAGACAACGTTATGCGAAAAAATAAAATCCCACCCCATTATTATCAGACACCAGTATACTACGCGAAGATGAAAAATACAATTTTCGAACGCGAAGAATTCATTAAAACGTGAAAATGACGCATAAAATAAATAATCCTGCATTAATAATCAACATAACGTTGAATATAATCGATAGAAATGCGATATTTTGTCAGAAATCCTTACTGATTCTTCCGACTTTGCAGGCGAATATGCGGAATAGAATGTCCTGAAAAACCCGAAAACGAGCTATAATACGTGATAAAACCATACATAATGCGATAAACGCCGCTTTCGAACAAAGAAATCCAGAGCGGTTTGCGGCTCAAATGATATATTTCGAAATATTGCAAGAAATACTAGACAAGGCTTCAAAACGACGCTACAATGATGCTAGTAACGCACCTCTTCTTTTTTCACAATCATCCATCAAGATACAATTTAAGGAGGCAACACACATGGGTAAGTACGACATTCTCGTAGACGAAATGGAAGCCAAACTCCGGCCGCCGACGATTGGCCTGAAACCGTATGAGCCGAAGGTCATTCCGCTGACCACGGGCGAGGACATGCTGGTTCGCACGGCAAGCCGCGAAGAGACGGAGATGGTTCTCGAAGGCATCAAGGTTCTGCTCGACCACCAGAAGGATTTTTACGACATCGTGTCCGCGCGCATCGTTGCGGAACTGCTCGGTATGCTGCGCTATCGCGTTCAGGACGAATACCTGCTCATCGGCTGCGTGGACGGCGAGATCGCCGGCATCGTCAACGGCCGCATGGTCAATGAGAAGGTTGGCATGAGCTACCACACCATGACGCTCAAGCGCGGCGCCCGCGTCGGCGCGCAGCTGTTTGCCGCCAAGATGGAATATCACTTCGACTTCATGAATCAGGACGAGGTCTGGATCGTTGCCGAAAGCCCGAACGGCTTTAAGCGCTGGATGATCGAGTATGAGCTCGAGTCCCGCCCGCAGTGCCCGCATGAGCTCGGCGGCGTGCCGACCTTCGTGCTGACCCGCGCGCTCTGGGAAAAGC
>JAYFPQ010000032.1:0-20586 GCA_034927595.1 Christensenella sp.
TGAATTCATGAAAATATTTACTTTTTGGCTTGCAATTCCAAATTTACCATGATAACATAATAACGAAAGAACGTACGTATGTACGAACATTGTTTTCAAACGGGTTTTCTGACCAATCTTCAACTCGCATTCGATTCATATTTACGTATGATAAATAGGCAGCTCGTACTGCTGATCGGAGAATGAGGTCAAAATGAAAGAGTTTATTCTGGGAATCGACCAAGGGTCGACTGGTTCGAAAGCGATGATTGTCAACGCGCAGGGCGAGGTAGTGATCAGCGCGTATCGAAGGATTCACAGTTTCTATCCGCAGGAAGGCTGGCTGGAACACGATCCGAATGAGATGTGGTCGTCTGTTTGTGAGTGCATGAAGGAAATAGCCTCACAGTTCGACATGAAGAGGGTTCTGGCAATCGGAGTCACGAACCAGCGTGAAACGACGATCCTTTGGGATCGTGCTACCGGTGAAGCGTTGACGCCGGCGATCAGCTGGCAGTGCACACGCGGCGCGAAGATGATTGAGCAATGGGCGCCGTTTGCGGGCGAAATTCTCGCAAAGACCGGATTGATCAGCAGCCCCTACTACTCGGCGAGCAAGGTGGCTTGGATCTTGCAGAACGATCCTGCCCTTCAACGGCGCGCAGCGCGCGGGGAAATCTGTTTTGGAACGGTCAACACCTGGATTATTTGGAATCTCACGGGCGGGCGCGTTCATAAAACGGACTCGAGCAACGCAGGCCGCACCATGTTCTTCGATATCCATACGGGCGCTTGGGACGAATCTCTGCTCCAAAAAATGAACTTACCATCGGCTATGTTGCCGGAAGTTTGTCCCTGCGACGAGTGGTTTGGCCTGGCGACGGACCCGGCAGATGTTTTTACGGAAGATGTACCAATACTAGCCTCCATCGGAGATCAAATGAGTGCTTTATTCGGGCAGTCCTGCTTCAGCCGCGGCGAAGCGAAGTGCACCATTGGCACTTGTCTGAACCTCGTTAGCTATACGGACAAGCTGGAGGAGCCAGCAGCGGGCATTCTGCCAGCCATTGCCAACCACCGCGCAGGGGAAATAAGTTATGAAATTGAAGGCGGCGTTTACGTCGCCGGTTCGATCATCGAGTGGTTGATCGAGCAGCTTGGTGTCGCCGTATCGCCAAAAGAAGTGGACGAGCTTGCGCAACAGGTCGAAACGACCGATGGGGTCTACTTTGTCCCCGCATTTCAGGGATTGGGTGCGCCGCATTGGAATGCGGAGGCTCGCGCACTGATCATTGGTCTTTCGCGTTACCATGATAAACGACACATCTGCCGCGCGGCGTTGGAGTCGAGTGCCCTTCAGACAAGCGACGTGGTTGAGACCATGAAAGAGCGTTTCGGAATTCACTTGCAGGTACTGCGGGTGGACGGCGGCGTGGCCAAGAGCGACTTCGTGCTGCAACTGTTTGCGAATCTGATCGGCTGCCGCATCGAGCGGCCGCAAAACACGGACCGAACTCCAATGGGCGCCGTTTACACCGCCGGACTTAAGGCCGGGCTCTGGAAGGATCTCGATGAAATTCGCTCACTCTGGAAGTTGGATCGCGCGTTTGAGCCGCAAATTACGCCGGAACAGCGCGCCGCGCATATTTTAGGCTGGAAGGAAGCCGTATCCCGTTCGCTGAACTGGGTAAAATGAGAGGAATCAATTCAATGAACATCGAACAAGCTTGCCTGACGTTTCAACACATATCGATGGAATTCCCCGGCGTCCGCGCGTTGAACGGCGTGACCTTCTCGATTCGCGCAGGAGAGGTGCATGCGCTCATGGGCGCAAACGGCGCGGGGAAGTCCACCCTGATCAAGATACTTGCGCGCGTATACCAACAGACAGCGGGGGATGTACTTCTCAATGGTGAAAGTTTGAACAAGGCTACATCGAATAATATACGCGATTATGGGATCGACTTTATCTTTCAGGAACTCGAACTTGTACCGGGATTTACCGTTGCACAAAACATTATGATTGGCATCGAACCCCGTTTCAAGAGCGGATTGATCGACTGGAAGACGATGACGGCGGCCGCACAACACGCGCTCGACGAGTTTATGCCGGGTGCGGTGGACGCAAACGCACAGATCGACGATCTTTCCATTGCCAAACAGCAGATCGTTTGCATTATTCGTGCTCTGTATCGAAATCCACAGATTCTGGTTCTGGACGAACCAACGAGCCGTCTTAGCTCCTCCGAAACGGACGCTCTGTTTGCCGCGATTCGCCGGATGAAACAGACGCGCGAGATCACGATTATTTATATTTCACACCGGCTGGAAGAGCTATTCCATATTTGCGACTGTGTGACAATTCTGCGCGACGGAGAGTACAACGGTACGTGGCCGATTTCTGAGATTACGCGCGAGCAGATTGTTTATCGAATGGTCGGGCAGATACAGGGCATTGCGGAGCACAAGGCGTATGACACGGCACTAAATGCGCGCGAGCCTGCTCTTCGAGTTGAAGGGCTCTGCGTTGAGGGTTTGATTGAAAACGTCTCATTTTCAGTGAAACCGGGAGAAATTTTGGCGCTAACCGGCGCGGTTGGTGCGCGAAAAACCGAACTTGTTGAAACGATTCTTGGCATACGCAGTCTTTCGCATGGACAGGTGTATTTTCACGAGAAGCCGGTTCGCCTGACGGGTCCGCGCTCCGCAAAGCGGCACGGGATCTGCTTGATTCCCGAGGACCGCCGAAAGCACGGCGTGATATCGGATTTCTCTGTTCGTGAAAACACGACGATTGCATTTTTGAAAAAGTATACAAATCACCTTGCGCTCATTCGCCGTAAGAAAGAACGTACGGAAGTGAGAGAGCTCTGCGAAGCACTGCATGTGAAGACGCCGAACATTGAGGCACCCATCAAGACACTCTCCGGCGGGAATATCCAGAAGGTAGTTGTTGCCAAATGGCTCATGGGTGATTCTGCGGTCTATTTCTTCGATGAGCCGACCGTTGGAATAGACGTGAAGGGAAAGAGCGAGATTTATGCGTTGATCCACGAGCTCGCGGCGAACGGAAAAGCGGTTGTGGTTACCAGCTCCGAGGTGGAAGAAGCGATTGCCATCAGCGATCGCATCGCCGTCCTGTTCAACGGGCGCATTGTACACGAGTGCTTTTCATGCAAAGCGAATCGGGAAGCGATTATTTACCTCACAATGGGAGGCAAGGAGAATGCGTAAAGCGATGAAACCGGAAGCGACCCACGTCAGATCTCTTGGCAAGTTTTTTGATGTTTGGGGTTCGATATTAACCTTCTCTGCGATGGTTCTGCTCTTTTGTGCGTTGTCGGTGAATTTTCGAACCGGGTCCAACCTTGTCAATATCCTGACACAGAGCGCGCCGATGATGATTCTGGCGCTCGGCGTTACATTCGTCAACATGGCCGGGGAGAGCGATCTTTCCATGGGCGGCGTCGTCGGCCTTTGCGCTTCACTGTTTTGTGGGTTCATCGCGAAGGGCAGTTCACCTGTTCTCGCGGCAGTGGTCAGCATTGGCGCAGGCTTGCTCTTTGGGCTGCTCTGCGGCGCGCTCGTCGCCTATGCCGGGCTTTCCTCCTTTATCACAACGATTTCGATCATGTTCCTCGCGCAGGGCTGCGAGTATGCCTATACGAACGGGCAAAGTATGTGGGTTCGGGACAACCCTGTTGTCAAGCTTGTAACCGCGACCATAGGTCCCGTTCCGATTATGGTCATTCTGTCGCTCTTGCTGTTCCTGATTGTCTACTTCATTATGCATCAAACGCGATTGGGGCTGCACGTGCAGTCGGTTGGGCTTTCGCAGGACGCCGCAAAATTTGCCGGAATACCTGTTAAGCTGATCAAATTCTGGTCCTTTGGCATGGGTGGCGTGTTCTATGCGATGGGCGGCGTGCTCAACGCACTGCGCTCAAGCGGCTCGATTGTATATTCCGGTCAGCGGTTGCTGCTACCGGTGCTCGCGGTTACCTATATCGCAAAAACCATTCTCGGGACGAAGAGACCAAATATCCCTGGCATTCTCGTTGGCGCGTTGGTGCTGACTTCAATCCAGACTGCGTTTACGCTCTTGAGCTTGGAGTTCTACTACACGTTGGTTGCGCAGGGAATCGTCCTGCTATTTGCCGCGATTCTCTCGGTAGGCAATCGTGACATTATCCTTCAGGAAGACTTGAGATAAGAGAGGCACCTCATGAAAGATACGAAACTGGTTGACATAATGCGGGTGGGGCTGAAACGATATGGCACGATTCTGATCTACATGGGGATGGTGCTGGCGTTTTCACTGATTCGTCCGCAGTATTTCTCCTTCGATAACTTCAAGTCGATTCTCGTGCAGGCATCCCTGCTTGGGATCATCGCAAGCGGCATGACGTTGGTCATGATGACTGGCGGGGCCGATCTCTCCGTAGCGGCGGTTGCAGGACTCTCCGTACTCGCTGGCCTATGGCCCGTGGTCTTTGGGAATACGCCCCTACTGGTTGGATTGCTGATTTCAGTTGCAGTCGCGCTGTTTATTGGCGCAATCAACGGTGTTTGCGTTTCAAAGCTCGGCGTCGCGCCGTTTGTCGCGACACTCGGCACGATGTTTTTCGCGCAGGGTATGCAATACGTTTTCAGCGAAGGCGGTCTTTCAATCTCTTACGGATTTCCGGATGCGTTTAAATTCATTGGCACTGGAAACCTGCTTGGCATTCCTATGCCGATCCTGATTTATCTTGTAATCTTCCTGGTGCTACATATCGCAACGGAGCACGCCCCCTTCGGGCGTTACCTCAAAGCGACGGGGCTTAACCAGTTTACGAGTGAACTATCGGGAATTCCCATTCGATTCTACACCTTTATATCCTATGTTCTCTGCAGCTTGCTTGCGGCCGTGCTCGGGCTTACTCTTTGCGCATTTCAAGCGTTTGCCGCGCCGGATCTCGGCTCGTCGTTCCTGATGGATTCGTTGCTTGTTGTGCTGCTTGGGAAAACGCTGATCAGCAACAAGATCGCCATCTATGGCACGGCGTTTGGCGCCATTTTCCTTCGCTCGTTTGAAACGGGCCTTGCGATGATTGGCACACCCGTTACCGTACTCAATATTTGCAAAGGTACGCTGCTCGTTGGCGTGCTGCTGCTCACGCTCATCGAGCAAAAACGAACGCAAAAGAAGTAGAAGCTCACCGAAAAAACGAAGGCGTTGCGAGGGTTGAGCAAAGCTGGGCAGCCGATAGAAGGTCAGGAAAGGGAACGTGAAACGTGGCAAAAAGACTTACGGCAACCATAGACTGCGGATCTTCTAACGTGCGTTGTATTGTCTTTGATGCGGATACCGGCCGTCAGGTCAGCGTTGCGTCGCAGGACTGGTATGTTCCGCGCAGCAATAATATTCCCGGGGCATACGATTTTGACTCCTGTGCGAATTGGAATCTGGTCTGCGGGTGCATACATGAGGCGCTTTCTCGGGTCAATTCGGAAGAGATTGCCGTGATAACGGCGAGCGGTTTTCGGCACGGCATCTTCTGCGTGGACACAAAACGCTCAGAAACGCTCTATGGCTGCTTCAACATGGACAGCCGGACGGATTGCGACTATATTTACGAGCACAATCTACAAAAGCAGATATTCGAGATTACCGGCGATTGGCCGAGTTTACACGGTTTACCGAGGCTGATGTGGATCAAGCGGCATGACCCGGAAGCGTTTTCCCGAATCGGCAAGGTCATGCTGGTGTCTGGTTGGCTCGTGTATCAACTCTGCGGAGAGATTGCCATTGAACCCGGCGACGCATCCTCGACGCTCTTGCTGGAACTGGGGACGCGTGTTTGGTCGAAGGAGATCATGAACGCGTGTGAACTTCCGTTCTCGATCCTACCGACCGTCGTCGATCCGGGAACCGTGATCGGCCGCGTCGGAGCCCGCATCGCAGAGGAAACGGGGTTTGCGGTTGGCACGCCGGTTACGGTCGGCGTTGCGGATACGCAGGCAGGGCTCGTGGGCGTTGGCGCGGTTACGCCGGGCGACTCAGCATTGATTGGCGGGACCTACTGGATGAGCTGCCATGTGACCGATCGACCGTACACCGATCCGGAGTACCGAACGCGTACGAGTTGCCACTCGCAGCCAGCGCGCTGGATTTTTGAGGGAGTTGGATTTCTCGCCGGGCTCAGTGTCCGGTGGTTTCGGGACGCATTTGGAGACTTGGAGAAGCAGGTCGCCGCTGCGTGCCGCGTGAATCCGTACGATCTGCTGGATCGACTTGCCGAGGCGGTACCCGCTGGGAGTTACGGCGTGCAAGCGATGTTTGCTGACGTAGCAAACCAGCAGAAATGGATGATGTGTTCGCCGACCTTCATCAATTGGGACATTCTCAACCCGGAGATGAGCAACAAGGGCGTTTTCTTTCGAGCAATTTTGGAGAATGCATGCTACCAGTCGTTTGGCGAGTTTGCGAGCATTCGGCGCGTTACGGGTGACGATCCGATCGCAGAAAAGTTGATTGTCTGCGGAGGTGCGGCGCATAGTCGAGTCTGGTGCAAAATCATTTCCGACGTCATGGGAAAGACCGTTTCCGTACCCGTAGAGAAGGAAGGCACGGCGCTTGGAGCGGCAATTTTAGCAATGGTCGGTACTGGCATTTACCAGAACACGGAGGAGGCCGTTGCAGAGCTCATCCGCGAGCAGGAATCCTTCGAACCGAACCAGGAGAACCACCGTGTTTACGTTGACGAGTATGCTCGTTGGCGGGAACTATACGCAAATGCACTGACGTTGGTTGAGCGCGGTTTGGTAAAGCCAATGTGGCAGTCTCCCAGCACAATTACACAGGAACAGCGGCAGAATCCCTGGAAGCTGCACTGATCTTTATGGAAAGTAAGCGACACTCGCTACACAGACCATGTAGGAAATATCATAAAATCTAGGAGTAAGGAAAGATGAGAACAAACGAAGAATTAGCCAGAACCATTGACGCAACGTTGCTTTTGCCGAACGCGACCGAGAGCGAATTGCGAGCGCATCTCACGACTGCGCGCAAGTTTCATTTTAAAACGGTGGCAATTGGTTGCGCGTGGTTTCCCGTTGCACGGGAGGTACTGGCGGGCAGTGATGTTGGAATCGATGCGCCAATCGGTTTTCCGAGCGGTTACACGACGACCGACTGCAAGGTGTTTGAAACGATCGATGCGTTTGCCAAGGGTGCCATAGAGGCCGATATGCTGATTAACATCGGTTGGCTCCGAAGCGGTCGTTACGACGACATTGAGGAGGAGATTCGCCGGTTCGTTGCAGCGGCCGGCGGTCGGATAACCAAGGTAATCCTTGAGACATCCTACTTAAATGAAGCGGAGAAAATCCAGGGCGTACGCCTGGTAAAGCGTGGTGGCGCAAATTTTGTGAAGACATCCACAGGGTTTTCCGCTGGCGGCGCAACGGAGGAGGATATTCGATTGATGGTTCGCGAGGCGGGGGATTCTTTACAGGTGAAGGCGTCAGGTGGTATTCGTAGTCGCGAGATTGCCGAGAAGATGCTGGACCTTGGCGCTACGCGCTTGGGTGCGAGCCATCCGGAACGCCTGTTTTCTTTTTAATGGTCTTTAATGTACGAACAAACATACATACGCAATAAAGCAAGAACGAACATTGTTCGAGCGTAGTGGGAGCAACGAAACGGTTCGTGCTTGTAGAGGAATGTCTCGCGAGCTAAGTCCGAAATCCGTAAAAGAACATCCGCGGTGTTTCCGCGAGGAGAAGGAGAATGACAATGAAGAAACTATCAATTAGCGAGTTGCCCGTCTATCGAGCGGCCGCGCCAAATGTTCGGGACAACCTGATCCTGGTTGACGCACAAGAAGGTGCGAGAAATCTATCCGTAGGTATCGGTATTTACAACAAGGGGCAAGCCTCTGAATTCCATACCCATGGAATAGAGGAGGAGGTCATGATCTACTTGAAAGGCGAAGGGACCATGCGCATGGAAGACGGAACAGAATATTCGCTTACGGCGGGCGATGTTACGTTTGTGCCCACCAACGAACCGCACAAACTGCTCAATACAGGCGACGGAGAGTTTGTTTTCCTGTTCATCTACTCGCCGATGGGACCGGAAAAGAACATACGCAAATGGGATGTTGTTCCGGATCTGCACACAACGCTGGCTGATCTGGTAAAATAACAAAGGGGAAATCTGAAAGGAGAAAGTTATGAAAAAACTCGTACCGTTCCTTCTCGCAGTTCTGATGCTTCTTGCCATCGGCTGCACCGCCGCTCCGGCGGTGGAAGCTTCCACGGATACTGCCGCCGCTGCCGAGGCGACAGCAGAGACTGCTGGGGGCGATGCCGCAGAGGCGGCGGCTCAGGAAGCTACCGCAGCACCCTCGGCGGGTGATGGCACGCTCACAATCGCGCTATCCTCCCAGCACCTGACGAACGATTTTAACCGTGGTGTCCTGGCGGGCGTTACGGCGAAAGCGGAAGAACTCGGCGTAAAGCTCATTACGGCCAACGCGCAGGGCGACTCCAACAAACAGGTTGCGGACATCGAGAACTTTCTGACGATGGGTGTCAGTGCGGTGATCATTGGCGGGGGCGAGGGCCCGGCCTTCGAACCGGTCATGCAGAAGATGAAGGAAATGGGCATCCCCTGCATTACGGTTGATATTACATCCGAGTACTCCACCTGCAATCTGACCAGCGATAACTTCAATGGTGGCGAGCAACTCTCTCTCTACTGCGTGAACAAACTTGGACGAACGGGCAATATCCTTGTGCTTGACACGCCAGGCTGGCAGTCGCTGATTATCCGTTTGCGCATGCTGGACGCTGTTATTCAGGATTATCCGACCATCAAAGTTGTTCAGACAATTTCGATAGGTACCAATGACGCGGTTAATAACTACTATAAAGAAGTCAAGGCCTATCTGCAAGGCAACAACGATGTACAGTGCGTCTATTGCGATTGGGGTCTTGCCGCAGTTGGTGCCTCTAAAGCGATTCGCGAGCTCGGCATGCAGGACAAGATCTTTGTCGTCTGCGTGGACGCCGATCAGGTCGTTCTGGAAGAGATGAAGCAGCCCGATTCCCCGCTGACCGCAGTGGTTGGCCAGTATCCGGACAAGCTTGGTTCCGGCGCGGTGGATATGGCGGTTGCGGCAGCCAAGGGCGAAGCAATTCCGAAGGAAGTGTACGCTCCGATCATCTTGATCGAGAAGACCAATCCGCAGGCTTGGTTCTCTTCACCGGCAATTATGACACCGGACGAAGCTTGGACCGCGCTCTATCCCGCTCAATAACACCGTTGCTCGATTGGCCGCCGTTCTCGGAGATCCGGGACGGCGGTCAATTCATGCCATTTTGAGTTGTGCTATTTGGACAAGTTGTGTTAGTATGAAACCAGAATATTGCTTGATTTTTCGTATTTTTCCGAAATTGGATTTGAAGTTTCCATCGTGTTTCGTTATAATGTTAGTATATACTACTGTATGTAAATTCAGACAGAAACGGATTGGTACGCAAGTATGGCAACACTGGATCGAAATTCCCCCATTCCGCTGTATTATCAGCTCTATACGATACTGGTTGGCCAGATTAAAAGCGGTGAGTATAAGCCCGGCGATATGCTGCCAACCGAAATCTCTATTATAACGGAGTACAATGTCAGTCGTGCGACCGTGCGGCAAGCAGTGTTGGATCTCGTGCGAAACGGATATGTGGTTCGCGAAAAGTCACGCGGAACATTTGTGAAGGATTATAGTAACACGGTGGGCTACACCGGTTCTGCAAAGTACTTCTCTGCGTATTCCAGCCGCGGGGGGCAGATTCCGCTCAATTCCGTGGTGCTGGCAAAGGCGGTGATTGATGCACCCAAGCCAATTCAAGAGATTCTATGCCTTAAGCCCGGAGAAAAAGTCTTCTACTTAAAACGCCTTCGTTATATCAACGGAGAAGTGAATACATTCGTGGAGGACTGGCTGCCGTATAAATACTGTGAAGGAATCGAAGCGCTAGACTTTTCGAACGAAGCGTCGCTCTACAAAATCCTGGAGGAAATCTATCACATCGTTCCCAACCACTCCACACGAACATTCGAGAGTAGCAGCGCGACGACAAACGAGGAAATTCAGAGCTTGGAATTACGCAAGGGGAACTCATTACTGCGTTGTGAGGGCTTTGTTTCCTTTGGGGAAGACACTCCGCTGGAATACTATGTGGCCTTGATCAAAGGGAAATACACGGTTCGGATATGATGAAACATTTACGTTCTTCAATAGGTCATCTGTAACCGTATAGGACGTGCTCAAATTGCGAACTTTATGTAATTAAGGATGCTATACTGCGTCGCTAAAGGAGTTATTTACTAAGAAGCAGAGTAGAAAAGCATTTACGCTATGATGCTATGACAATTAACATATAAGAGCTTTTTGACATCCCCAATGAACAGTCTACTTTGAATGAGAGGAAATTGATGTCTAAGCGGCCTCAAGGCTCGATTTCAGTCAAATTCAGCTGGTGGCAGGTATGAAGTTGCGCTGTGCGGATGGAACTGTGTGTAGTCCCTTCGCCGGCGCTTTTCATCAAACGTAAACAAAGAGCCCATCGGAAGATGGGCTCTTTGTTTACTGGCTAACCTTCACGAAGTGATACAATCGCGCGAAGCGTGGAAGTGAGGGGGCAGATGACATACAGTGGAACGTTCACACATATTGCGTGGCCAAGGTGTTGACTATTCCAGCTCCAGCAATACCGTTTGAATTTGTCCGGCATCCAAACTCAGCGAGAATTCATGCAGCTCATGCGGAATCGCCTGCAGAGGGTTTTCAAGCAGGTCTGCCGTCCAGGCGGCGCGTATGGAATATTTCAGTTCCACCGTGCATCTGCCCGGCGAACCATAATTGACCAACCGCAGAGCCGTCCGCCCCTCGGCAGACGGTTTGATGATGGATATGCGAATCTCGCCTTCGGTGTGCAGCGCAATGGTATTTTGGCTCGCAGGCAGTGCTTCGTCCTGCTCCATGGAACGCGTATAGCAAAACACATCCGTTTGCAGACGTTCCTTCACGTCGAGCAGCTGCACATTGGTCATCCCCGCGGAAAACGGATAAAGCGCCGCATCAAACTCGAATACGCCCTGCATCTGCCCGGCAGGCTGCCCGTCCGTTAAGAATGTTTTTCCAAAGCAGCGCAGCAGCGTGACGTCGATTGCGCCTTCCGCCCCCGTTTGTACGGCGGCCTCATGCAACCCACCTTTTGAAATGAACGCAAAACCGCTCGTATCCGGTCTGCGCCGCACAATAATGTTTCCAAACGACTTCTCTGTTTTCTCCTGTTCCTTCCAGTCCTCCGTCAGTTTGCTTCGCCCGGCCGGACGCTTTAGGAATGCGAATGCCTGATCGAGTTCGTACTCCTCGGAAGGGATGCCGCTCGCAAGGCTCAGAACCAGACGATGATCCTTTACTTCGTTGTCAACCTCGATATGCGCGAGCACATAAGGGCAGTCGCGCAGAATGGTCAGTGTGGTAGTAATTCGCAGTTCCGTGCGCGAATCGCTTCTCTTCGTATACCTGCGGTGATAGTCCATCTTTTCCGGCAGGCACAAGCAGTGCGTCAGGCGGAACGCGCAGGCCAGCGGACCGTCCAGCGTCGTCTCGATGGAAACCGGAGCACCGGCAGAATGCACCACGCAATCCGGCTTCGGGGACAGGTGATACCATCCATCGCCCGTCTCGCCGTCATCGAAATATCGGAGAAGATTCGAATACTCATGCCCGTGCTTCAGATCGCGGAGTGAAACGGAACCGTCCGGCTCTATGTGAATCCGGATCAACCCGTTTTCCGCCGTCAGGTTTCCGGTTCTCAAGCTTCCGTAGTCTCGCACGGGGCGTACTGACGGATGAATGGAAAACTCCGCCGCCGCAAGCGCGGGAAGGGTTGTTTGCATCAGCAAATGGTACCGGTCGGCCTTCTTTGGATAGAGCTGATCGGCGATCTCCGTATACGACTGGTTCTGAATCTCCAGAATCTGATACGGCACTTCCTGCCCCAGAGCATCGTAGATACGGAAGTTGTTCTTCGCACCCCAGGGAACCTGCTCGTCAATCCGGTTCGGGTAGGTTAAGGGGAAATCGATTCTGGCTTTGAATATGCCATGTACCTCGCCGGGCAGGTATTGAAACACGGTGAGTTTTAGATCGCGGGATCGCTCCGAGACGGGCTGCGCCGCAAGAGCGTATCTCGCGTTTAAGTATGTCCGGCAAAACCCTTCGCTGATTCGCATCGACTGCTGGAAACGATAGGTCATATCCGCGTGCACTTCGTCGATTGAGCAGCCGCAAATCGAATCGTGCGCATGGTTTTGCAGCAGGTATCGATAGGCGGTCTCCATCAGCGCTTCCGGCACGGGGATTCCATGGAGTTTTGCCAACGCCAGCAGCGGCGAAGCCATCTTCTCGAGCTGAACCTGCGTTTGATCGTTCAGACACTTGACATCATACCGACTGGAAAGCGTATTGGAGATCAGCTTATTGTGCTCAACCATATCCTTTGCAGAGAACTGAAGTTCGCCCCGGATCTGCGGCATCTCTTCCCAATGGGACATAAGCTTTTCGATAAACGCGTCAACCTGTCCGATTTTTACCGGGCAGCCCAGTCGTTCCTCCAGTTGCTGCGCAATCCACGGCGCAATCGGGTGAATCCGCTCATGGTCCATGCTGTCCATCAGCACGGCCAGCGGCAGCTCCGTTCGCGAGAGCTCACCGTCGATATACTGCATCGCCCGTTCGATTGTTCGTTCGGTTTGCAGGGAGGCCTCACCCTTCGCGGCTAAAAAAACGTCCAGCCCGAATGTTCCGTATCCAAATTCTTCCGGCACCTTGAACACCGCGCAGGCCGAGCCCGCCGACCCGTTCCAGCGGAAAAAAGCCGGATGCATATGCCGGTTTGTTCCGCGGCCGAGAATGACCGTTCGGATGCCACAGCCGTTTAAAATCTGCGGCAGCTGCGCAATATGCCCGAAAATATCGCAGACGTAACCAATCGGCATGACGCGCGCTCCGGTGCTCAGCTTCTGCGTAAGCGCGTTTCCCGTGGCAAGATTTCGGATGATGCTTTCGCCGCTCGTAAGGTTCTCATCCGGCATGGTATACCACGGCCCGATCAGCAGCCTCCCGGACGCGACCAGCGCCTTGACGCGACTCTCGTTTTGCGGCATGGCCTCGAGATAATCCATGAGCATGGCTGTTTGTCCGTCTATAATAAACGTTGAAAAGGAAGGATCCGCCTCCAGAACATCTATGACCTCGTCGAAAACGCGAACAAGATGGAATCGAAAATCCTGAAAGGTTCGATACCACTCCCTGTCCCAGTGTGTCGCCTGAAAATATAGAACAAACTCCGGTTTGCGATCCTGATCCATTGGGGCACCTCCGACGCGATCATGCGTATTTCGTAATAGAAGCATATATGAAATGATATCGTTTTACGAATCTCACACAAAATGCATTGTCGAAATTATATAGAATTCATGTAAAATAAGCAAGAGTGAACGTGAAAAATAGTTGTCACCCATAACACAAAGTCTGTTTATCACATACTTCTATTTAGAACATATACGCTATGATTATGTAAATACTAATGATAAGTGTTAAAAATACACTAAAATAGTGTGTTTCAAAAAAGTGTTGACAAATTATTAGCCCGTTTATATAATCTCGCTTAAGAACTATTCGCAAACGAAGCATTTCTTGTGAAAATCCACGAACTTAGTAATAGATATGAATTTTGTTGAACGAGAGGGATAGCGGAATGATGCAGGCAGACAAGCCGAAATATCAACTGATCATTGATGATGTTCTGATGCGCATCGAGCGGGGCGAATACTCGGAGGGAGCCAAACTGCCCAGCGAAAACCAAATGTCCGAAACGTATGGCGTAAGCGTTCCGACCGTGCGGCAGGCGTTAAAAGAGCTGGTGTATCGCAATAAGATTGTCCGAATCAAGGGCAACGGTTCTTTTGTTTGCCGCACCGGGAGCGGCGAACCCGCAGAAGCAAAGCCCGCGGACGGGCAAAAGAACCTTCAGATCATTGGTTTCGTCGCCTATCTCAGAAGTTCGAACAGCCTGATTATGCGCATCATCCGTGGCGCGCAAGCATATCTGAACGAAAACGGATACTCGATGGCCGTCATGTTTGGCGACGCACAGATCAACTCCGAGCCGGAGCTTGTGCTTCAGTCGCTGGAGCTCGGCGTTCCCGGTGTGTTGTTGTTCGCCGCAGACCCGAACGCAAACATCCAGGCGGTTCGCCGGCTGGAGAGTGCCGGAAAACACGTTGTGTTTCTGGACCGCGGAACCGACGAGGAGCCCTGCGCGCTGGTTACTTCCAATAATACGGACGGCGCCTATCGCATGACCAGACATCTGCTCGAATACGGCCATCGCAACATACTCTATGTTTCCAGACACATCCTGCGCACAACGGAGAAGGAGCGCGTCAAAGGATACCGCATGGCTATGCGGCAGGCGGGCTGTTCCGAAGACCAGTTGTTGATTCTGGACGAGGCGTATGATCATGCGCAAGAGATCATTGAGCATGTAAAAAACGGCGTTACCGCTATACAGTGCGTCAACGACCGGACAGCCCTTTGGGTAATCGAAGTGCTGCGTGCGGCGGGTTATCAGGTTCCGGACGATGTTTCTGTCAGCGGATTCGACGGGGTTGACGAAGGCATCTACCATGTTCCGCCGCTCACAACGATCGTGCAGCCATTTGAAGAAATGGGGCGAACGGCTGCAGCCAATCTACTTCGCATGATCAACGGCGAAAAAGGCTACAAGCAGACCTATCTTCCGGTCGATCTCCTGGTAAAAGAGAGCACACGCGCTTTGAACGCGCCGGAAAACGAAGGAATGTAGCGCTCCTTTTTCAGCAAACGGACTCTGCCTCTGCTCTTTCTTTCGGTCGTATGTTGTGATTGCTGATTCTGATTCTTTGTTTCTATTAGAGCGCACCCGCTTCTATCAATCAAAAGGCATATCTTGATACACATTGATCATGTGGATCTGGACGTAAATAAAAAAAGAAAACGGAGGAACCAAAATGAAGATGAGAAAGTCCATCGCGCTGGTTGGAGTCCTGCTGATGCTTGCATCCGTAATGACCGGCTGCACCAGCACGACGACAGCAGCACCTGCCGCGGACGTCACCGCGACAGAGGCAAGTCCTGCCGAAGCAAATCCCGCCGCGGCAACGGATGAAGTCGTCACGCTAACGGTTTGGGGTGA
Source organism: Christensenella sp. (assembly GCA_034927595.1). GTDB lineage: Bacteria > Bacillota > Clostridia > Christensenellales > CAG-138 > UBA7703. The sequence continues at coordinate 15,274 of JAYFPQ010000032.1, forward strand.
CCCCGATAATCAGGCGATTCAGGAGGATTGCTTCAAAGAGCTCAACGCGCTGTTTGAAGAAAAGAATCCGAACATCAAGATCGATTATCAGTGGTCCGGCTCCTTTGACGGCATCAACATCGCACTACAGTCCGATACGCTTCCGGATCTCTTCTGGGTGCAGGGCAACAAGACCTCCGCCATGGCGGAAATGGCCGCGTCCGGCTTCCTGCTCCCGCTGGATCAGTTCAATCCGGATCCGACCGGCTTCCCGCAGGGCGCAATCAACTATGCGCAGGTGGACGGCGTTACCTACTGCTCGTACCCTGGATTTATCGACTACGCCTTGATCTATTATAACGCCGATCTGTTCAAGGAAAACGGTATTGCAGAACCGCAGACCTATTCCGATTTCGTGAAAGCAATGGAAACGTTGTATGCCGCGGGCATCACGCCGTTCTCCCTCGGCGGCGATTTCGAGTGGTCCCGTTACTGGCCGACGCAGATCCTCTGCGCCACGCTGGCCGACCAGGATCTCTATCGCATCATCGATGGCGAAACGACAGGGGACTTCTCCCAGATCGTTTATGCGTTTGACCAGTTCGCCGACTTCTGCAAAAAAGATTACTTCGGAACGCCCGCAGGTGCCATGGACGAAAGCAGCGCACAACTCGCATTCTCCAATGGAAAGGTCGCCATGATTGCGGAAGGCACCTGGAACAACTCGCTGTTCACGGGTCTTGATTTTGAAGTCGGCCATTTTGCTCTGCCGGATGAAACCGGTGCGAGAGTGGCGCAGAACGGCTATTCCAACTTCACCACGTATGCCATCTCCAGCAAATGCGAGCATCCGGAAGAAGCATGGAAGTATGTTGAATTCATGTATTCGATGGAAGCGCTCCAGATTGCGGAAAATCATTGGAAGTCCATTCCCGCGGTCGAGGGCATTGAGGTTTCCGACCCGTTGACCGCATCGGTGTCCAACTTCCAGAGAGTCGGCAACAACATCTACCACGTACTCTCCAATGTTCCCACAACGAGCGGCAAACCGCAGGACGTGTTTATGTCCAGCGTGCTGCCCGGCCTGATGGATGGTTCGATGACCGGCGCAGAAGGCATGCAGCGGATCATTGACGAAATGAACAAGTAAACAATCCCCGCACGCAAGTAAGCCAGAGCCTGCCTGTGCGAACAACGTACAGGCAGGCTTCACTCGAACAACGTTGTCGGGCGCTCTTTGCGGGACGCGCCTCAATAGAAGAGCGCGGCATGGTGAAACGCGATTTCCGCCTTTTCGAAACCTAACGGACAGATACTGCTTGATCCGAACGATGCTTTTTCGCGTACGCCTACCAGCGCGGCATCGTGCGCGGTCGGGTGAATACGAAACGGAGAATGAACAATCATGAAAACCTTTATTCGAAAAAACCCGTATCTCCTGTTTCTCTTTCCGGGGTTGGTCGTTTATACCGCTTTAATCATCTATCCCATCCTCTCAGCTGCACAGCTGAGCCTGTTTCATTGGAACGGAATCGGAGCCAAGACATTCGTTGGCCTAAGCAACTACAAAGAGCTGTTCACGGACAGCTATATGATGGATCAATTTTCAAATGCGCTTGGAAACAGCCTGAAATTATTTGCGCTTACCGTGTTTATTCAGACGCCGCTGCAAATCATGATGGCCTATATGATATATTCAAAAATGAAGGGACACCGGTTTACACACATTGCGATTCTCGCGCCGCAAATCATCAGTACGCCCGTAATTGTGTTTATCTTCCGTCTGCTGCTGGATACGAACGTCGGCGTTGTCAACGGCCTTCTGGAGCTGGCGGGTCTGGGTCAGTTCGTTCGCCCGTGGCTGGGGATTCCCGAGCTGGGCATCATCGCCATGTATCTAATGATCACCTGGGGCGGAATCGGCGTTGGAATGACCTTCTTCATCGGAGCCATGAACATGGTCGACAAAGCCGGCTTGGAAGCGGCCTATATCGACGGCGCCGGATATTGGACACGACTGGTCAAGATTATTTTGCCGCAAATCAAGACCACGGTCATCAACATGATCCTCGTTTCATATATCTACGCCATGACCATGTTCGATTTCAGCTATGTGCTCGGCGGAAATACGGGAGGCGTTGGCGGCAGTCTCGATGTAATGGCGCTGTTCTTCTACCGGATCGCGTTTGGAGATTCGAACCCCATCGGCGGAAAAATCGCGGAGAACTCCGTCGGCATGGGAACCGCTGTTGCCTGCATATTGTTCCTGCTGATCTTTGTGGTTGCGCTTTTGCAGGTCATGCTCATGAATAAGGGGGATGGAAAGAATGACTAGAGATTTGCAACGCCCCTCGGCCAGAATCGTCCGGTTCTTTATGATACTCTGTTCGGCGTTCAACGTGGCGATTTTGCTGTACGTCATCTACAACTCCATGCGCGACAGGCCGGAGTTTCTCTCCAATACGTTTGCTCTGACCAAGGAGCTTTCACTGAAGAGCTACGAAAAACTGATCGTTACGGATCACTTTCTTCGCTACTTTCTCAACAGCATGCTGATTTTAGCAGGCGCGCTGCTGGTGTCCACTGCGCTGTCAACAACGGTAGCCTATGCGCTCGGGCACTACAGTTTCCGAACGAAGAAGTTCTTTAAGACGTATTTCCTTGTGGGCTTGATGTTCCCGATTCAGCTGAGTATCGTGCCCGTGTTTCTCATGATGAAGAACCTTGGCTTGATCGACAGCTATTTCTCCGTCATTCTGATCAGCGGTGCGTCGATCTCGATGTCGGTATTTCTGCTCACAAACTTCTTTGCAAAACTGCCGCGCGAGATATACGAGGCGGCCGTCATAGACGGCGCGGGAGAATTTACCATCTTCGCGCGGATCATGTTCCCGCTTGCGAAACCCGTCATTTTCTCCATGAGCATCATTACTTCGGTCGGCATCTGGAACCAATTCTTTGTCCCCTTGATCTTTCTGCAGTCGGACACGAATAAAACGCTGCCCCTCCTGGTCATGAAGTATACAAAGAAGCTGATGATGACGATGGATTCCGCGTTCGCAGTCTCCGTGCTGACCATTGTGCCAATCCTGATACTCTTTGCCATCTTCTCCAAGAAGATTCTCAACGGCATTGCCGAAGGCGGCGTTAAGGGTTGATGGCCGGTAAAACAAAGAATAACAAGCAATCCGCGCTTGATCCATTCGAATTCAACGATAGAATCGACAGGAGAGTACTATGAAACGCTCGCAGATCAATCAATATGTCAAACAGGCCATCCAACTGCTGGATATTTCGAATTTCAAGCTCCCGCAGTTCGCCTATTGGACCATGCGGGAGTGGCAACAGCACGACCGCAACGTGATTTCCAAGACGATGCTCGGCTGGGATATCACCGATTTTGGCAACAACGACTTTGCCCGCCTCGGCGCTGTGCTGTTCACCATACGAAACGGCGTATCTGGCCTGTATGGAACACCGTATGCGGAGAAAATCATCTGCCTGCGCGGCGGGCAGCGGCTTCCCTGTCATTATCACGCGGTAAAGACAGAGGATATCATCAATCGAAGCGGCGGCAAACTCTGGATCAAGCTCTTCAACGTTGCCGCCGACGGCACACCCGATCTCCAACGCGAGGTCGAGTTCTATTCGGACGGCATTCCGATGCGTGCGGCGGCGGGCGAGATCGTGTCGATCGACCACGGATGCGCCATTACGATTCCGCCGTATCTCTATCACATCTTCGGGGCGGAAAACGATACGGTTGTTGGAGAGGTGTCCTCCATTAACGACGATAAAACCGACAACTACTTCTCGGAGGATGTGAAGCGGTTTTCCGATATCGAAGAGGACGAGCCGCCGTTTGTTCCGCTTGTCAACGAATATGAAACGCTGCTCGCATAGAAACGGCGTTGTTTAGATCATCGAACCCGCCGCGGCTTTAAAGCGAATCTGAAGGGGAAAAATTCATGAGCGATAAAACCATACTTCAGGAACTTGGCAAGCAACTGGCCGAAATCGCCGCGCTGCCGGTACAGGAAGAAAAGAAGCGTCTTTGGACGCAGAACAATAGTTTAAAGAAAACGCGTCCGCTCGTTCTGATGGATCAGCTGCCCTGGCACGAGATCCGCCGGACGGACGAGATGCAGCTGCTCTGCGAAGACTCCTTTCTTAGAAGCGTCGAGTGGACGTTGAGAAGCCTTCTGTATCGCTGGAATCATTTCGCCTGCGATATGGTAATTGAAAACCGAATCGACATCCCCATGAGCGTACGCAATTTGAATTACGGAATCAATATCGTAGAAGAAACGCGGGCGACGGATCCCGAAAGCGATGTCGTCTCACATAAGTACAACGATGAAATTCCGGATGAAACCGCACTGGATGCGCTTAAGCCGGATCAGATTTGGGTAGACCGCGCGTTGGATGAGGCGCATCTGGAAATCTGCGATAGCATTTTCGCCGACATCATTCCCGTTCGACTCAGCGGCGTTCAGATTCACGCTGGTGTCTGGGACCGGATTGCGCAGATGCGCCCGGCGGAAGCGATTCTTTGGGACATCATCGATGAGCCGGAATACACGAGAAAAATCGTTGAAAAATTCCTGGCATTGTCGATGGACACGGTGGATCAGTGCGAAGCACTGGGCATATTAGACGCGAACGCGCAGTATATCCACTGCACCGGCGCATATAATCAGGAATTACCCGCGCCGGGGTATGACGAAAAAATGCCGCGCGCCAAGGATTGCTGGGCGTTCGGAATGGCGCAGATATTTGCGACGGTATCTCCGGCCATGCATGACGAATTTGAAATTGAGATGATGAAACCCCTTTATGAGCGGTTTGGCCTGCTCTACTATGGCTGCTGTGAACCGCTTGAACGGATCATTCCGCTGGTTCGAAAGATCAAAAACGTCCGCAAGATATCCGTCAGCCCCTGGGCAAACATCGAGAAAAGCGCGGAGGAGATCGGGGTGGATTATGTGTTTTCCTCCAAACCAAACCCCGCTTTTATTGCCTCCGGCAACATCGACAAAGACGGTATGCTCGACCAGATTCATCGTGTGATCAGCTCGACCGACCGCAACAATACGCCGGTGGAATTGATTCTAAAAGACATCAGCACCGTGGGAAACAACTTAAAAGTACTAGATGAGTGGGCTGAATTGGTAATGGGTATCGTTGATCGGTAATCCATTTGAAAGCGAATGCCATTAGTCTTAGATTTTGAGGTGTCACTCAAAAGTAGTCCAATATGCGTGAGAAAAAACGGATGTTCCGACAGCCTCGCAGCCCGCTTTTCGGGCAAATTCAGCTGGAGGCGATTATAAA
>JAYFPQ010000083.1:0-5528 GCA_034927595.1 Christensenella sp.
TTTCCGGGCTGACCGTGCTCGAAAACCTGAAGATGGGCGCAAACCTCATTACCTCGCAAACGCAGATCAAGGACGGGCTGGAGCGCGTCTTCGAGATATTCCCCCGTTTGAAGGAACGCGAAAAGCAGAAGGCCGGCACGCTCTCCGGCGGCGAGCAGCAGATGCTCGCGCTGGGCCGCGCGCTGATGGCCAACGGCAAACTGCTGATGCTGGACGAACCCTCGATGGGGCTTGCGCCCATCATCGTGGAGGACATCTTCCGCATCATTCGAACGATCAACGAAACGGGCACGAGCATCCTGCTCATCGAGCAGAACGCATTTCTCGCGCTGAAGACCGCCTCGCGCGCCTACGTGCTGGAGACGGGCAAAATCAGCATGCAGGGCGACGCGAAGGATCTGCTCGTGGACGAGCGCGTGAAGGAAGCCTACCTCGGCGCATAGCACCGGAAGGCGGGGTTTTCCCGCAAGACTTTTTCAGACAACGATTTCTCGGAAAAGCGCCTGAAACTAGGGCGCTTTCAAAGAGATGCTTTAAAGAGGGATTTGAAACAATGGAACTATCGAATTTAGCACAGCACCTGGGCGGCTCCGCCATCCGGGCCATGTATAACGAAGCTCTGAAGATGAAGGACACGATCAGCTTTACGGTTGGCGAGCCGGACTTCATCACGCCCAAGCCGATCATTGACGAAGCCTGCCGCTGCTGGGAGCAGGGCATGACGCACTACACGCCGAACTCCGGCGTGCTCGCGCTGCGTCAGGCGATTGCCGAATATCACAAGAACGACCTGAACCCCGATCCGGAGACGCAGATCATGGTGTCCTGCGGCGCGACGGAGGCCATCCAGATGGCGCTGTTCACGCTCGTTGACCCCGGCGACGAGGTCATTCTGGTTACGCCGGCTTGGCCGAACTACTTCGGGCAGATTGGCATGACGGGCGCGATTATGAAGGTCGTTCCGGCCTACGAGGAGAACAATTTCGTGCCGGATCCGGACGACATTCGCCGCGCGATCGGCCCCAAGACCAAGGCGATTATCCTCAACTCACCCTCGAACCCGACGGGCGCGGTCATCGACAAAGCGACCTGCAAGGCGCTGGCGGACATTCTGCGCGAGAGCGACATCTTCGTGATTGCGGACGAAATCTACAGCCGCCTGGTCTACGACGACGAAGGCTACACGAGCATCACCTCGTTTGACGGAATGATTGAAAAGACCGTTTACATCAGCGGCTTTTCCAAGATGTTTGCCATGACCGGATGGCGCCTTGGCTATGCCATCGCTAACCCGGACATCATTCGCAACATGACGAAGCTGCATGAAAACGGCGCTTCCTGCCTGCCCGCGCCGAGCCAGATTGCCGCGGCGGTCGGCCTCAAGCAGTGCTTGCCGGAGATTGAAAGCATGCGAAAGAGCTATCACGCACGCCGTGATCTGATCTGCTCGTTGATCAACGCGACGCCCGGGCTCTCGATTCGCCCGCCAAAGGGCGCGTTCTACGCCTTTACCCACGCAAAGGAACTCAGCAAGGCGACCGGTCTGAACTCGATGGACCTTTGCATGGACCTGCTCAAGAAGACCGGCGTCGTCACCGTTCCCGGTTCGGGATTCGGCGACGTTGGCGAGGGGTACATCCGCATCACCTACGCCACGAGCGAGGCGAACATCAAAGCCGGACTTGCGCGCGTGCAGGAGTATGTCAAGGGGTACGGTCTATGAGCAGTGTCATCGACCGGATTTCCGCCATCGGCATCATGCCGGTGATTACCAAGATTGATTCGCCCGAGGATTGCGACGCGCTGGCAAAGGCGCTGAGCGCCGGCGGCATCCCCGCAATGGAAATCACCTTCCGCATGGAAGGCGCGGACACGTACATCCGCCAGGCGCGCAAGAACCATCCGAACGTGCTCGTTGGCGCGGGCACCGTCATCACGATCGACCAGGCGAAGAAGGCGATTGCGGCGGGCGCGCAGTTCATCGTAGCGCCCGGACTCAACGCGGAGATCGTCCGCTACTGCCAGGGACAGCAGATTGACGTCATTCCCGGCATCGCCACGCCGAGCGAGCTCGAAACGGCGATTGGGCTGGGGTTAAGCACGGTGAAGTTCTTTCCCGCAGAGCAGAACGGCGGCATTGACGCGATCAAGGCGATCTGCGGACCCTACAGCGGCGTTGGCTTCATGCCGACGGGCGGGCTGAACCTGAACAACCTTGCGGATTATTTCGCGTTTGACCGGATCGTCGCCTGCGGCGGCACCTATATGCTCGGCGCGCACATGGCGAAAAAGGAATGGGCGCAGGTGACCGAGCTTTGCAAAAAGTCCGTGCAAACCATGCTGAACATCAAGCTTGCGCACGTTGGTATCAACGAGGCCAGCGAGGAGACCGCGCGCTGCGTTGCCGCGAGCCTTGCCGGACTGCTCCGGCTGGACGTTGCCAAGGACGGCAACAGCTCCGTCTTTGTGGACAAGTACGTCGAGGTCATGAAGAACCCCTACCTCGGAAAGAACGGGCACATTGGCTTTACCACGTCGTCTGTCGAGCGCGCGGTGCGCTACTACAAGGAGCAGGGCGTTGCGTTCAACGAGGCGTCGGCCAAGTATTCTGCAAGCGGAAAACTCAACGCGATTTATTTTAAAGAAGAAGTGGGAGGATTTGCGATTCACCTCGTCAACGCCTGAGGAATCGCTGAAGGATAACACCATGGCAAAGATCATTACATTTGGCGAAATCATGCTCCGGCTCATGCCGGAGGACGGACACCGCATTCTGCAGACGAACCGCCTGGAGGCGACCTTCGGCGGCGGCGAGGCGAACGTTGCGGTCTCGCTCGGCAACTTTGGCGAGAGCGTTGGCTATGTCACCGCGTTGCCGGAGAATCCGGTGGGTCAGGCGGCTATCAACAACCTGCGCTATTTCGGCGTGGACACGACCAACGTGCTGCGTCAGGGTGCGCGCGTTGGTGTATATTACGTGGAAAAGGGACAGTCCCAGCGCCCGTCCAAGGTGATTTATGACCGCCAGTATTCCGCCATTTCGATGGCGAAGGCTTCGGACTTCGACTGGGAAACAATCTTCGAAGGCTGCAAGTGGTTCCACTTTACAGGCATTACGCCCGCCCTGTCGACGGAGCTTGCAAAGGCCTGCATGGACGCGGTTCAGTGCGCGAAGAAGAAGGGCATTACGGTCAGCTGCGATCTGAACTACCGCAAGAACCTCTGGAGCACCGAGCAGGCGCTGGCCACGATGTCCGCGCTGGTGCCGTATGTGGACGTTTGCATTGCCAACGAGGAGGACGCGGAGAAGGTGCTCGGCATCCACGCGACCGGAACGGACGTAGACACGGGCAAGCTCTCCTACGAAGGCTATCAGGACGTTGCGCGCAAGATCTGCGAGCGTTACGGCTGCAAGAAGGTTGCCATTACGCTGCGCACGTCCATCTCTGCAAACGACAACAAATGGGCTGGGCTGCTTTACGACGGCAAGGAGTTCTACCGCTCGAAGGAATACGGCATTCACATCTGGGATCGCGTCGGCGGCGGGGATTCCTTTGGCGCGGGCTTGATCTACGGCATGATGCACGATCTGGCGCCGCAGGAGACGATTGAGTTCGCCATTGCCGCGAGCTGCCTCAAGCATACGATTCAGGGCGACTTCAATCGCGTGACGCTGGACGAAGTGCGCTCGCTCATGGGCGGAAACGCCTCCGGGCGCGTTCAGAGATAATCTTACCAAAACCATCAACAGAAGCAGGCCTCCGGACCGGCTCCGGGGGCTTGTATTCTGCTATGCAAAAACGGGCAACTGACACAAAACAGAATCGAACGCGGGAGGGACAGCATGCGAAATTCGGTCAGGGAAAAGATGTGCGCGGGTGAGCGGACGCTTGGAACGTTCTTTGAACTCGGCACGGGAAACATTGCGGAGTGCATGGGCTTTACCGGTCTGGACTACATCATCATCGACAACGAGCACGGTCCGTTCCATCCGGAAGCGCTGCCGGATCTGGTTCGTGCGGCAAAGCTCTACGGCATTGAGCCGTTCGCACGCGCAAATGATCTGACGCGACCCGCGATTCTAAAACTGCTGGACGCCGGGGCGACCGGCATCGTGATTCCCAACATCAAGACGCCGGAAGAAGCGCGGCGCATCGTGGAATACGGAAAATACCGTCCGCTTGGCTCGCGCGGCGTCGGCAGTGCGTCCGGCAGCGGATATTGGTACCCGGAGTATGCGCAGCAGGGGCTGGAGCACTACTTTGCGGTGTCCAACCGCGAAACGCTGCTGATTCCGCAGTGCGAAACCGCCGAGTGCCTCGAGCACATTGAGGAGATCGTCCGCATCGACGGAATCGACGGCGTGTTCGTCGGCCCGTTTGACCTCTCGACCGCGCTGGGCAAACCCGCGCAGTTTGACGACCCGGAAATCAAGGCAGCAATCGCCCGTGTGCAGCGCGCCTGCAAGGAGGCGGGCAAGTTCTCGTTTCTCTTTGCCGGAACCGTTGCGCGTGCGCGGGACGGCTTTTCGCAGGGGTTCGATAGCGTAACCATCGGCACGGACGCAACGGTGCTGACGGACGCTTACCGCGCGCTCGTTTCGCAGGTGTTCGCGCCGTAATCACGCTTATCAGGGAAAACAGCCGAGCGGCGGCAGGAGCGAGCCGCCGGATCGGCTTGAACAGCGAATCAGGAGGATTTGACCATGAACGCTTACATTCAGAGGGTATTGGAAGAAGTCCAGAGAAAAAACGCAAGCGAACCGGAGTTTCTGCAGACCGTCGAAGAGGTGTATTCTTCGCTGGAAGCGGTGGTGAACAAGCATCCGGAATACGAGAAAGCCAGCCTGCTGGAACGCATGGCGGAGCCGGAGCGGTCGATTTCGTTCCGCGTGAGCTGGGTGGACGACGCAGGTCGCGTGCAGGTGAATCGCGGCTATCGCGTGCAGTTCAACGGCGCAATCGGGCCCTACAAGGGCGGTTTGCGGTTCCATCCAAGCGTCAATCTCTCGATCATGAAGTTCCTTGGTTTTGAGCAGACGTTTAAAAACAGCCTGACCAGCCTGCCGATCGGCGGCGGAAAGGGCGGCAGCGACTTTGACCCGCGCGGCAAGAGCGACGGCGAAGTGATGCGTTTCTGTCAGGCGTTTATGACGGAGCTCTACCGGCATATCGGTCCCGACGTGGACGTCCCCGCGGGGGACATCGGCGTCGGCGGGCGCGAAATCGGCTATCTCTACGGCCAGTATCGCCGGATCAAGGGCGCGTTTGAAAACGGCGTACTCACGGGCAAGGGCTTGAGCTTTGGCGGCAGTCTGATTCGTCCCGAAGCGACGGGCTTTGGCGCGGTGTATTACGCAAACGAAGTCTTTGCGCACGAGGGCGACACGATCAAGGGCAAGACCTTCGCGCTCTCCGGCTTTGGTAACGTGACGTGGGGCGTAGCGAGAAAGCTCGAGGAGCTCGGCGCGGTCGCGATTACGCTCTCTGGCCCGGACGGCTATATCTACGATCCAAAGGGTGTCACCG
>JAYFPQ010000129.1:0-25489 GCA_034927595.1 Christensenella sp.
GGTCATCAAGCCCGGCGAGAAATGGAGCTTCAACGATACGGTTGGCGACCGCTCCGTAGAGAGCAACGGCTGGAGACTTGCGCAGGGCATCTTTGGCGGAGACCGTAAAACGCCGCAGCTCGGCGGCGGCATCTGCCAGGTCAGCACCACGCTTTATAACGCCATGCTGGAAGCTTACCCCTATTTTGACTTCTTCGATCGCTCGTCACACTCCATCCCCTCCACCTATGTGGACAAAGGTCTGGACGCTACGGTCGATTCCAACCACATTGATTTTCAGGTGAAGAACGTTTCGGCGTACCCCATTTACATCTTCGCGTACACGAGCGAAAACAAGATGTCGAAGAGCCGCAAGCGCGACATTACGGTCGCCATCTATGGCGAAGCGTTGCCGGAGGGCACGGAGTATAAGACGCGCACCGTGCTCATCTCCGAGGAGCCACCGAGTGAAGCGGATGCGGTCATCACGGAGACAAAGAAACTGTTTATTGGCGAAGAGAATATCCTCGCGGAACCGCACACGAAGTTCGTAGTGGATCTGTACATCGACCGTTATCTCAACGGCGAACTGCAGGAGTCGCAATTTGTCCATGAGGATGTCTATCCCGGCAACCCGCTCAAAAAGCAGGTCGGCACCATGCCTACCCCAACGCCGGTTGTGGAATCGACCCCAACGCCAAAGCTGGAAGATCTACCGTAACACGATACATACAAAAGACGGAAGCAGTTGCTTCCGTCTTTTTTGTTTCGTCAATCGAAGGTTATTTTATAGCGGATGCGCGATAGAGTACCGTTCTTCGCATGAAAAAGTTGAATAGATACGTGATCGCGCCGGAAACGATACGCGAGATTCGATAGTCCAGACGCAACAGGTCGGTCAACGCATACATGGTTCCTTCCGTTACCGCAAGCGCCAACAGCGAAATCACCGTAAACAGAATCAGCTCTTTTTTCAGCGAGAGTCTGCCCCGCTGAAATACGATCCATATCCCGATGAGATAATTCACCGCGAGTCCAACGACGAACGCAATCGGCACGGCGACGAGATAGTGAATCCCCAGCCACTCCTTGAGTGCCAAAAGGGTGCAATAGTCCGCCGTAAATCCGCCGAACGCGGCAATTGCATACCTCAGCGCCTGAACGGGCAGCCGCGCGTCTTGCCGCGGGTTAGTTCCTGTTTGTTCCAAATGTTCCATACCCAGCAGTATACCACAGACGGCGGCGCGTTGAATACACTAGAATCGATGCCTTTAAAAGTCTTTCTCCCCTTTGCACCCCGACCTGTTTTCTGCTAAACTATTCGGTGTTGGGCCGAGTATGGCAACGTTGGAGGGATACAGCATGTGCGGAATCTGCGGAGTCGTTCGTTTGACGCGGGACGTTCCGGAAAGCGAAATTCGGGCAATGATGGATGCGGTTGTGCATCGCGGGCCGGACGGCGGCGGATGCATGCTCTTTGGCAAGCTCGGCCTTGGGCACCGCAGGCTGTCCATTCTGGATTTGAGCGACATTGCGTTCCAACCCATGCGCTATCTGAATCGCTATACGATTACCTACAACGGCGAGGTTTATAATTACATTGAGCTTCGCGCGGAGCTCTCCTCCCTTGGCTACACATTTGCGACGGATTCCGATACGGAGGTGCTGCTCGCCGCCTACGACCGCTGGGGCGAGGACTGCGTGAACCATTTCAACGGTATGTGGGGGTTCTGCATCTACGATGAACAGGCACAGAAACTCTTTTGCTCGCGGGATCGCTTTGGCGTAAAGCCGTTTTACTACACGAAGCGTGAGGAGTATTTCGCGTTCGCGTCGGAGATAAAGCAGTTGCTGCTACTCGAAGACACGCCGCATCGGGCGGATCGCGACGCGCTGACCGCATTTCTCGTTGCCGCACAGCTCGACTACTCCGCGCGAACGATGTTTGAGAACATTCGTCAGCTAGAGCCGGGAACGAACCTCATTTACGATCTGAAGACGAACGCCTATCGCGTCTCCCGCTGGTACGACCTGATGCGCATTTCAGCAAAGCATATGCCGTTCTCCGAGAGCGTTACGGCGTTTCGCGAGCGCTTCTTCGACGCGGTTCGTCTGCGCCTGCGCTCGGATGTGCCCGTCGGCTCCTGCCTCTCCGGCGGTCTGGACAGCAGTGCCATCGTCTGCGTGATCAATCGCCTGCTGCGCGAGAGCGGCGAACCGTTTGAGCAGCACGTCGTCTCTGCGTGTTTTGATGAGCCGCAGTATGACGAACGCGTCTATATGGATGCGGTTCTTGCGCAAACCGGCGCAATTTCGCACCGAACGTTTCCGGACGTAACGCAGGTGCTTGAGGAGCTCGACAACTTTACCTGGCATATGGACGAGCCGCTGACCTCTACTTCGCATTACGCGCAGTGGTGCGTCTACCGCGAAGCCCACGCGCAGGGATTGACCGTTATGCTCGACGGGCAGGGTTCGGACGAGCAGCTCGCGGGGTACACTGAGTTTTTCGAGCTCATGTTCATTGAGCTGATTCGCAACTTCCGCTTTCTGCGGCTGGAGCGGGAAATCAAGCTCTTTAACGAGCGAAGAAAGACCGCGTTTTATGCGTCTGGCCTTCGTTTTCGCGCGGAGCTCGTCGCGCGCGCGTTTATGCCGGATTTCATCAAGCAGATTCGCCGAAAGCGCCAGGTAGCGAGCGTAGGCCCCTACTCCGCCGAACAGGTGCGAAACCCAGAAATTCAGTCGTTTCGGGATTGCTTTGATTTCAAGCGTCCGCGGCGGTTCATCCACGCCAATCTGTATCGAACGCTCATGGCGCTGCTACACTATGGAGACCGGAACTCCATGGCGTTTTCCATCGAATCCCGCCTGCCGTTTCTGGATTACCGGCTCGTCGAAACGCTGTTCGCCATGCCACTGTCGCACAAGATTCGCTATGGCCTGACCAAGCGCGTCATGCGCGAAGCAATGCGCGGCGTCATGCCGGATTTGATTACGGATCGACAATCCAAGCTGGGTTTCTCGACGCCGGAAGAGGAATGGATGCGGAAGAACCCCGCGCAGTTCCGCGAACTGCTGGAGTGTTCCGTAAAGCGACTCTCCCCGTTGGTCGATTACGACCGGACGCTTGCCTGGTACGACGAAATCGTTCGCACGGATCGTTTTCGCGAATGCCACGTCATCTGGCGCATCATCAGCGCCGCGCGCTGGGCGGATATCTTTCAGGTTGAGATTTAGAAATGCAAAAAGGAACCACCCTTCGGGTGGTTCCTTTGCTACTTTTGTTAGCTGCCATCAGTACTCAGGTCTTCGAATAAGAATCACGCAAAAAAAGAACCACCCGACGGGTGGTTCTTTTATTCTTGCTCTTACTCGTCGTCGACCTTGAGGCCTTCGAACAGGGACGCCAGAGAGGTTTTGCTCTCCTGTACCGGCGGCAGTTCGTAATCGCCATCTTCGCTGCGGCGGCGGCGGTCACCGCGGTCGCTGTTCTGCGAACGATCGTTGGACGCTGCGCGCGGCGTATATTCACGTTTCTCGCGCGGCTGCGTCTGCTGCGCCTGCTGCGTGGTGTCACGCTGCTGCTGACGCTGTTCCTGACGCTCCGCATACTGACGGTCGCGCTCAGCCTTCTCCGCCTTGAGCTGTTCGGCCAGTTCCGGATCTTCTTCCAGAAGCGCTTCTGTGCGGCTGAGGCTGATGCGCTTGGCTTCGGGGTTCACCTCGAGAACCTTGCAGCGAACGACGTCGCCAACCTTCAGCTCGTCTTCCACCTTCGCAATCCGATGCACGGAAACCTGCGAAATGTGGATTAAACCGTCAATCGTGCTCTCCAGCGCAACGAATGCGCCGAACGGTACGATGCGGACAACCTTGCCTTCAACGATGGAGCCAACGGGGTACTTGTCCGCCGCGAGCGTCCAGGGTTTCGGCTGAAGCTGCTTGTATCCGAGGGAGACGCGCTCCTTCTCAACATCGACGTTGAGAATGATCACTTCGATCTCCTGACCAATCGTAAAGATGTCCGAAGGATGCTTGACACGGCCCCAGGCGGCGTCCGTCACGTGAACGAGGCCGTCGATCCCGCCAATGTCCACAAACGCGCCAAAGTCCGCAATGCGGCGAACGATGCCCGCAACCTTGCTGCCGGTGACCAGCGCTTCCCACTTGACGCGCTTTTCGGCGGCGGCTTCGGAGAGCAGCACCTGCTTCTGCGAAGCGACGATGCGCTTGCGCTGACGGTCGACTTCCAGCACCTTAAGCTTCATGGGCTTGCCAATGAACTCGCTGAGGTTTTCGATATACTTGGTGGAAACCTGCGAAGCGGGAACAAACGCGCGAATACCGCTGATGTCCGCAATCAGGCCACCTTTGACGACTTCCTTGCCAACCGCATCAAAGATCGTGTCCTCGATGTTTTCCTGGCTCATCAGGTCGTCCCAAATCTTCTTACTTTCAACGTTCTTTCGGGAGAGGATGACGTTGCCTTCGCCGTCGTTCACCTTCGTGACCTCGACTTCGATCTTGTCGCCTTCCTTGAAGAGCTCCTCAGCCTTAACGTCCGAATCGCTGGATAATTCTCCAACGGGGATGACGCCGTCCGACTTATACCCGATGTTGACGAATACTTCGCCGTCGACAACGGAAATAACCGTTCCTTCCAGTACTTGTCCGCCATGAATACGCGTCATGGTTTTCTCGAACGCAGAAGCAAAATCGGAACTGTCCTCGTGATCTACGCTTTCCTGTTCGGGTTCAGCCTTTTCCGCGGCTTTGGGCGCTTCCACGGCGGCTACCGTCTCTTCGGTCGCTTGGGTCGACTGGGGGACGACGACTTCCTCAGCGGGAGCTGCCGCTTCAATGGTTTCGATCGTCGTTTTTTCCTGTTCGCTCATTACTTGTAGTACCTCCCTAATCATCCGGTCCGGCGTCGATGCGCCCGCAACAATACCTATTATATCATCGGCTCGTAATTTATCAAGAAAAAGTTTGTCCGTAGATTCTACGTTTTCCGTAAAATCACAGTGTTTTTGGCAGATTTCGACGAGCTTTTGCGTGTTTGCGCTCGATTTGGAGCCAAGCACGACCATACGCGTGCTTACGCGGGCAATCTGTTCCGCTTCGCTCTGCCGCGCGCGTGTCGTGTCGCAGATCGTGTTCTTCACTTCCAGATCGTCTACGGCGTTCTCTCCCGTCTGCAGCGCCGTCAGAATCTCGGAAAACGCTGCTTCCGGCAGCGTCGTCTGCGCAACGAGCGTTGCTTTCTCGCGTTTCGGCAACCGCGCCGCGTCCGCCGGGGACTCCAATACGAATGCATCCTCGCCCGCCCAGCCAACGATTCCGACGACCTCTGGATGGTTCGCCTTTCCGGCGATCAACACCGTTCGTCCTTCGCGAACCGCCTGCTGCGCAATCTGGTGAATGCGCTTCACATAGGGGCAGGTCGCGTCAATCAGTTGAATCCCTCGCTGCTCACACTCGCGGTAGACGCTCGGCGGCGCGCCATGTGCGCGGATGATCAGCGTGTCCCCCGCCGTCAGGCTGGAAAGATCGTTGACCGAGTAAACGCCCTGCGTTTCCAGCTCGGCGACAACCTGTTCGTTGTGGATGATGTTGCCGTAGGTATATACCTTGCCGCGTTCGCCGGCGCACTGCTGCGCCATCTCCACCGCGCGCCGTACGCCAAAGCAAAACCCGCTGTTTTTTGCCAGCAATACGCGCATTACGGCATCAGCTCCATCTCGTTTTTCAATAGCTGCATGTGGTCACGAATGGCTTCCGTCACCGCGTCCACTCCGCGTCCCGCGTAGGTTTCCGATACCTGTTTTGCGTCAATCGGCTCGCCGACAATCATTCTTAAGCGCCTGCGCTTCTTCCAATATGGATCGACATAGATGGGAATGATTGGCGCATTGCAACGCAGCGCGAGGAATGCCGCGCCCTTTTCAAACGAGTCCAGCTCGCCCGTGATGGAACGCCGTCCCTCCGGGAAGATGCCGAAGATGTGCTTCTTTTCGAGCACGATCATCGCCTGCTTGAGCGAGAGCATGTCCGCCTGTTTGCGGTAGACCGGAAACGCGAGCAGCTGCGTGAGAAAGAAGCGTTTGATCTTGGAATCAAACAGCTCCTGCTTCGCCATAAAGTGCATCGGCCGCGGCACAACAAACGCAAGCCGAATCGGATCGCTCAGCGAAAAATGGTTGGAGATGATGATGCCCGCCCCGCGGAAGAACAACCGGTTGAAGTTCTTGATGTTTGGCCAGAACAGCAGCCAGAAGAACGGCGTGAGCAGAAACTTTACCAGATAATAGATCATGCCCGCTCCGCCTCCTTTTGCGCAATGGCGTTCAGTAATACGTCGAGAGCCTGCTCGATGGAAAGCGCGCTGGTATCAATCAGCATCGCGTCCTCCGCCTGACGCAGCGGCATGTAGGGGCGCGTGCTGTCGTTGTGATCGCGCAGTTTGAGCTCGGCGAGCACCTGCTCGTAAGCCTGCGTTGTATCCCCGCGCGCACGCAGCTCGTTGAATCGACGCTCGGCTCGCACTTCGGCGGAAGCCGTCACGTAAAACTTATGCTTTGTATGCGGCAGCACATTGGTCGTGATGTCGCGCCCGTCCATGACGACGTCGTAATTGCGCCCGACCTCGCGCTGAAGCTCCGCGAGCTTCTGTCGCACACAGGGATGCGCGCTGACGGTCGACGCGCCCATGGAAAGCTCCTGGGTACGCAGCTGGTCGGTTACGTCCTCGCCGCAGAGCAGCACGCGCTGTCCCCGTTCATCGTAGAGAACCGAAATGTCCGCGTCCGGCAGAATTGTCTTCAGCCCAGCCTCATCGGTGACGCTGACGCCGCGCCGTATGGCAAACAGCGCCATGGCGCGGTACATGGACCCAGTGTCGAGATAGCGAATGTTCAGTTTTTTCGCAACCGCCTTCGCCAGCGTGGACTTCCCCGCGCCGGACGGCCCGTCGATTGCGATGTTGAGATGTTCTGCCATAAATTGCTTACTCCTGAATGCTGTCGCCCGCGAGCGCGCCCGTCGACCAGGCAATCTGTAGGTTATATCCGCCGGTCGTCGCGTCCAGATCGAGCACCTCGCCCGCGAAATAGAGACCGGAAACTAGCTTGGACTCCATGGTGGAGGCGTTCACATCCTTCACGCTGACTCCGCCGCGCGTGATGACCGCTTCGTTGAGCCCGCGCGCGCCGGAAACCGTCAGCGGCAGCGCCTTGAGCGTTTCCACGAGACTCAGCCGCATTGCTTTTGAAAACTCGCCAACCGGCAAGGCTCCATTGACCCCCGCCAGTTCCAGTACAATCTCCAATAGCCGCGCGGGCAAGAGCGCATGCAGCGCGGTCTTGACCTGTTGGCGCGCGCCCTCCATTAAGTCCCGCAGGATACGTGCGTCGAGCTGTTCGCGCGTGAGCGCAGGCTTGAGATCGATAAACAGTTGCGTTCCCGCCGGTTCGGCGGCGATGACGCCGGAGAGCGAAAGCACGAGCGGGCCGCTCACGCCAAAGTGCGTAAACAACAGTTCGCCCAGCTCGGAAAAAACTTCTTTCTTGCCTCGCTTTGCACTTAGCGTTATGTTCTTGAGGGTCAGTCCTGCAAGCGAGCGCGGCCAGAGTTCCTCGGTTTCGAGCGGAACGAGCGAGGCCAACGGCTGCTCCACCGCGTGCCCTGCCGCTTTTGCAAACAAGTACCCGTCCCCCGTCGACCCCGTCTGCGGGTACGAGACACCGCCGGTGGCGACGATCACCGCGCCGCAGGGCAGCGTTTCCGCGCCAACGCGAATGCCGCTGACCGCGCCGTTTTGCACAAGAATCTCATCCACGCGCGTGTTGAGCCGAATGCTCACCCCCGCATCCCGAAGCATGCGCTCGCAGGCGCGAAGGATGTCGCTCGATTTGTCGGACGCGGGAAACACCCGCCCGCCGCGCTCCGTCTTGAGCGGAACGCCCGCGCGCTCGATCTGCTCCATCAAGGCATTGTTGTCAAAATGCGAAAACGCACTGTAGAGAAACCGCGGATTTTTGAGCACATGCGCAAAGAACGCGTCCCGGTCGGCGGTGTTGGTGACGTTGCAGCGGCCTTTTCCGGTGATGTAGAGTTTTTTGCCGAGCTTTTCGTTGCGTTCAAAGAGCGTTACGTCGTGCCCGTTCTGCGCCGCGTGCACCGCGGCAATCATGCCCGCGGGGCCGCCGCCAATCACGAATACGATCATGTACGCTCCTCTTTGAGCGTTTCGGACAGGTAGACGCCCTCTGCGTGCCAAACCTCTTCGAGTTGCGTCAGGTGCTGATAGGCCTCGTCCTTGCGTGCGTGCCCGATGGCGACGATGATCGCGTTGATCAGCGAGAGCGGCGCGACGAGCGAATCTGCAAAGGAGGCCATGTCGCTTCTGGCGCAGAGTGTAAAGTCCGAAATGCGCGCCACGGGCGACGTCGGCATGTCCGTCAGCGCAATCAGCGTCGCGCCCTTGGACTTGGCGTATTTCATCGCGTCTACGGTACGCGCGCTGTAGCGCGGAAAACTGATGCCAAAGCAAACGTCGGTCGAGTCCACGCGGAGCATGCGCTCGTGAATGTCCTGCACCGCGCCGTTGACGAACATGACGTTGTCGCAAACATAATCTAAATAATAGGTAAGAAACTGCGCCAGCGACATTGCGCTGCGAATACCGAGCACGTAGATGCGCCTTGCGCGCAGAATTGCATTGATCGCGCCGTCGAAACTATCGTTGTCGATCATATCGATCGTTGCGCGAATGTTGTTCATGTCCGACGTGAGCACGGTTTTCAGAACGTCCTGCTGGGGGATGTTCGCCGCGAGACGAATCCGCTGCACGCTGGTCAGCCGATGGCGAATCAGGTCCTGCAGCGCCTCCTGCAGCGCGGGATAGCCGTCTAGACCGAGCATATAGGCAAATCGCACGACCGTGGATTCGGAGACGCCAACGCGCTCGCCGAGCTTCGCGGCCGTCATAAACGCCGCGTCGTCGTATGCGTTAAAGATGTACTCTGCGATGCGCCTTTGTCCCTTGGAAAAGGTTGAATACTGCTTTTCCATCATTGAAAACAATGCGTCCATGTCGCGTATTCCCTCCCGTTGCGTTCGAATTCTGCCAAAGCAGGCGCTATTTTAGCGTTGTTCCGTCCAATTCAGGCTCTCTTTTGTCATTTCTTCCAATCGAGAGGTATGCGTTAGATCGTAGGTCAGCGGCGTGAGCGTAACGTATCCTTCGCGCGCCCAGCGGTTGTCCTCGTCCAACCCGTCCGTGTTGGTGGTGCAGCCACACGGCGCCCAATAGTAAGTGCGCCCCATCGGGTCCTCGCGCTCGACAAACTCCAGCGCATATTGCTGAACGCTCAGCGGCGCGACCTTTACACCCTTGAGCTCTTCAAACGGAATGCCCGGCACGTTGACGTTGAGCAGCGTGCCAAACGCCATTGGGTGCTTGGACACGTATTCGACCGCGATGGCCGCGACGCGCGCAGCGGTTTCGATGTTCTCCGCGTCGTAGGAAAGGCACGAAACGGCGATGGACTGATACCCCAGCAGTGCGGCTTCGTGCGCCGCCGCGACGGTGCCGCTGTAGAGCACGTCCGTGCCCAGATTCGGACCGTGATTGATGCCGGAGACGACCAAGTCCGGATTCGGAAAGAGATTGCCCAGCGCGAGCCGCACGCAATCCACCGGCGTTCCGGAGATTGCGTAGGCCGGAACGCCCGGCAAGCCTTTGATTGTTGTCTTTCGCGCGCGAATCGGGCTGAACAGCGTCATTGCCCGGCTGACCGCGCTGCGTTCGGAGTCCGGTGCGGAAACGTAGATTTCGTTCTGTTTGCTCAGCTCCGTCGCCAGCGCTCGAATCCCGGTGGCAAATACGCCGTCGTCGTTGCTTAAAAGTATTTTCATGCAGGAACTCCGTCACATAATTGTTAAGGTATTTTAACATACCTGCGTCTTGAATGCTATAGTAATCATAATGTGCAGGAAAACTCAAATTTTCCTGCACATACGCATGTCCGCCGTTTCACACAGCGGTATATTCGATCAGTTTGCGATTTGCGAACGAATGGTTTCGATGTTCAGCCCGTTTGCCCCTTCGACGTAGCCGTAGCCAAAGATCAGCATAACCGTAGCCGCCTGCACCACGAGAATCGCGAGCAGTGCGAAGAACCAGGTGCCGCGCGGAAAGCGCCGCCAACCGCGAAACGCGCGATAGAGCAGCCGGTTTGCCAGAATCGTCAAAATCGCCGGGGAGAACAGCAGCAACAGTTGCAGCGCGGATTCAAAGATCGCCTGAAGGCTGCCGGTTTGGAGAATCGACCAGTCAAACGCGAGTGCGTAACCGAGCATATAGAGCGTATAGACCGCGAGCAGTACGTTGAGCACAATCATCACGATAAAATAGGCGATCACGCGCCCAGCGCCATGCCGCGGGCGTTCATTTGGATCCCCGTGGTGTATGTGGTGCTGTTCCGGCTCCGGCGGCGTCTGCGAATCAAACTGTTCTTCGATTTCTTCCCGCATATGGATCGGCTCCTTTCCGGTTGGTTCGATGGTCTCTGCAATTGCGCAAATCACGCGCAATCAGTCTTCGTTTGGCAAAACGTCGCTTGGCGAAAGATCGCCCTCGACGTTCGGTGTGGTGTCGAACCGTTCCGCCAGCACCTTGGTCGTTAGGTAGGCTGAGATGGCGTCGATCGCCATTTTGTTCTTACCCCCGCGCATGACGGCAAAGTCCGCGTCGTTGATGTAGTTTACGATGTACTTTTCGTAGACCGGCTTTACGGTTTCCAGATATTGCTCGGCAATGTTGTCGATGGAGCGCCCGCGCGCCTTGATGTCCCGTTTTATGCGCCGAAGCAGGCAGATGTCGACGTCCACATGCAGGTACACCTTGAGCGCCATTTTCTCGCAGAGGCGTTTGTCGTAGAACATGTGGATTCCTTCGAGCACGAGCACCTCCGGCGGCTGAATCAGCACGTCCGGCGTGTCCGCACGCAGGTAGTTGACGTAATCGTAGCCTTTTGTCGAAATCGGCTGCCCGCTTTCCAGCAGGGCGATGTCCGAAAGGAGCTCGTCAAAGTCGAAGATGTTCGGCTCGTCGTAGTTGAGCTTAATTCGCTCGGAAAACGGCAGCTCGGGGAAATTGCGATAGTAGCAGTCCTGACCGATGATGGTGCAGCTGCAGGCCAGCGAATCCTGAATTCGCTTGGCGAGTGTGCTCTTTCCGCTGCCGCTCGCGCCGCAGATTCCGACAATGATCATGAAACCACCCCTATGTAAACAATGGATACGATGTGTTTAACAACGTTTTGATGCTTGTCAGTTTATCATGATTCGACTTAGTTGGCAATGCGAAGAGGCATTATAAACAACGAACTCGTGAATTTGCATAATAAAAAACAGCCCAGAAAACTGGGCTGCTTTATAAGAGAATACTCTCTTATTTGATTTCGCAGGTCGCGCCCACTTCTAATAAAAAACAAACCGGCTCGGGAGACCCGAACCGGTTTGGTTGAAACGCGTTTCTTTACTTGATTTCGCAGGTTGCGCCCACTTCTTTGAAAGAAGCGACGATCTTCTCGGCATCTTCTTTGTTGACGCCTTCCTTGACCTTGCTCGGTGCGCCGTCGACCACGTCCTTGGCTTCTTTGAGGCCAAGACCGGTGAGTTCGCGGACAACCTTGATGACCTTGATCTTTTCGGCGCCGACATCCTTGAGGATGACGTCGAATTCGGTCTTCTCTTCCACTTCTTCTGCGGCGGCAGCGGGGCCGGCGACGGCAACGGCGGTCGCGGCGGCGGATACGCCGAATTCCTCTTCGAGAGCCTTCACGAGCTCATACAGGTCCAGAACGGACATCGCTTTGATATCAGCGATCAATTGTGCCTTATCCATAAAATCCTCCAATTCAATTTTCTGCGGAAAGTCCGCAATTTTTAGTGTAGTTGTTGTTCTTTGCGGACTATGTTACGCTTGCGCGCCGTCCTGTTTCTTTGCGATCTCGTTGATTGCGATTGCGAGCTTGGAAATCGGGGACATCATGGAGCCCAGCATACGTGCAATGAGCACCTCGCGGCTCGGCATGTCGGCGATTGCCTCGACCTGCGCTGCGGTCAAGAGACTCGTATCAAGGATACCACCCTTGAGTTCGCACTTCTTGGCCTTCTTGATGAAGCCCTTGAGGATGCGCGCCGGGGCGGCGACGTCGTCGTAACCAAACGCGAATGCGCTGGGTCCCTTGAGGAACGATGCGTGCTTCGCTTCGATTCCCGCTGCTTCACAAGCGCGCTCCACGATGTGGTTCTTGATGACCGCGTATTCTACGTTCGCTTTGCGCATTTCCGCGCGCAGCTCGGTATCCTCCGCAACGGTGATTCCGCGGTAATCGAACGCGACGATGCACTGCGCCTTCTTGATCTTTTCGGCGACGACCGAAACCTGTTCCGCTTTGCGTTCAATGTTCTGGATATTTGCCATCTGATTGTTTCACCTCCTTGCAATTGGAAACTAAAAAAACCTTCCGCCCATACAAGACAGAAGGATTGCATACAAACAATTGGATCGATTGCTCGATTGTTGCACGCGTCACCTCGGCAGGACTTATGCGGTTCCCCGCTGCCGGCTGTCTTGGGCGATTTGTAACCTTAGAAAGATTACCATAGTGAATTCGCTTTGTCAACGAAAACACGCGGTTTTCGAAAACAAAACCGACCGGGAAGGCCATAACAGCCTCCCCAGCCGTATTGTTGCTAGAACTTGAGGGTATTGAACTTGACGCCCGGGCCCATCGTCGCGCTGATGACAACGCTCTTGAGGTAGGTGCCCTTCGCGGCGGACGGCTTCGCCTTGACGATTGCGTCCATCAGCGTGGTCAGGTTCTCTTCGAGTTTCTCTACGCCGAAGGAAGCCTTACCGATCGGGCAGTGCACGATGGAGGTTTTGTCCACGCGGTACTCGACTTTACCGGCTTTGATGTCCGCAACGGCTTTCGCAACGTCCATCGTCACCGTGCCGGACTTCGGGTTCGGCATGAGGCCCTTCGGGCCGAGCACACGACCGATGCGACCGACGACGCCCATCATATCCGGGGTCGCGACGCAAACGTCGAACTCGAACCAGTTCTCGGTCTGAATCTTCTTTACGAGGTCTTCGTCGCCAACATAGTCGGCGCCAGCTTCCTGCGCTTCGCGGGCTTTGTCGGCCTTGGCGAACACGAGGACGCGAACCTTTTTGCCCGTGCCGTGCGGCAGAACGACCGCGCCGCGAACCTGCTGATCCGCGTGACGCGGGTCAACGCCGAGGCGAACGGAAGCTTCAATGGTTTCGTCGAACTTCGCCTTGGCGGTGGTCACGACGAGGTCAAGACCTTCATGAACATCGTAGAGCTTCTGCGCTTCGATGCTGTTCTTGCTTGCAGTGTACTTTTTGCCGTGTTTCATTGTTCGCTCCTCCTCAGTCCCCGACGATGACGCCCATGCTGCGAGCGGTGCCCGCGATCATGGACATGGCCGCTTCCAGGCTGCCGGCATTGAGGTCGGGCATTTTCAGCTCGGCAATCTCTTTGATCTGCGCCTTGGAAATGGTGGCCACTTTGGTTTTGTTCGGTACGCCGGACGCGGTCTCAATGCCGCAGGCTTTCTTGATCAGAATAGCCGCGGGAGGCGTCTTGGTGATGAACGAGAACGAGCGGTCCTGATAAACCGTGATGACGACCGGGATGATGAGCCCGGCGGACTTCTGCGTGCGTTCGTTGAACTCTTTGCAGAAAGCCATGATGTTGACGCCCTGCTGACCCAGCGCCGGACCGACCGGCGGGGCTGGCGTCGCTTTCGCCGCAGGAATTTGCAGCTTTACGTAGCCTTGGATTTTCTTTGCCATTGCAGTTCCCTCCGTTTTAATTGGTTGTGGTAATCGGGGTGCCTCCCCTTCCACATTCTATATACGCGCGAGCGCGTTACAGACGATTGTTTGCCGAATAGTTCTTCGGCTGTTTACTAGATTCTCTGAACCTGTACAAAATCCAGCTCGACGGGTGTCTCTCTGCCGTACATGGAGACCGTCAGCTTGATCTTCTGGCGTTCAATGTCCAGCGCTTCGACACGGCCGGTGAAGTTCTCCAGCGGGCCGGAGATGACGCGAACCGTCTCGCCAACCTCGATGTTGAGCATGATCGGAATCCGCTCGACGCCCATCGCGGTGACTTCTTCATCGGACAACGGAACGGGCTTGCTGCCCGGGCCCACGAATCCGGTCACGCCGCGGGTGTTGCGAACCACGTACCAGGCGCGCGGGTTCATCACGAGATCGATCGACTTTCCGCCGCCCTGCTCCGTGGGACGTTCCTTTTCGAACACATCCACGAGCATTTTCACCATGACATATCCGGGGAACACCTTACGCTGGGTCACTTTCCGCTTCCCGTTGGGCAAAATCTCGATGGTTTCCTCCGTGGGATATTTGACCTCGAGGATTACATCCTGAAGGCCTGCGTTTTCCACGGATTTTTCAAGGTCTTCTTTTACCTTGTTCTCATACCCGGAATAGGTATGAACCACGTACCATTTTGCTTCCTGCACGCTCATTGCTCCTTAACCGATATTGATACTGCTCAGTGCGCCAAAGCCGCTCGAGAAAGCGAGGTCGAGAAGGTAAATCAGCGCCGCCATGGCGAGCACGAAGACGATAACCGCCAGCGTGTGGCTGAAGAGCTCCTTGCCGGAAAGCCAGGTGAGCTTCTTGACTTCGCCCGTCATTTCACGGAAGAAGCGAATCAGGCCGGTTTCGTATTTCCCGTCCACCGCAAACACGTAGAACAGGGAAGCGACAACCGCAACGATGCCAAGAACCAGCACGATGGTGCCCATCTTCGCCGTAGCCGTCAGAATGATGATGGCGTAAACGAGCGAGAGCGCGCCAAGCGTCATAAGGTGCTTGCCTCTCTGCTTGAACAGGCCGAGAACGCCCGATGCGGCGATCAGCAGACCGAGCACGATGCTGGCGATCTTGAGACCAAGCGACATGGTCGAGCCATCGGGGGTTACGATCTGCAGCACGCTGTATGCGGCGAGCGCAAGACCCACCAGCACAAACAGAATGCTCGCCGGAAGCAGCAGCTTTTTGCCAACCGTGCTCCAGAGCGGCTTTTTGTGCGTACTGTGCGTGTCGATCTTCGCGATCTTCTTCTCCGCGGGCTTTGCGTCCTTCGACAGTTTGCTATCAATCTGTGCCATATCGTTCCTCTTTCGTCGCTTTCCGTTATTTGGATTCGCGATGCGTGGTATGCTTGCGGCAGAAGCGGCAATACTTGCTGAACTCAAGCCTGTCGGGATCGTTCTTTTTGTTCTTAAAGGTGTTGTAATTGCGTTGCTTGCACTCGGTGCAAGCCAGTGTGATTTTTACGCGTGCATCTGCTGCCATGGTCAATACCCTCCGTAAATTCGGTCAAAACATCATAAAGCGAGCCCCTTTGCGGGGCACCTTGAAACATTATCATATCAGAGGTGCGGTGTCAATCTATTCTTTTCAAAAACCGGGTGTTTTCTTCGTTTTTTCTGCCTCGAAAAGCGTTCTGTTAGCACCCGGCAACCGTCAGTTCGTTCACCAGCACGCTCGGCGAAGCAAAGCATCCGCCGTGCGGCAGGGAGTATCGAATATCGCTGCCAAGTGCGAATACATTTTTGAGCAGCGCGACAAAGTTCCCCGCGACCGTAATGTTCGAAACCGGTCGAACAATCGCACCATTTTCCACGAGAAACCCGCTCGCCTTGAGCGAGAAATCGCCGGAGACTGCGTCCACGCCCGCATGCAGCCCTTCGAGCTCGGCGATCACGAGGCCATCCTTCAACTCTGCCAATAGCGTATCATAAGTAGAGTCGCCGCATTCCAGCCGGAACACGGAAGGCGCAATGCCAACGGTGGACGCCGCGCTGCGCCGGCTTGCGTTGCCAGTGCTCTGCACCCCCGCCTTCTTCGCCGTCTTGAGGTTATGCAGCAGGGTTTTCAGTTCGCCGCGCTGAATCACCGCCTTCGTTTCGCAGGGTGTGCCTTCGCCGTCGAACGCACGCGGTGCAACGGGGTCGAACGGGTCGTCCCAGAGCGTTACGCGTTCGTTGGCGATCGACTGCCCCTCCTTGCCCGCGAGCAGGGAACAGCCCTTCTGCGCTTCGTCCGCCGAGAACATTGGCGCAAACGCAGCGAGCAGGTCGCACATCGCGTATGGTTTGAGCAGCACGCGATAGCAGCCGGAGTCCACGGGCGAGCCGCCGAGCTTGCTCAGCGCGTCCTCGACCGCTTCCTTGGCGCAGCCTTCCGCGTCCGTCGCGTCCCTGCCCATTCGGAACGCAAAGCCGGTTTGCACCTCCTCGCCCTCCTGAACAGACGGCATCACATAGATCACGGAGCTATTCGAAGATTTCTCAGCGCAGAGTCCCAGCGAATTCTCCATAACAACGCTGCCCGCGCCATACTCCACGGTGCAATACACCACGCGCTTGACGCGCGGGTCTTGCTGAAAACAGAGTTCCTCCAGCTGCTTTGCCAGAGCGATGCGCTCCGACTCGCTCCTGTTCTTGAGCGCGGAATCCTCGCGCGTGATCGCGCGATACGCCTGCTTCGTCTGCATCGGGTGCTCGTCCTCGCTGTCGATGCACGCGGCGTTGTCCATCGCGTGGTCGACGAGGCGCTCCGGCTCGCCAATTGCCTCCGTATACGCATACCCTTCGTGTCCGCCCAGCGAAACGCGCACGGAAACGCCCGCCTCGCGGCTGACGCTGTAGCGGTCGATCTCGCCGCCGTTTGCGTTTACTTCAAACGACTCGCCGTTGGCGTAAAACAGCTCGCAGGATGCGCAGCCCTTTTCGGCTGCATAGACCATCGCCCGTTTCGAAAACTCGGAATACGTCATTCGATTGCGCCCCCTTTGCCGCCAATGGTGATGCCGGACACGCGCAACCGCGGCTGGCCGACGTTGGTCGGCACCGAGCCACTCAGAGAGCCGCACATGCCGGGCGCCATCCACATGGTTCTGCCGACGCGGTCGATCTTTTGCAGAACCTCGGCTCCCTTGCCAATCAGCGTTGCGCCGCGCACCGGTGAAACGATTTTACCGTTTCGCACCCAGTACCCTTCCGCAACCGTAAAGTTGAATTCACCCGTCGGCGGGTTGACGGAGCCGCCGCCCATCTTCTTTGCGTACAGCCCTTCGCCCATGGAGGCGATCATTTCCTCCTCGTCGTCCGTTCCCGCGCAGATGAACGTATTCGTCATACGCGAGGTTGGTGCATAGGTGTAACCCTGCCTCCGCGAGGAGCCAGTGCTTGGCATGTCCATTCGCCGCGAGCCAAGCTTGTCGATTAAATATCCTTTTAATATGCCGTTCTCGATGAGAAGGTTCCGTTTCGGCGCGCCGCCTTCGTCGTCCACGTTGATGGAGCCCCACTCGCCGGGGAGCGTGCCGTCGTCCACGGCGCTCACGCAATCCGCGGCGATCTTCGTATTGAGCTTTCCGCAGAACACGGAGTTGTTGCGCCCAACCGCCGTCGCCTCCAGCGAATGCCCGCAAGCTTCGTGAAAGATGACCCCGCCGAAACCGCCGTCGATGACGACCGGCAGATACCCCGCCGGGCACTCCGGCGCATGCAGCATGGTCACCGCCATATCGGCGGCAACCTGCGCGCTCTTTGCCACGTCAATCACATCCCGATACGCTTCGAATCCGCGGCAGCAGCCCGGCCCGTCGTAACCCGTCTGCGCCTCGCCGTTCTTCATGGCGACCGCCTGCAAAAAGATCCGCGTGCGCGGGCGCTCGTCGGAAACGAAAACCCCGTCCGTCGAAACAATGGTCACACGCTGCACCTGGTCGAGATAACGAACGAGCGCCTGCGTGACCTCGCTGGACGCGTCCTTCATGACCCGCGCGCCCTCGCGCATCACCCGAATGCGATCTGCGTTGCCAATCTGGTCAAACGGCAGTAGAACGGGCGTTGTATGGCGCGTCTGCGCGAGCAAAATCGTTTCGTTCGGCGCGTGCTTCGCCTCTCCGAGCGCGGCGGCGGCCGCACGCGCGGTTTCGAGCAGCGCCCGCTCGCTGGTATCCGCGCTGTACGCATAGGCGCTCTTCGTGCCGAGCAGCACGCGAACGCCCGCCCCGCAGAGGCGCGCGTAGTTCGCGGACTCGACCTTGCCGTCGATCATTTCGATTCGTGTGCTCTGTGTATCCTCAACGAACAGCTCCGCATAATCCGCCCCGCTACGCTGCGCTTCCATCAGCACCGCTCGAGCCGTATGTTCTTCTACTAAATGGGAAACCAACCGAGGCCGCCCTCCTTTCGGGCAGAGATCCGGATTCTTTCTTGTAAACAACGAACCCTGAAACTCAGCCTATTATACTTATGATAGAATAACGAACCCGTTTCGTCAATCATGTTGCGATTGAGCGCAGGTTGTATACACTTTTCCAAAAGTATGCATTATGTATCTTTACAAGCAGGAATCGTAGTGATATATTACTCCGCATGGGTAAGGAACTGAAGCCGCTCTGGACAAAAGACTTTACGATATTGACCATTGGTACCGTTGTTTCCATGCTTGGCAACGCGGTCGCCGGCTTTGCCATTGGCCTGCTCGTTCTGGATAAAACCGACTCTGTGTTGCTTTATGCGACGTTTATGATTTGCTACGGTTTGCCGCGTATCGTGCTGCCCATGGTTGCGGGACCGTACCTCGACCGCTTTTCCAGAAAGCGCGTCATCTACTCGCTGGACTTTCTCTCCGCCGCTCTGTTTGCGGTATTCTTCCTCCTGCTATTAAAAGGCTTTTTCAACTACACTGTATATTTACTGCTTTCTATGGTGATTGGTTCCATCGACAGCATCTACAGCGTTGCCTACGATAGTTTTTATCCGACTTTGATTGCCGAGGGGAACTACACACGCGCCTATTCGATTTCGAGCCTCATCTACCCGCTCAGCACCGCGATTATGGTACCGATTGCCGGACTTTGCTACAAGACCATCGGACTTGCTCCGCTGTTCCTGTTCAACGCGCTCACGTTTCTAGTTGCCGCGATCTTTGAAACGCAGATCAAGGCGGTGGAACCGCATGCGGAGGCAAACGCGAACATTTGCTTCAACGGTTCCCAGTTTGTACGCGACCTGAAGGACGGTTTTGCCTACCTCAAGCGTGAGCGCGGGCTCAACACGATCACCTGGTTCTTTTTTGTGATGATGCTGACCAGCGGTATCTGCATGACGCTCGCGCTGCCATATTTCAAGAGCCTGACCGGCGTGGACGGGGTCATGCAGTATTCCTTCGTCATGGGCGCAAACACGATTGGCCGGCTCGTCGGCGGCGGGGTGCACTATTTCTTCCGCTACCCGGCGCATAAGAAGTACAACATCGCGCTGCTGGTCTACATCGTGATCTCCATCATCGACGGCGCGTATCTGTTTCTTCCGTTCTGGATCATGCTGGTGCTCATGTTCGTCGAGGGTATGCTCGGCGTCACGAGCTACAACATTCGCATCTCCAGCACGCAAAACTACCTGCCGGACGAGATGCGCGGTCGCTTCAACGGTCTGTTTCAGATGCTCAGCATCCTTGGAACCATCATCGGACAGATCATCGCCGGGGCAATTGGCGACGCGCTGCCCATCCGTTGGGTGGTTGCGGTATCGATGGGCGTTTTCCTGCTCTCCGTGTTTGTGATCGTGATGCCAAACGGCGAATCTGTAAAAAAAATCTACAACACAAACGCCTGATCGGATTCCCCCTCCCCAAAAAAATTAAGAAAAATCTACAACACAAACGCCTGATACGTGCACAATCCAGCGCCGGAGCCGGTTGGGCTCTGGCGTTTTTGATTTGCCTGTGCGATAATAAGAGCGCTCAATCCGGAGTCATCCGAAACCATAGAGCAGATTGTCTTTCGATCTGAACAGGAGGAAACTATCATGTTTGACCAACGAATTCTCAAGCTGGCGGAAGGCCTCGTCAACTTTTCCTGCGCCGTGCAGCCCGGCGAAAACGTGCTCATCGAGAGCATTGGCGGAAACGACGACCTTGCCCGTGCGCTCATTAAGGAAGTCTACAAGGCGGGCGGCGTTCCGTTCCTTTGGCTGGGCGATAAGAAGTTTGACCGCGAACTGCTGCTGCACGCCACGCCGGAGCAGCTCACGCGCCTCGCGCAGGTGGACGCCGCGCTGATGTCGCAGATGCAGGCGTTTATCGGCGTGCGCGGCGGCTCAAACGCGAGCGAAATGGCCGACGTGCCCGGCGAGCAGATGAACGCCTACATGAAGTATTACTGGACGCCCGTACATGGCGAGATTCGCGTTCCAAAAACCAAGTGGGTCGTGTTGCGCTATCCCTCGCCCGGTATGGCGCAGCTTGCGGACATGAGCACGGAAGCCTTTGAGGACTTCTATTTCAACGTCTGCAACCTCGACTACGGCAAGATGGACAAGGCGATGGACGCGCTCAAAGCGCTTCTGGAGCGCACGGACAAAGTTCGCCTGACCGCGAAGAACACCGATTTGACGTTCTCAATCAAGGGCCTTCCCGCGATCAAGTGCGCCGGTCGCGTCAACATTCCGGATGGAGAGGTCTTTACCGCGCCGGTTCGGGACAGCGTGAACGGCGTCATCACCTACAACACCCCATCGCTGGAAGGCGGGTTCACCTATACGGACATCCAGTTTACGTTTGAGCACGGCAAGATCGTGAAGGCAACCGCAAACGATACCGAGCGCATCAACAAGCAGCTCGACATCGACGAAGGCGCGCGCTATGTCGGCGAGTTTGCCATTGGCGTGAACCCCTTTATCACCTTCCCGATGAAGGACACGCTCTTTGACGAGAAGATTGCCGGCAGCATTCACTTTACCCCCGGCGCCTGCTACGACGACTGCGACAACGGCAACAAGTCCAGCCAGCACTGGGACATCGTGCTGATTCAAACGCCGGAATACGGCGGCGGCGAAATCTGGTTTGACGACGTGCTGATCCGCAAGGACGGGCGCTTCGTCCTGCCGGAACTGCTCTGCCTGAATCCGGAAAACCTGAAGTAACGAAACGCAATATAGAAACGCAATATAGAAACGTAAAGTAGAAACGCAAAATCAGCCCGGCGCATATGCGCCGGGCTGATTGTATGTTGCGTTATTTGCTTGGACGGAAAAAGCGTTTACATCTCCGGCTCAATCAGGCCGTAGTCGCCGTCCTTGCGCTTGTAGAGCACGTTCATCTGGTTCGTTTCCGAATTGAGGAAGACATAGAACGAGTGCCCGACCATTTCGATCTGGAGCATGGCCTCCTCTTCGCTCATGGGCTTGATCGCAAAGCGTTTGACGCGAACGATCTTTGGTCCTTCCTCGTCCGCTTCGTCGAGTTCTGCGCCAAAGCGGGTTTCGATTTCGCGAACCGCGCCGGCGCGCAGGCACTTCTCCAGCCGGGTACGATGGCGAATGATCTGTTTTTCGAGTTTGTCGAGCACATTGTCGATGGATGCGTACATGTCTCCGGTAATCTCTTCTCCGCGGATCACGCCGCCTTCATAGGGGATGGTTACCTCTACGATGTGGCGGTTCCGCTCGACGGAGAGTGTGACAAACACCTCGGTGTCCTGCGGAAAGAACCGTTCGAGTTTGCCAACCTTCTTGTTGACGAGCTCATTGAGGTAATCGGAGATTTCGAGGTTTTTTCCTGTAATCGAAATACGCATGTTACCACTCCTTCTTCGGCAAGTTTCATTGTTCTTTGCCTTGCTTTATTATTCGATACAAAGGTGGTATTTCCCTGCCTCCCTTGTGAACGAATTTTAACAGGAAGCGAACTTCTCTGTCCGTAATGGAATCACACACCGGGTGTTACCCGTTCGCGATCTTCAAAAAACAAACAGCAGCGGAGCAATTCCGCTGCTGTTAAAGTTACTTTATTTTTCTTCCGGCGCCGTAGACCGCCGAGATGGCACGGTCGTCCGCCAGGTAAACCGCGCGTTCGAAGCGCTCCTTGACCGTTAACTCTCGCGCGCTGGGTGGAAGCTGCGCCTCGTTGAGCACGACCGCGTGGAGCGGATTGCCCGGGGCAAATCCGTCTTTGTCCCCGAAGTACCGCGCGCCCCCGCTTGTTGCGAGGTAGTACGCCTCGCCAACGGTTAAGAACGGCTCCGCGCCCTCGGTCGCAATGGCACGTGCCTTGGACATCCGGAGGCATCCGGTGATCACCTGCAGCATGGGCAGCTGTGCGCCGCCAGCGATATCTGAGCCCAGCGCGAGCCAGACCCCGCGGTTCTTCATCTGCCGCACAGGCGCAAACCCGCTGCAGATGTTGATGTTGGAGTCCGGGCAGTGCACGCAGAGCACGTTGTGGTCAATCATCGCCTGCTGCTCCCGCGCGTCGGAATGGACGCAGTGCGCCATGATCGTATGATCCGACCAGAGGCCGTATTTCTCGTAGGTCTGCCAGTATTGCTCGCAGTCCGGATGCAGCTGTTTGACGAGTTCAATCTCTTTGTAGTTCTCGCTCAGGTGGCTCTGCACAAAGAGCCCCCGCTCGCCCGCAAGCTTGCCGAGCCAGTCCATCAGTTCATTTGTGCAGCTTGGCGTAAACCGCGGTGTCAGAATCGGTTTGATCGTTGCAAAACGTCCGCACCCTTCCAGCCAGCGCAGGGTTTCGCGCTCGCTTTCCAGCGTTTCCTCCTGGCACTCGCCGCTGTCGCGGTCCATGTTGACCTTGCCGACATAGCCACCGATGCCCGCGCGCTCCAGCTCTTCCATGAGAATCAGCGTTGCGTCCGTATGCGTCGACGAATAGATGCAAACCCGCGTGGTACCGTTCTTCACGAGTTCGGCGGTCAGGCGGGAATAGGCCAGCCGCGCGAAGTCTAAATCCGCAAACCGCGCTTCCGTTTTGAACGTGTAGGCCTTGAGCCAGTCCATGAGCGGCAGATCCATCCCCATACCGAGCATGGGGTATTGCGGCGCGTGCAGGTGCATGTCGCAAAAGCCCTGCAACACGAGCTGATTGGAATAATCGGTCACGGGAACGCCCGAAAAACGCTCCGGCAGTGCGGAATACACGCCGAGTACAACGCCGTTCTCCGCCGCAAGATAGCCGTTCTCCGTAATCACGGGATCGCCGAATGTCTTAGCTTCTATGATATGTCCTTTGATCAGTTCGATCATACTGTTACTTCCTTTGTTTCCCGGTCATCGGGAATGGCTATTGTTCGATCTTGGCGCCTCGAGTATCCATGTCTTCGAGTTCCCGCGCCAAATCCGCTTCCACCAGCAGGAGGCTCTCCGGATGCCGCCGGATCACCGCCGCCCCGCCGACGTCCTCGCGAAGCTGCATCAGCTCGCTCCAGAAATCCAGCGGAAAGATGGCCGGATTTCCGCGTTTGCCCTGCCAGGACAGGGAAACGATACGCTCCGGATGTTGCTCAAAGGCTTCCAGCAGCCGCTTCACGCTCGCCGGCGTCAGATACGGCTGGTCGGCCACCGCGTAGAGAATGCCGTCGAGCTCGCGCTCCAACAGCAGAACAGTCTCCGTTCCAATCGAAACACTCGTGCCAACGCCGCGTTCCGGGTCGGGATTGATGACCACCGCAAAGCCATGTTCCTGCGCGAGCGTCTGAATCGCCCGATCCGCACGTCTGGCGACACATACGCGGGACGCAAACGGAATGGACCCGAGCAGCAGGAGCGCATGCGCGATCATCGGCTCGCCTTCAACCTCGTAGAGCAGTTTGCCGCCGCCAAAGCGCTTTCCTGCGCCTGCGGCGAGCAGCACACAGCCGATCTTCACGAGCGGTACCGTTGTCCGGGTTTACGGAAGACGAACCGCCCTTTGCCCTCCTGAACGATTCTTCCGTCCATAACGACTCGCCTGCCGCCCAGCAGCACGTCCGAAATCGAGCCGGACACCCGCATGCCTTCGTAGGGCGAGTTATCGCAATGGTGCGCGTTCGTTCGAAATGAGATCGTGCTTTCCCCTTCGGGGTTATAAACCGTGATATCCGCCTCCGCGCCTTCCGCAAGAACCCCGCGGTTGGGATACATGCCAAAGAGCCGCGCCGCGTTTTCGCTCATTAACGCCGCCATCTGCGGCAGCGTGATGCGCCCGGTCTTTACCGCATAGGTGTAGATCAGCTGCGCGCGGTTCTGTACGCCCGCGCCGCCGTTTGGCGTTTTACTGAACTCGCCGCCGCCGAGCGCCTTCTGGCTCATCATAAACGAGCAATGGTCGGTGCCGATGACGTCGATCTCGCCGCCAGACATGGCAGAAAGCAGCGCGTCCTCGTCCGCCGGTTTACGCAGCGGCGGGGACATGATGAATTTCTCCGCGTCCGGCTCGGCATAGCGCGAGTCGTCCAGCACCAGATACTGCGGACAGGTTTCGAGGTAAACCTCCTGCCCCCGCGCGCGGGCGCGCCGCGCCTCCTCCAGCCCCTCGTGCGTGGAGAGGTGCACGACCCAAACGGGAGCATGCGCGAGCTGGCCAATGCGCATCAAGCGCGAAACCGCCTCCGCCTCCACCTCGTTTGGACGTGAGAGCGGGTGCCCTAGCGGCGAACGCATGCCGACGCTGTTGAGCTCGTGAATGCGCTCGTTTAAAATATCGTAGTTTTCGCAGTGCACGCCCGCAATGCAGCCGAGCGCGGCCATGTGCTTCAGCGCGGCATAGATTTCGCCGTCGTTGAGACGCATTGCGTCGTAGACCATATACATCTTAAAGGAAGTGACGCCCTGCGCCACCATGCTCTCAACTTCCACCGCGTGCTCGCCGTTCCACTCTGAAATTGCCATGTGGAAGCCGTAGTTGCAGCTCGAACCCTGCGCCTTTTTCTGCCAGAGGTCAAACGCGTCCTGCATGGTCATGCCGCGATCCTGCGTCGCAAAGTCGAGCACGGTGGTCGTTCCGCCGAGGATGGCCGCGCGCGAACCGGTGATAAAATTGTCCGCCGTAATGGTAACGCCGAGGTCGAGATCGAAGTGCGTATGCGTGTCGATGAATCCGGCGAAGACGAGCTTTCCGCGCGCGTCGATGGTCTCGTCCGCCGCGGCGGAAATGCCGGGCGCAATCTGCTTGATGAATCCGTTCTCAACGAGAACATCCGCCAGTTCCACGCCTGTGCTTCGAACGACGGTTCCGTTTTGAATGAGCGTTCGCATATGCAAGTCCGCCTTTCCGTATTTTGCTGTTCTCGTCGGTTCAACTATCGTCTATCCAGAAGTGCGTTTCCGTTGTTTTTTATATTGAATCAGGCGCTTTTCGAAGTCCTATCATTATTTTAGCACAGAAAAAAGTTCTTGCAAAGTATTTGCATCTAACAATCTTTGTGCTATACTAACAAAAAGGTGGGTGAGCTTTATGCAAAAGTCACGTCTTCGCGCCGCCATCCTGAACGCGGCCAATCGCAACGCTGCGCTGGTCATTAAAAACGCAAAAATCGTCAACGTATTTACCGAAGAAATCATAGAAGGCGACGTCGCC
>JAYFPQ010000050.1:0-18516 GCA_034927595.1 Christensenella sp.
AACATCCGCTCCCGTTCCCGCCGGTCCCCGGCGCGCGAACGATACAGTGGAGTGAATATAAAAATACCGCTTGCAGTTCTTGCAGGCGGTATTTGTTTTGTATCGCGTTTATTTCTTTGCTCAGCGCTCGTAGGCCGCGAGTACCTCGCCGACATACAGCACATGCGGATCCCCGTCCGGACTTGCCTGGTTCGCGCCGTAGCACTTTGCCCGCGTTTCTGCGTCCAGCGTATTCAGGTCAAGCAACTGCTTTTGCAGGATGCGGCACTCAAAGAACGCGCCACACTCGGCAGCGCCGTCCGCAGCGCCCGCACGAGCGGAAAGCCGCGTCAGCCCGCTTTCGCGCTCCTTGCTCACGTCCCGACCCGAGCGGGAACCGCAAAAGCCAAGTTCTTTTTTCAGTTCGCCGGAACGCGGCACGCTGACGGTAAACACATCCGTCTGTTCCATCAAGCCGTAGGTAAAGCGGCTCTTGCGAACCATTACGGTGACCACCGGCTTGCCCCAGACCACGCCGAATTGTGCCCAGCCAATGGTCATTGGGTTCCAGACATCGCCGCCCGCCGTTAAAAACGCGCCGTGCGGCAACTGCTCCGCCGCCTGCGGAACCAGGCGAAAAATATCCGACAATTCCATGATTCGATTCCTCCCCTTGTGTCCCGTTCGCCCGTTACTCATCGTCGAGAAAGACGTACTCGACCTTAGTGTCCTTCTTCTTTTCCGGAATGATCTCAATCTCGAAGCGGTCAAAGGAAACGCTCTCCATAAAGTCCCCCGGCGAAAACACCGTCCGATTAAACTGCGCCAGCTCCTGCACATGCTTGTTCAGCAATACCGGGCAGGCCAGGTCGAGCGGCTTGCACAGATCGACCAGAATGCGATTCCAGCCCTCTGCATCCGAAGGCCGCGCGAGAGAAAACTCCCGCACGGCCTCTTGAATGATCTTATGCTGTTTGTGTACTTTTGCCCAGAGTTTCACGTACTATTTATTCCAGATGAACCAGCCCCACAGATACGGGGACTTGCCATCGGAGTACATGCCCTTGAGCGTACCGGCGACCTGCTTCTTCTCCTTCAGGTCGGCGGAGTTGATCGTCGACTTCGCGCTGCGGTTGGCAATCACGACCTCGACGCCTTCCGAAACCTGAACGCGGAAGATCGTATACGGATCGGTCGCGATGATCTCCGTGATCTTGCCGGTGACAACAAAGTCTCCGCTCGTCACGGTTCCGGCGAC
Organism: Christensenella sp.; assembly: GCA_034927595.1. Taxonomy (GTDB): domain Bacteria; phylum Bacillota; class Clostridia; order Christensenellales; family CAG-138; genus UBA7703. The sequence continues at coordinate 1,238 of JAYFPQ010000050.1, forward strand.
GATCTTGTCGTAGCTCTTGGTAATATCCGCGGCGGCCTTCTTAAACGCGGAGGACGAACCCGACGGCGGACGCTCCACGGTTACCGCAGCGGTACCGTCGTAGTAGCCGATCATCTTGCCGGTCAACGTAATGTCAAAGGCGCCGACCTTGGCGATGGTAACCGCCATGGAGAAGGTACCCGTGTCGCTGACCGTTGGCGAACCAAACGTTACGTCGGTGGACGAGCTCGTCGCGGTGATGGCCGCGCCCGGCGTAATCGTGCCGGTTACAGTAACGGTGCCTTCCGCGGAGGAGAGGCTCTTGAGATCGTTCGTCACAACCATCGCCATGGTCTGCATGGTATACGGCTCCACAGTGATTACCTTGCGCGCGGTCACGCAGTTGTTCTTGCGCGCTTCAATCGTGATGGTTTCCGTTTCACCCGTCGATACAGGGGCGTTCGCCGCGTCAATCGCTTCCGCAGCGGCGGTTTCTTCGCTGACCGCCTCCGTCGCTTCGGGAGACGTGCTCGGGCTCGTGCTCGGCGAGGTGGACGGATTCGGCGTTGCGGAAGGATCCGTGCTGGTCGTCGCGGCTGCGGGCGACGTGGTCGGCTGCACAAGTGGAGCAACCTGCTTTGGCGTATAGGACGACGTGAACATGCCGTTGCTGTCCACATAAACCTGCTGGTCGTTGATGAACACGGCGGTCTCGCCGTCGTAGTTGTTCACCTGACCCATAATCGCGATCGGGCTGTTGTCAAACGTCGCGTTCACGGTGTCCGCGGCCGGTTCGGTAACCGTCATCGAGAGCACGGGAACCGTAACCGTAATGTCCGGAACCTTGATCTGCATGGTCTGCCCATCCGGCGAAATCGCCTGAATGTTCGGTGTAATGGTGACCACCTCGTTGTCAACGGGCGCGTTCGGCATGAACACATCCCGTGGAATGCGGAGGATGATCCGGTCGTTCGCGGCAACCGTCGCGGTGTCGGTCTTGAGCGTCGCGTCGGTGATGATGCGAATGTTGCTGCCCGTCGGCGCGTGAATGTCCACGTCGAACGAAACAACGCCCGTGGTCGGGTCGGTGTATTCGCTGATCGCGGCGGTATACATCTCCGCCTCGGGAGCGGGCGTTGCGGAAGGATCCGCGTTTACGTCCGTATTGCCGTTTTTGTTGAAGATGCCGCCAATGGACGCGAACATCTTGCCAACGTCACCGTCAAAGTTCTTCTTGGCGATGTACATGCCAAACACGGCGATGAGCGCCAGAAGCAGAACGATCAGTCCCCAGAAGAGAATGGTCGTGCCCTTGCCGCGCTTTTGCGGCATCTCGTCGTCGTAGTCCTCGTCATACTCTTCGTCGTATTCGTCGAGGTCTTCCTGCGGCTCGTCGCGGCGCGCCATCTTGCCGCCGCGCTTATTCGCCTTCTGCGGCTTGTAGTCCTCTAAGTCCTCGACGTCGTAATCGTCGTCGTCGTCATAGTCGTCCACCGGAGCGACCGGACGGCTCGGCTGCGCGGGGGCCTTCACCGCGGGGCGCGCGGAAGGAGCGGGCGTCGAATCCGCATCAAGCCGCTGGCCGCAGTAGGCGCAGAACGGGGCGTCGCCCAAAGCGGGTTTCCCGCAATGCGGGCAAAACGCCGTGGGTGCGCTCGCCGCTGCGCGCGGCGGAATGGTTGGGCGAAACGCGCCGGAGGGCGCCGGTGCTTCCGAGGCCGGAATCGCCGGTTTTTCCGGTGCACCCGCATAGGCGCGTGTCGGCCAGCTCGGCGCCTTTACGAAATCACGCGAAGGTCTGCCGTCATCGGCCACATTCTTCGGTTCATCCGCCGCGGGATTCGCATCGTCGTTCCTCAGATCCTCACCGCAAACTTTGCACTTGGTGAGGTTCTCGGCGTTGTACGATCCGCAATTACTGCATATCATCTATCTGCTTCCTCCATTCTAAAAGAGAGCGTGATCCGTAAAAAACCTTGCCGTATTCTCTTTCCCACGTCAAAAACGTGAATACGGGTATACGGATTCGACAGCGCATAGGCCATCCAATATATCGCACCTATTATACAACCCGGCCTTCCAGTGTGCAAAGAACATTTCGTGAACTTTTCGCCACAATATTCTTCCTCTTCGTTCACGATTGACCGCCATCGACCGGTTCAACGGATTTCGTCCGGTCCGTTTTTTGCACTTGACAAGCTGGTATTCGTTGGTTATACTGCAAATAATATATTATATAAAGGCTATGACTGCGAAAGAGTAACGGGAAGGATGCGTAAGCGTCCATCGTTTCCGAAAGAGAACTGCCGGGTGGTGCGAGGCAGCCGGAACAACCCGCGAATACACGCAACCAGCCGCCGCCTGAACGAGACGCAGAATTTGTTTTCGCGTATTTCAGTAGGGTTCGCCGGGACTCCCGCCGTTACATTGGGACAGGGTATCGACACCGTCGCGGAATTCTTCCGCCGTCCGTACCCGCTAAGGCCGCCTCCCGCAAGGGCGCGGCAAACCGAGGTGGTACCACGAACACAATCGTCCTCCGGCCGAACAGGCGGAGGATTTTCTTTTGAAAAATCCCTCTTTGTCTCAACGGGCAAAGAGGCTTTTTTATTAAAAACTAATCGAAAACGAAAAGAGAAGAAAAACGGAGGAACTCAGGTCATGGGTGAAATCAAGATGTTCTCGGGCGAAAAGCTCCCGCTCGAGATGCACAAGGTGCGCGTGGTACAAAAGCTCAATCTGCTGCCCATCGAGGCGCGTCAGCAGGCGATGGCCGCCGCAGGCAACAACACGTTTCTGCTGCGCAACGATGACGTGTTTCTGGACATGCTCACGGACAGCGGCGTCAACGCCATGAGCGACCAGCAGGTCGCCTCCATGATGGTTGCAGACGACAGCTACGCCGGCAGCGCAACGTTCTATCGTCTCGAGGCGAAGATTCACGAGCTGTTTGGCACGAAGTATTTCCTGCCCGCGCATCAAGGCCGCGCCTGCGAGAGCATCCTTGCGGAGGCGTTCGTCAAGCCCGGCGACGTGGTGCCCATGAACTTTCACTTTACGACCAGCAAGGCGCATATCACGCGCGTCGGCGGCCGCGTAGAGGAGCTGGTCATCGACGAAGGTCTGAATCCGACCAGCGACTGCCAGTTTAAAGGCAACATCGACCTCGAGAAGCTCAAGGAATGCATTTCGCGCGTCGGCGCGGAGCACATTCCGTTCATTCGTCTCGAGGCGGGCACAAACCTCATCGGCGGACAGCCGTTCTCGCTCGAAAACATGACCGCAACGACGAAGCTCGCGCATGCGCACGGCATTCGCATCGTTCTCGACGCCAGCCTGTTGCAGGACAACCTCTATTTCATCAAGGCGCGCGAGGATGCCTGCAAGGACATGAGCATTCGCGAGATCACAAAGGCCATCTGCGCCAACGCGGACATCATCTATTTCTCCGCTCGCAAGCTCGGTTTTGCGCGCGGCGGCGGCATTGCGATGTCGAACAAGGAATACTACGAGCGCATGAAGGACTACATTCCGCTGTTCGAGGGCTTTTTGACCTACGGCGGCATGAGCGTTCGCGAAATGGAAGCGATGACCGTCGGTCTTGAGGAAACCATGGACGAAACCGTGATTTCACAGGGCCCGCAGTTCATCGAATTCATGGCCAACGAGCTCATCAAGCGCGGCGTGCCCGTCGTCACCCCCGCGGGCGGCCTCGGCTGCCACGTCAACGCGCGGGAGTTCCTCTCGCATGTGGACGCGCACGCGTACCCGGCGGCGGCGCTCGCCTCGGCGGTCTACATCGCGGGCGGCGTTCGCGGCATGGAACGCGGAACGCTCTCCGAGCAGCGCGAGCCGGACGGAACGGAACCCATCGCGTCCATGGAGCTGCTGCGCCTCGCGCTGCCGCGCCGGGTGTTCACGATGAGCCAGGTGCTCTACGCGGTAGACCGCATCGGCTGGCTCTACGAAAACCGAAAGCTCGTCAGCGGGCTGAACTTTGTGGAAGAGCCCAAGACGCTGCGTTTCTTCTTTGGCCGTCTGGAACCAATCGGGGATTGGCAGGAGCAGTTGGTTGCGAAATTCCGCAAGGATTTCGGGGACAGCTTATAACCACAAGCATAAAAAAATACACCGCGTCTGCGGTGTATTTTTTATGTGGTTATTCCCGATATCCCTTGAATCCAGAGAACAGATACAGCCCCAGCACCGCGTTGAACCCCGTCGCGGCAAACACGCTGAACCGTTCGAACACGCCAAACAGGCTTTTCGGCGCAAGGCCAATGCCCACCGGCCCCGCGAACATGATGACCAGCGCAAACAGCGCGACCACGCCGAGCGATATATACGCCTTCTTCCGCAGCCCCCCGATGATGAACAGCACGAGCGATAGTATTGATAGCCCGACCACGGCAGCGGTCACAACCATGTGCATCACGTCCTGAAGCGATCCCGCGTAGCCGCTTTCGGTCAGCGGAAAGCTCGCATACCCCGCGGCGGACACCCAGTTCATTGCGGCGAACAGATAGACGCCGAGCCGCAGGGTGCGATTGAGTTTACCCTGCACAAACACGCAGGCCATCATGACGCTCACGATGCCGCAAAAGTTATACAGGCTTGAGAGTTGGTTCCAGAGCTGGCGCGACGGCGCGTTCGCCGCCGAAAGGTCGCTGACCGCCTGTTGCGTCCAGACATAACCCGGATACGCAAGCGGCGCAAACACAACCGCCGCCGTGTAGGAAAGCAGGCTCACTAGCCCGAGCAGCCCCAGCCATTGGATCAACGATTTGCGTTGGTTCATGGTAGAATCCCCCCAAGTATCATTATGCCTATTTTACCGAATCGAGAAGCGCGAAACAAGCGCGCGAAACAGGCGGCTGGGCACCAGCCGAATCAGCCAGAGCGCGCCGCTGCCTTTGCCCACGGGGTAGCGAAGCCGCATGCCGCGGTCGTTCGCCGCGCGCAGAATTGTCTCCGCGACACCCGCGGGGTCCGAGCCATACTGTCCGTAGAGCACGAGTGTCTTGATCAGCCGCCCGGCGAACGCGCGGTACGGCACGGGCGCGGTGGTGTCCATCCGCGTGATCGAGCGGTTGTAGAAGTCGGTCTTGATGATCCCCGGCTCAATGAGGCGAACGCGGATGCCGAACGGCTTGAGTTCGTATTGCAGCGACTCGGAGAACCCCTCAACGCCCCATTTCGTCGCATGGTAGAGCGACTGCAGCGGCATCGACATCCGCCCGGCGATCGAGGAAAGGTTGATCAGCGTGCCTCCGCCGTTCGCGCGAAAATGCGGCAAGATCGCTTTCGTCACCAGTATCGTTCCGATCAGGTTTGTCTCAATCTGGCTGCGAATCTGCCCCTCGCTCGCGCCCTCCAGCGGGCCCACCGCGTCGTACCCCGCGTTGTTGACGAGCGCGTCTATCCGCCCGAACGCGGAAATCGCGTCGGCAACCGCCTGCTCAATCGATGCAAAGTCCGTCACGTCGCAGCGAAACAAGTGCACGTTTGGCAACTCGCCAAGCTCCGTCTCCCGCTCGGGATGGCGCATGCTCGCCGCAACCTGCCAGCCCTGCGCCGCAAACAACCGCGCCGCCGCCTTGCCGATTCCGCTGGATGCGCCCGTGAGAAAAACCGTTTTCAAACCAATCCCTCCAATGCTCTGTTAACCGACCTGAATCCCCAGCAGCGCCTTTGCAGCAAGGCCGATGCCAAACGACAGCGCCGCAACGCCGAGGCTGATGAGCGCCATTTCGGCAAACCGCTTGAAAAACGGCGTACCCTGCGCCACGGACGTATAATAGTTGAATCCCAGAATGATCAGAATCACCGAGCCAAGCATAATGGCAAACGCGGCAACATACCAGTCGTTCGGCAGCAGCAGATACGGCAGCACGATGACGGCAACAGCCAGAAGATAGGCCACGCCCGTATACACGCTGGATTTCAACGCCTTGCCGTTGCCCTCCGCCCGCTGCGCCAGATAGTTGGACGCTGCCATGGAGAGCGTAGCGGAGATGCCGGTGATCAGGCCGGAGAGGGCGACCAATCGGCAGTTCGCCAGCGCGAAGGTCAACCCCGCGATGGTACCGGTCAGTTCCACCATCGCGTCGTTCAACCCCAGCACGACGGAGCCGATGTAGTGCAGCCGTTCTTCGTCGATCAGCTCCATCAGCTTTTTCTCGTGCTCCTCCTCCTCCGCGAGGATGGCGCTCGCCTCGGGCAGCTCCTGCTCAATCGTCTTTAGATCGGCTATGCCGGTCTCCTCGCCCTGTTCGAAGAGTTTGATCGTGAAGGTGACGCCCATGACGCGGCTGAGCACGGTAAACAGCGCGATCTTTGCGAGATTTGGCGTGACCTCCTGCCCGGTATACGCCTTCCAGGTTTCGTAGTGCCCTTTCTCGGCGCGCGAAATGTCCAGAAACACCCGTTTGTTCCGCTCGTCCTTCTGGTGGGCGGACATATTCGCGTAGAGCAGGCTTCCGGTCAGTTCGTCCCGCTGCATGCGCAACAGTTTTTTTTGCAGTTCGTTGCTGATGTTATCACTCATGGTGGTTGCCTCCTTTGGGGCGGATGCGCTCCCTTCGATTGCGAAGTCTGAATTAACCAGCATCCTCCGACGGTCTCATTATATACACGTTCGATTCCGCTCGCCTAGTGGATTTTTTACGCGCTCGCGGACTTGCTTCGCTAAGAAAACGGCTCCCCTGCCAGTTGGCAAAGGAACCGTTTTTCGCTGTTTCGATGGTCGAACGTTTAGAAGTCGTCGTCCTCATCGTCGTCGTTGTTTTCCTTGCTCTTGGTGTAGAGCCAGATGCCGCCAACGATCAGCGCAACCGCGATCAACACAATCGCGATCACGAGCCAGCCGTCGGACGCCATGCCCGCAATGGGCTTGTCGGCGGAGACCAGCGGCGTCGGCGACGGGGACATACCCGCGCTCGGCGAAGGCACTGGTGACGGCGACGCGACACCGTATTCGCTGCTGAGGAACACATAATCCGAGCAGCTCTTCTGCGTCACGCTGGCCCAGCCGGAGCTGTCCACCTGCGAAGCCTGCATGAAGGTCAACTTATTGTTGTCCTCCAGGCGGTAGTAATACAGCGTCTTGCCCGCGTTCTCCACGCCCAGCATGAAGCGAATGTTCGCTTCGCCCGGCAGCTCGCCGCTGTAATTGAAGTGCACCGTCGCAACATACGAATCCCCGGCGAGTTCCTTGGCGGTCTGCTCGGCAATCGAGTTGTTGATCGTCGTGCCAAAGTCGTACCAGAGCTGCGTATAGTCGCTCGTCATCGATCCCTTCGGGAACGTGATTTCGACATTGTCCTGTTTAATCGTGATGTCCTGCGTCTTGTTACCCGCCGCGAGGCTCTTCATTGTCGAGTAGAGAATGCGGGTGTTGTCGCTCGTGAGGGTGTAGCTGTAGAGCGTCGTCGCACCGCTGTCATTCGTGGTGCCCGCCGCGGTCGAGGTCGGTTTGGGCGTCGACGTGGAGGAACTGCCCGAATCATCCGAAGAGGCCGAGGAGGTGCTGGTCTTGTATGGATCGCTCGTTGGCGAAGCTTCCATCGTCGCGGTCGCCGCGTAGCGCTGGTAGAAGGTATAGCTCTTGCCCGCCGAGAGGCCGGAGAAGGTCGTGCTTTCCTGCCAGTTTGAGCCGTCGCGCGAGTATTCGCAGCCGGAGACGGCCTTGAGCACGATCTTGCTGGTCGTGCGGCTGCTGCGCGTCGGCGCGGGCGGCGTGCTGCCATAATAATACGCCTTGGCAACCGTGCCGAACGAGCGGGTCACGCTGCCGCCCTGCACACTGCTCGTCACCTCAACGGAGAGCTGGTTTGAGATGTCCGCCGCCTGAACGGCGTAGCTCGTGCCGGAGCCGACGGCAACCGTGCCGCGCTTCCAGGTATAGGTCAGCGTTCCGGTGTTGTTGGAGCCGGAGAGGCTGATGGTAATCGTCGAGCCATAGCGCGCTTCACCGCTGGACATGACCGTTCCGGAGAGAGCGCCCTGCGTCGAGAAGTTCACGCCCGCGCTCGCGGCGGAGGCCAGCGTTGTGCTCGTTTCTGCCACGCGCTGATAGAACGTATAGGTGGAGCCCGCAACGAGCCCGTAGAAGGACGTCGTGTCCTGCCAGTAGGTGCCGCCGAGCGAATACTGGTATCCGCTGACCGCGTTGAGCGTAATGCTCGTCGCCGCCGAGCTGGCCATGGTCGGCGCGGAAGGCGTCGTCGTGTTTGCCGCCTTGAGTACGGCGGCGGTCGTTGCGGTGAGCGAGCCGCTCTGCTGGTCGGTTGTGACCACCACCGTCAGCGTCTGGCCAACATCCGCGGCAACGGGCGTATAGGTGGCTCCCGTGGTGAGCACCGTCGTGCCGCGCTTCCAGGTATAGGTAATCGTGCCGGAAGCGTTGGAGCCGGAGAGCGAGGCCGTCAGCGCCTTGCCGGACTGCGCCGTCGTGCTGAAATTGATCGTGCCGGTCAGCCCGGCGGCGGTTGTTATTGTGGTCTTCGCGCTTGTGCTGGAGGCGAGCGTGGTCGTCGTCTCCTTGGCGCGCTGGTAGAAATCGTAAGCCGTGCCCGTGGTCAGGCCGGTAAAGGACGTGCTGTCCTGCCAGGAACCGCCCGTGCGCATGTACTCATATCCGCTGACGGTCTGCAGCGTAACCGACGTATCGGTGGTCGACGCGGCGACGGGCGCACTCACGGTGCCGGAGTACGGCGCCTTCGTGATGGCCGCCGTCGTAGCGGTCAATTTGCCGGTCAGCGTGGCGTCCGTCACTTCCAGACGAATGATCTTGCCGATGTCGTCCGCCGTTAGTTTATAGGTCTTCGTTACACCGCCGGTGGTGAGCGTGGTATCCGTCGTACCGTCCTGGCGAATCCAGGTCAGCGTGATGCCGCTCGTGTCCGGTTGGTTCAGGTTGGAGAGCGCGGCCGAGAGCGTGCCGTCATAATAAGCGTCGCCGGAGATCGAGACCGAGCCGGAGAGCGTGCCGTCCGTGCGGGAGAGGTATACCTCCGTGTCGCCCGTGAGCGTCATACTCGCTAGATTCGTGCCCATCACGACGGAGCCGTTTACCTTGACCGTATGGACCGGCACATAGGAGCCGTCCGCCGGAATTGTAAACACCACCGTGGCGCCGTTGGCAACCGCCTGTCCGCTGACGGCGGCGGAACCGCCCGCGGCAACCGTCTGGTTTGCATTTGTAATCGTATAGATCAGCGCGACGGGGTTGGTTACCGAGCCGTCGGTAACGGTCGTAAACGATGCGCTGTATGGATCGTTGCCAGTGCTCGTCGTGTCGACGAATGCGCCCGCCGCAACGGCTACGCTGTAGGTCGTGCTCGCGGCGAGCGAAAGCGGCGTTCCGCTATTTTGGAACGCGCTGAGGTTGTAGCTCACATACCAGGGCCCCGTGCTCTGGTTGCCCAGCAGCGTACCGTTCGCCGCGTCCGCGGTGTATAAGGTGGTGCCACCGTCCGGGGAAACCGTAATACTTACGCCGCTTGCCAGCGACACCCTCTCGTCGAGCGAGAAGATGATCTTTTGGTTGGCGGAGGTGGCGGCGTTCACCGTAGGCGAATACAGCGCCGGTACCGGTGCCGTTCCGTCGCCGGCCAGCGCGGTTGCCGGCAGCAGCAGCGAAAACGCGAGCGCAAGCACGAGCGCAATGGTTTTGCCACGTTTCAGAATTTGGTTCATATGCTCTCCTTTCCGTGCCGCGGCAGTGCGTTGTCGCCGCGCGCATGGTTGCGTATTGGGTCTGTTTCGCGGGAGGCCTGTTCCGTTTGTCCGTTTGCTTTCTTCGGGAGTTTCATGGACGAAAATTGGTTCGCATGCTCAGTATGCCACAACTGTTTTTGGATTGCAAACGGCCAAGCCCCCTTCTATAGACAACACTTCGCAAAAACCAAAATCGTTGCAGTTCGTTTTCATTTTTTTCGTTTTTCACAGAAAGAAAAACAACCGCCGGGGATCGTTGATCCCTTCGACGATTGTTCGTTTGTTCGATTCTGTTTCTCGTTTCTACGGTTTGCGCGTCAGCACCAGAAACCGTTCGTACAGCGCGTCGTATTCACAGCCGCACGAGCCGCATTCCTCGTTTGCCTGCGTCACCGCCGCAATCAGCTCGTCCATGCAGTCCTCGCCGGAGAGGTAAGCGCTCGCCGGTACGGAAAGCAGCTCCCAACCGGAGTCCGAAAACCGCTTGAGAATGCCGCGCAGTTCGTATTCTTCCATGTTCCTTCACCCTCCTCATGCAAAGATGCATTCGTTTGATTCGAGGTCCGGTTCATTTGTTTCGAGCGGCGCGCAGGCTCAGCCTTTTTAATAGGCCTTTTGAATCATTCCTGCGGAATCAAGCCTTCTTTGCGGCCGCCTTTTCGCGCTCTTCCTCATCCCTTAAAGCGGAATAGCGAATGGCGCTGTCGTTCTCGTCCCAGAGGCGCTCCATGTTATAATACTTACGCTCTTCGGGGTAAAACAGGTGCACGAGGATATCGCCGTAGTCCTGCACGATCCATTTTCCCTCGCCGTACCCTTCGCTCCGGCGGAGCGTCAGCCCCAGCGCGGGCGTCTTCTCGTCCAGCTCTTCCGCGAGCGCCTTGACCTGCTGCACCGCGCGCCCGCTGCAGATGATGAACCAGTCCGCGAGAATCGTCTTGTCCGTCACGTGGATGGCAATGATGTCGATCGCTTTCTTGTTGTAGAGTATCTCGCAAATGCCGAGTGCCTGCTGTTTGATTGTGTCGTTCAAAATCTTCCTCCGTACATTCTTGTTTGTTGTAAACTCTGCCTGTTTCATGCGGCAGGCGAGACGATTGTGCTCACCGTCGCCGCAGTTTCTCGTGGTAATACTCCCTTGCTCGCGCCGTTGCGGGGTGCATGGGGCGGCCTTTTCGCGTCAGTCGCTCCGCCTCGCCGTCCAGCGCAAACGCCAGAAAAGCGTCCGCGTCCGCCGTCAGGTGGCTTCGATACTCCTCGACACCGGGAAACGTCCGCGTCGGCTCAACTAAGTCCGCCGCGTAGACGAGCGCGTCGAAAGTCGACATGCCCCAATCCCCCGTGGTGTGCAGCCGGATGGCGCGAAGAACCACTTCGTCCGTGATTCCATACTCCATTCGGGCGAGCACCGCGCCCGCGAATGCATGATGCACCGCGCAGATGCCTGTTTCGTCGCCGGAGAGCACCTCCTGCGCGACGGGGTCAAGGCACTTTGCGCAGTCGTGCAGCAGCGCGGCTATCCGCGCGCGCTTCGCGTCCTGCTTCCACAGCACGGCGAGCTCCGCCGCCGCGCGCATGGTTCCGCAAACGTGGCGGTATCGCTTCTCGTCCAGCGCCGCGCGGCACTTCTGTTGCAGGGCGCGAACGTCCGCCGGGAAATACTCCCCGCCTTCGTAAACCGCCTGCTCCACCGCCTCCGGCATCCAGCCCTCCGTTGGCAGCCCTTCGAGGAGCCGCCGCCGAATCTCGGTCGACGAAATCATGTCCGCCTTGGCCGAGAGCATGGTGATGCGCGCACCGTAGCGCTCTTGTAGCATCGCCGCCGTTTCGCCGTCGTTCTCGTTTCGACCGATGCGCGGAACGCAGAGCACGCCCGCAATCGACAGCACTTCCTCCGGATGGTACCAGTTTGGCAAATCGGCGAGCATGTCGCTGCCAACGATGAGAAACAGCTCCGTATCGAGGTTTTCCTCGCGCAGTTGTTGCAGGGTGAGCAGCGTGTAGCTCTTTCCGCCGCGCCGAATCTCCAGATCGCTCGGAACAATTCGCTCTTCCCCGGCCAGCGCAATCTCGGTCAGCCGGTATCGTTCGCTCGCGGGCACCGCGCCGTCCACCTGCTTGTGCGGCGGGTCGGCGGCAACCATGAGCAGCACCCGATCGAGCATTGCCTCGTCCCGCGCGATTCTTGCCATCTGCACATGGGCGCTGTGGATGGGGTTAAACGTTCCGCCGAGTATGCCAATGCGCATTTGCTCTTCTCTGCCCGCTCCCTTACATCGCTTTGTGTTCTCTTGTTAGCATACCATGTTTTTCTCGCTTGTTCCAGCGGGCGTTTCACGGCTCTTCCGCGCCGCGCGCAATTGACAAACGTTTCGACGAATGCGACAATAACGCTGTATAAATATTAGGTAGAGCCGTCGATCCGGCAGGCTGTTTCGGCGCGTCGGCGGCACAGGAAAGCGGGGAGAGAGATGGAAATTGCGTATAAAAAGCTGCAAAATGGCAGCGACATCCGCGGCGTCGCCATGGAAGGCATCGAAGGCCAGCCGGTCACGCTGACGAACGAGGCGGTTACGAACATTGCCAAGGCGTTTGTGCTGTATCTGCAGGAAACGTTCCACAAAAGCGAGCTTCGGCTCTCGATTGGGCGGGATTCCCGCCTCTCCGGCGAGCGGCTTATGAAGGCCGCTGCGGACGGCATCCTCGCGATGGGCGCGAGCCTCACGGACTTTGGCCTCGCGAGCACGCCGAGCATGTTTATGAGCTGTGTGACCCCGGGGTATGAATTCGACGGTGCGATCATGCTCACCGCGAGCCACCTGCCCTGGAACCGCAACGGCATCAAGTTTTTTACGAAGCAGGGCGGCCTTGAAAAGGCCGATATCGCGGACATTCTCGCCAGCGCGGAGGCGGACGCGTTCATCCCCGCCGCTGAGCGCGGCAAGTTTGAGCAAGTCGACTTCCTCTCCGTCTACGCGCAGGGTCTGGTCGACCGCATTCGGCGCGGGGTCAACGCCGAGGATTACGACCACCCGCTCAAGGGGTTCCACATCGTCGTCGACGCAGGCAACGGCGCGGGCGGCTTCTTCGTGGATCGCGTGCTCGCCCCGCTCGGCGCGGACACCACCGGCAGCCAGTTTCTGGAGCCTGACGGGCATTTTCCAAATCACCAGCCCAACCCCGAGGACGAAAGCGCGATGCAGTCCATCGCCGCGTGCGTGCTCGCCAATCAGGCGGACATGGGCATCATCTTTGACACGGACGTGGACCGCGCAGGCGCGGTTGCGAACGACGGCAAGGAGGTCAACCGCAACCGCCTGATCGCGCTGATCTCCGCCGTACTGCTCGAAGAGCACCCGGGCACGACGATTGTCACCGACTCGATCACCTCTAGCGGCCTTGCGGACTTCATCGCGGCCAAGGGCGGCGTGCACCACCGATTCAAACGCGGCTATAAGAACGTCATCGACGAGTCGATTCGTATCAACAAGAGCGGACACGACAGCCAGCTCGCGATTGAAACCTCCGGCCACGGCGCGCTCAAGGAAAACTACTTCCTCGACGACGGCGCTTACCTGATGACGAAACTGCTCATCAAGATGGCGCAGCTCAAGCGCGATAACCGGACGCTCTTTTCGCTGATCGACTCCCTCGCGGAGCCCGCGGAGAGCGCGGAGGTGCGCATGAACATCACCGTGCCGGAATTCGCGGCCTACGGCAGCGGCATTCTGAAGGATCTCGGCGAGTATGCCGCCAAGCAGGGCTGGGACGTGGCGAAGGACAACTACGAGGGCATTCGCGTTTCGTTTGGCGCGGGGCAGGGCGACGGGTGGTTCCTGCTTCGTATGTCGCTGCACGACCCGCTCATGCCGCTGAACATCGAGAGCAACAGCGCTGGTGGCGTGCATAAGATCGCCGAGCACCTGACCGGTTTTCTCTCCGCCTACGACAAGCTCGACTCCAGCGGACTCAAGAACCTCTAAACACAAATACAGAACGCTTCCGGTTATGTGCCGGAAGCGTTTTTTGTCTTTACTCCAGTTCGAGCGAAATCGTTTCTTCGCAATACGGCGCGTAAGGCCGCAGTTTCTCGTAATTTCGCGAAAAGCGCAGGCGCGGATCGAACTGGCGCAGCAGCGCGTTGGTCGAATCCTCGTTGATGCATTTGCAGACATGCCGCGTATCCAGATTCAGCAGGCGGCAGGCCTCCAGCGTCGGGCAAAAGTTTTGCGAATGGAACGTCATCGCACGCGCGCTACGCGAGACGACGGGCGCTTCCTCCGGCGAAATGCCAAAACGCAACAGCAGCAGGCGATACCCCGCCTCCAACGGATCGTCCGCCGGAAGCGCAAATTCCGCGCGGTGCTGTGTAAACCACGCGACACGACGCCGCGTCGAATCCTCGTTGAGTGCCCGCAGTGCCTCGTCGTCGGCGCCGCGCAGGCGCTCCATCTCGCGCTCGATTGCCGCGCGCTGTTCCGGCGAAAAATCTTCTTTCCGCATTTGCTGTTACCTCCCTGAATCGGGTTTCAGGTTGCCTCTCTATTGGCGAAAAAAGCGGCGCATCGAGTGCGCCGCAGATCATCCGTCTTTCGTTGTTCAGCCGGGGATGTCCCCAACGCCGTTGAGCACCAGCCGCGGCCGGTACGGGAAACGCTTCATCTCGTCCTCGTCCGTCACGCCCGAAAGCACGAGAACGGTATCGAGGCCGGTTTCCACGCCCGCGACGATGTCCGTATCCATCCGGTCGCCAATCATCGCTGCTTCGCCGGAGTGCACGCCCAGCATGCGAAGTCCGGTGCGCATCATCAGCGGGTTTGGCTTGCCGACGAAATAGGCGGACTTTCCGGTCGCGAGCTCAATTGGCGCAATCAGCGCGCGGCAGGCGGGAATGATGCCCGCTTCCGAGGGGCCGGTCAGGTCCGTATTCGTTCCAATCAACTTTGCGCCGTTCTGCACGAGATGCACCGCTTTGAGGATGCTCTCGTAGTTGTAGTTGTTCGTTTCGCCAACGACCACGTAGTCCGGGTCGACGCCGTTGGTCATGATGCCCGCTTCGTAGAGAGCGTTAAACAGCCCCGGCGCGCCGATGATATAGGCGCTGCTGCCCGGCGCCTGCGTGCGAATGAAATTCGCCGTTGCCAGTGCGCTGGTGTAGAAGTGACTCTCGTCCACCTCCAGCCCCATGCGCGCGAGTTTAATCTGCAGCTCCTTCGGCGTCTTGCCGCTGGCGTTTGTCAGAAATAAAAACTTCTTGTCTTCTTTGTAGAGCCAATCGACGAACTCCTTGACGCCCGGCAGCAGCCGTTCGCCATGGTAGATAACGCCGTCCATGTCGCAAATGAAGCCCTTCTTGCTTCTCAGGATATCCATGTGTTTCCTCTCTTGTTCCTCTTGGAACTTGTTTTCTTCTTTTCTTCTTAATTCTACTAAGAAAAGAATACCACGTTTCATAAACGGGCACAAGAAGCGCATTTCTGTTCCATACAAACAAGAAACCGCCCAATCAGGCGGTTTCTGATGCTTTAAATCCAAAAACAAGAATTACCGTTTGCAGGAGGCGACGACTTCGCAGATGTCATCCACGTCCGACAGTGCCAAATCCGAGTACATCGGTAAGGTCAGCACGCGCTCGCTGGCCAGTAGCGCAACGGGCGTCTCCTCCGGCCGGTATTGTTCGCGGTAGCAGGGCGTCGCACTCGCGATCGGGTAAAAATACTTTCGCGGATAAATGTCATATTGCTTCAGCGTTTCGGCAACCTCGTCCCGCGTAGCGCCGAACGCCGCCGGATCAAACGAAACCGGCAGATAAGCGTAGTTCTGCCGAACGCCCTCCGGCACCGGACGGAAGGAAAGCCCGTCGATGCCCGCGAGGTTCTCGCGGTACCGCGCGGCGACCTGACCGCGTTTTTCGATCTCGCGCTCGAAATACTTGAGGTTTAACAGCCCCATCGCCGCTTGAAATTCGGACATCTTGGCGTTGCCGCCAACCTCGTGAATCTCGTCGTCCGCGCCGCGATAGCCAAAGTTCTTATAGCTGTTGAGCAGCTCCGCAAACGCGGCGTTCGAGCAGGCGACCGCGCCGCCCTCGATGGTGTGGAAGCACTTCGTCGCGTGAAAGCTGAACATCGAGGCGTCGCCATACGCGGCAATGCCCTTGCCGTGCAGCGTTACGCCAAAGGCGTGCGCCGCGTCGTAGAGCACATACAGGCCGTGCTTTTTTGCAATGCGGTCGATCGCGGCAACGTCGCAGGGATTTCCGTAGACATGCACCGGCAGAATCGCGCGCGTTTTCGGGGTAATATGCTCCTCCAAGTACGCGGGATCAAGCGTAAAATAGTCCGGCTCCACGTCGCAGAACACGGGGGTACACCCGCTGCGGACAATCGCATGCGCGGTGGAGACAAACGTAAATGGCGTGGTCAGCACCTCGCCTTCGGAAATGCCCGATGCGGACAGGGCACACTCCAGCGCGAGATGCCCGTTCGTAAAGAGGCGCAGATACGGCGCTTCGAGCTTCTGCGCGAGCGCAGCCTCCAGCTTCTGATGCTGCGTGCCTCCGTTGGTCAGAAAACGGGACTCGAAGATTTCGCGCACGAGCGCTTCATATTCCTCCACCGGCGGCAGCGACGGGCGCGTCACCAAAATGGGCGGGTTCTTTTTTTGCATACCGGGGGATCTCCTTTTTATCACCGCCGAGGCGGTGAAGACGAAACGATACCGTTTATTGTAGCGGCTTTCCGTTGAAAAGGCAATTGGCCTTGCACGCCTTTTGGACTAGTCGATGAATTCTACCCCCTCGACCACGAAGCGCATCTTGATGATGTCCGCCGGCGCGGCGTCGCTATGCGCCGGAACGCGGATGACGCCCTCGTTGTCCACCACCGGGCCGTGAAATGGGCTGTAGGCATTCTTGGCGATGCTGCCGCGCAGGTAGCGCAAGAGATTATTCGGCGTGCCTTCCGACCAACTGCCGAAGCGCACGTTGATCACCCCGCCGCCAAGTCCCCACCAGAAGCTGGTGATCGGCGACTCCTCCAAGTCGTTGCTCAAAAGTGCGTTCAAACTGCCATTCAAATAGCTCTTGACCATCGCCGTATAAAACCGCTCCCAGTTCCAGTCCGGCGCGGCGAGAAAGCGCGTCGGTTTGCCGTCCGCGTCCACGACGACGAGCGCGGAAAACGCGCCATAGGGCAGTTCGGCCAGCGAAAGCTCCGGGTAGTGCGGCGTCAGCACCACGTCCGCGCCCAGCGACGCGGCGGTGCGCACACCGAGCGCGTTGGTCGCCGGATCGCGCGGGTCAACGTCCTTCGTTACGATCAAAACACGCGCATCGGGTCGCACGGAATGCACGCCGATGGCAAACGCGTTGATGTCCGACGTAAAGCGGGCATAATCGAGCTTTGGCGTCACATAGGCGACGACGTTGTTTTTTGTATACTGTCCCGCCGCGACGCCGCAGAGGAACACCGCCTCGTAGTAGCGGCCAAAGTAGGTATGCAGCCGATAATGGCGCTGCATGCGGGAGTATACGAGCGTCAGGCAGTTTGGATGCTCCAGCGCAAAGCGCAGCACGGGGT
>JAYFPQ010000079.1:0-3409 GCA_034927595.1 Christensenella sp.
TGCGAACGGTTGAACGCGACCACCGCCTGCTGAACGGTTTCGTCCGGGCGAAGCGAAAAGATGTTGATCTCCTCACTCGCGGCGGCGGAGGCGGTTTCGTCGTACCAATACCGGAATATACTCTTTGAGTCACAGAGATAGACGGAGTTCTGCGTTACGGTGCGAACAATCATGTTGTAGGGCTGGAACGAAGGCAACCCGAGGTTACAGGTGCTTCCGTCAATAATTCGCTCCCAGAGCGTGCCGTCCGACGTGTGACGGTAAATTCCCGTTGAATCGCAGAGATAAAGCGACCCATCCAGCGCAAACGCCATCTGCACATAGCTGTTTTCCTTCACGGCATACTCATATTCCGCGGTGGTGTTGTCCGCGCGGTCGTAGACGCGAATGCCCTTTGCCCCCGGCGCGACGGTTGCAATCCGGCTGCCCGTGGCGGCCAGCGACGGGGTTACCTTGCCCGTTTCGCCTTCGATTTGTTCGATGGAATTGCCCTTCGCGTCCATCAATCCGAGATTCCCGTTAAAGTAATCGGAATACGCAATGGAACCGTCCGTCAGCACGCCAAAGCTGTTTGCAATCGCAATGCTCGCTATGCCGTCGCCGGTCAACTCCTCGCCGGTCTTGCCGTCGTCCCGGCTGACCAGAAAATGGGGCAGCATCTGATAGTCCGCGGTATATCCGCTGTGGAACATATAGAGCGCGCCGTCCGCCGCGCGAATGACGCGCAGCTCGTTTCCGCCGTCATTGGCGAGGTCGTTCAGCCACGGTTCGTCGGCGGTGGTCGTCGTGCCATCGTCCAGAATCGTGTGACGGTAATACCGCGCGGTGGCGCTTCCGTCACCGTTGTCAATGTAGCCGCTCGTAAATACCTCAACACCGTTGTCGAGCGCGCTAAGTCCAATGATGTACTGTTCGCTGATGCCTTCCGGCAGCGGAACGTTGATCACCTGTTCCATATAACGTCCGCTTGCGGTTTGCGTGGCGTTGGAGTTGCTTACGCGCGCCGGGCCGACGCAGCCGAAGAGTCCGGCCAAGAGCGCGGCGCAAAGGAGAAGAGAAATTGCTTTTTTCATGAATCGTTGACCCTCCTGTTTGTTACGCTCCCTATTCTATTGACCAAGTTTCTAAAAATCTTCTAAAAATTTCGAACAAAAAATGGCGTGCCCGTAAGCATGCCATTTCATATAAACTCTGGTCGCGTTTAATTCAACGTAATTCGAAAGGTGCACCCGCCGCCGGGCGTATCCAGCAGCTCCAGCGTCCCCTTTTGCAGAGCAACGAGTTCGCGTGCGATGGAAAGCCCCAGCCCGAAGTGCTCCTTGCTCCCACGGGACGCATCCCCGCGAAAGAAGCGGTCGAACACGCGCGCCTTCTGCGCCGCATCCAGCCCGGTTCCGTGATCCGCCACGCAGATCACCGCGCGCTGCCGCTGGGCAGTCGCCGTGAGTTCCACCGTTCGATGTTCCTTCGTGACCCCATAGGCCAGCGCGTTGTCCAGCAAAATGCCGAGCACCTGTTTAAGTCGCTCGCTGTCCCCACGTACGCGCGGCAGCGCATCCTCCGGCAGATCGAGCCGCAATGTACAGCCGTTTGTTCGATAGACCGGCGCATGAGCCTCGTAAACGTCCAGCAGCAGGGTGTCCAGTTCGAGCGGTTCGAGCTGCACCGTCCAGGTGTTCGCGTCCGCCGACGCCAATAGCAGCAAGTCCCCAATCAGGCGGGACATCCGCCCGCACTCCGCGGTGATGACCCCCGCGGCGGCGCTCTCGCGCGCGTTTTCCGGCAATATGGCGGCGTTTGCCGCAATCACCGCGAGCGGCGAGCGCAGCTCATGCGAAGCGGCGGCGATGAACTGCTTCTGCCGAATCCGGCTTTCCACGGCGGGCTGCAGCGCCCGGTCGATCAGCCGCGCGCCAACCCAGCCGAGCAGCGTGACCCCCGCCAGATAGCTCAGGCAGTACAGCAGCGACGGCCAGATTCCGGCACGGTCGATCCACTGCACCGCGGTCAGTGTACGATAGCCGTCCTTGGTCGGCACAATACTCACGGCTCCAAGGTATCGCGCGCCGTCCTCGCGGAACTCCGCCGGAGCGGAGGTTCTGCGCGCGTTTGAAAGCGGCAGGCTGGTTACGTCGTAGCCTTCCGACTTCGCTGTCTCCTCCGCCCGCGTGAGCAGCGCCTGTTTGACCGGACCGTCGGAATTGTTGTAGAGCAGGGTTTTGCCGTTGTCGCTGATGCGCAGCATCAGGTTGTTTTCCCCTTCGAGTTTGCGCAGGCTGCTGTGGCTCACGACGTTCCCGTTCTGCAAGTCGTCGCCAATTGCCGTCAGGAGCGTTTGAAAACTCTCGCGGTTCTTTTGCTCCAGCGCCCGCGCGGAGAGCAGCAGAACGACCGCGAGCATTGCCGCGAGTATTCCGGCAATGGTCACGACATAGATCGTAATCAGATGCGCGCGCAGTTTTCGCTCTTCCAATTTATCTTGCTCCTTAACCCGCTTACTCTTCCAGCGTCAGTTGAAATCCGACGCCATGCACGGTTTTCAGGTGCGCACGCGTGCCCGCCGCCTTCAGCCTGCGCCGCAGAAAATAAATATAGTTGTCCACGTTGCCTTCCTCCACCGCCTCGTCGCCGCCCCAGCCGCGATTGAGCAGTTCCGCACGGGAAAGCACGCGATCCGGATGCTCAAAGAAGAGCTCGAGCACCGCCGTTTCTTTTCGAGAGAGCGTCTGCTCCGCCTTCGCGCCGGAAAGTCGGCATTGCCGAACGTCCAGCTCCAGATCCGCAAAACGGAGGGTTTCTCCGCCGCGAAGCACCGGCGGGCGGCGAATCAGCGCGCGAATGCGCGAAATCAACTCCGGCATGGCAAAGGGTTTGACGATATAGTCGTCCGCGCCCGCGTCCAGCCCGTCCGTTCGATCGTTGACAGCGTCCAAGGCGGTCAGCATCAGCACGGGCGTGCCGTTGCCGCTCGCGCGCATCTCCCGTAATATCGTGAGCCCGTCCTTGCCGGGCAGCATGCGATCCAGCACCACGGTGTTGTAGCCGCCGTTCTGGAGATAATACGCCGCGTCGCCGCCGTTTGGACAAACGTCGCAAGCGTACCCTTCCTGCGTCAGTCGCTGCTTCAGCGCGCGCACGAGATCCGCATCGTCCTCAATCAACAACAGGCGCATCCATTTCCTCCGGTTCGTTCTGACGTATAACAACCTAGCCCGATTGTAGCCCGTGATCGCGTGTCCGTCAATCCAGTTCGCCACCGCCAGTTCAGCATCGACACCGCGGAATTACATCTTGTTTACATTTTGTTGCGGACGTGATTACAAACACCATGATAGAATGTTTCAAACAGGAGGGCGTGTTATGGCAAGAAATCGCATTCTGGTGGTCGAGGACGACGAAAGCATCCATA
>JAYFPQ010000101.1:0-11277 GCA_034927595.1 Christensenella sp.
GATACGACTTGCTGTTTCCGTAAAGTTCGCTTCAATTGTCCCCGCCATAATGGAGAATGAGGTCTCAACCGTATTCTGCAGCGCGATGAAATCTTGCGTTCGAACATAGTCATCCAGCGCGGTCATGATGATCTGCTGCGCGGATTGCAGAATCGATGTGTTCTGCGTGATCTGCTCCTGCACGATTTCCTTGATCTCTCCGTGCGTCGTATAATCAGATTCGATCGACGCGACGCGGTTCTTCACCGAAGCATTCTGTCGGATCTCCTCACCGATCAAAGACGGGCGCGAATCGCCCAGCACGATGCCGGTGCTCGCGGGATTGTTCAGCGGAATCGTCAACTCGGACAGCACGTACGTCTCTTCCGGGCAAAGCGAGCCGCATGAGACGACCACCTTATCCAGAAACCGAAACGATTCCACGTTAGCGTCGGCGTTGTGCAAATCGACCGCTGAGAGCTTGATCGTCTGCTTGAATCGGGTGCCGGTCCCGCCCAGCCAATCGCGACCTTTGTTCATGAGGATGGTCGGATCGGTGACCTCGTCCCACGTGGTCAGGCCAGACGGCGCGAAGATCACACCATACTCCGCCGCGAGTGCCGAATCGATTATGTAATCCGACTCATCGTTCACGCTCGCGATCGTGAGCCGCGCGTCGCTTTCCGATTCCGGGTCGATATCCCGCAGCGCCGCGCCAAGCGGGATGCAAGCGGTATAGGTTTCAGAAGCGTTCTTACTCAAAACGAGGTCGATCAGGTTTTCACCAAATTCGATCCGCTGGGTCGATGTATCAGGCACATCGGTGAGGTAGTCCAGAATCGGATTCTCGTTCTCGTCGAATCGAACGATCAGGTAGCCACCGAGCGAGTCTAGTAGACAGGTCTTCATCACCTGCCAAGCGGAAAGGTAGTCCTTTGTCGCGATGTTGACCGAGCCAGTAAGATCGCAATTCCCAATACCAACCCGCTGATTCGCATTCACCTGCGCGTTGTGCTGGGTCAGGATGTATTGCCAGACATCAGCCGATGTACCATCCATAGCAAATGGGCGAAGGATACTGTCTAGTAAAAATGCCAGCGTCCCTTCAGCCACCACCTTGCGGTTCTCATAGAGATCCCGCTCATCCTCGATCGCTCGCCCAACCCAGATCAGGACATCGTCTCGATAGACCTTGATGCGACTCTTGAGCTTTTCCAATACCCCATAGTGCGGATGCTCTTTCGGAATTATGAACGTCAACTCACCCGGCTCGTTCTTCTTCTGCGTCAAGTCCGGCTCGAACACAAACAACTCCGGTAAGCGTGGGTCGTAGAGCACATAAGAATCGCAGAGTATACGGTACATCAAAGCGTTCCTTTCCGGTAGGTGAACGTAATTCGCCCCGTCCCAGTGATTTCGATCGCAGTATCGCCCTCGATGAGCACCAGAGACGGAATAACGTGTGTGCCCACTGAAAGGTTGACGGTGTAGTCCTTACCTAAGAGCGTGAACATGAGCGTCATTCCGGCGGTAACGGTGATCGTTGGCACGACCGACATGCGCGTGTTTGACAACGTCACCGTTGCGCTACCTGTTGGAAGAATCGTAATCGTAGTTTCGAAGTGCTCCAGCTTGTACGGCCTTGCGCGGCTTTCCAGCGACAGTTCGCAGTATCCCGAGTGCCGCTCGACATCCTCAAGCGTGACCCGTGCGTCGTAGTAATAGGTCGGGTCGCGGTCGAAGATCACGTTCATGCGCCGTCCATGTACATCAGCAGCAAATGCGGTCATCAACGCATCAAACGGCGTGCGCACATACAGTGTCAGCGGGATAACCCGGTCAGCATATCGCACCGTTCCAAACGCCTCCGAAAGATCGAGCGCGCCATCACGCCCGGGGATCTCCAAAAAATTCGTCTGCGGTTCCGGCATGGGGATGACGTAGGGCGCGACAATCAGGCCGTAGTCCGCGTGCGCCCATTTGGTTCCGAATCGGATGTCGCTCACGTCAGCCGCTCCTTTCGTCTGCGAATTGCGCCGAGCGCATCATCCATGGCCGGAGCAAGCCAGCCGATGGTCGAGCCGGTGTCGGCGACCAGCTGCATCCCGTCTAGCTGCGGTAGATATCGCCGTACTTCGCCGATCAGCACATCCAGCTTCTGCGATAGCAGATCGCTCGTGCCGCCAAACCCAATGCTATTCGGCAGGTTCGTCAGCACGTCGATCGCGCCGACGTCCACACTGGTTGGGATCGCGTTCTGGATCTGCTTGTTCACGTCCTCCATAGCATCGGTGAAACCAACTCCCACACCTTCACCCATGTTCTCGCCGATTCCGGCAAACACCTTGGAGGGCGACGCGATACCAAGCGCCTTCTTCGCGCTTTTCACGATGTTGGAGAAGAAATCACGCACTTTCGAAGCCAGCCACGAGGCCATGCTCTTGATGCCTTCCCACAAACCGTTGACGATGTTCTTGCCAATCTCCACCACCGAGGATACCGACGATCCGAAACCGTTCAGGATCGCGGAGACGATCTGTGGCAGCGCAGCGATCAGCTGCGGAAGCGCTTTGATCAATCCAATCGCGAGCTGAACCGTAAGCTCTATGCCCATCGCCATTAGGGTCGGCAGATTCTGCATGAAGAAGTTGATGATCCCTGTGATGAGCTTCGGCAACGCCTCGATCAGTTTAGGCAGCGCGCGGATGATGCCCTCTGCTAATCCCTTCACGATCGAAAACGCCGCATCCAGTATCTTGTCCATGTTATCGAACAGTGTTTCGCAGATCAGCAGCACCGCCTCTATAATCGCCGGAATCAGCGTCGGCAACGCTTCTCCAATGCCCTGCACGAGCGACGCAATCATCTGAATCGCGGCTTCGACCAACGCAGGCAGCATGTCGACGATCCCCTGCGCGAGTGTGGTGATCAGTTGCACCGCACCATCCGTAAACTGCGGAAGTGCCGTGATCACACCCTGCAGCAGCGTCATGACAATGCCAGATGCGGCGGAGATCAATGTCGGCAAATTTTCCGCCAGCGCGCCGCCGATCGCGCTCACGATACTCATGCCGACCTGCACAAACTGCGGTAGGCTGCCGAGAATTAGGTTTGCGATTCCGCCGACCGTTTCGCCGAGCACGACGGTGATCTTATCGAAGTCGCCGCCTGCCTCCGCTAGTCCAGAAGTGAAGTCGCCGAGAAGCGATACACCGTCGTCCGCGAGCGTCTGCAATTGCGGGAGCAGAACCGTGCCCATGACCCGTTGCGCCGCCTCTGAGCCTTGCTTAAGTCGCTGCACGGAATCATCGAACGCACCGAACTTTTCAATCGTATCCTCGCTCAGTACCGCACCCATGCGCTTTGCTTCGTCGGTCAGAGCTGCGATGCCTTCGCTACCCTGCGCAATCAGTGGATTCAGATCCTGCGCGCTCTTGCCAAAGAGTTGCATTGCCAGCGCATCGCGCTCCGTTTCGTTCGACACCTGCCCGAGCGCGTCGCTGGCGTCCCAGTAAACATCTTCGCTGTTTCGAAGCGTCCCGTCAGCATTCGTCACCGATACGCCTAACCGGTCGTACGCCTTTGCAAACTGCTCACTCCCACCGGCGGCGTTGGACATGGATTTTACGTTTTTCGCCATTGACCCAGTCATGGTCTCCAAAGACACATCCACTAGGTCAGCGGCATAGGAATAGGCTTGTAGCCGCTCCACGCTCATGCCGGTAATGGAACTTTGCGTCAGCATTTCATCCGCATATGCCGCGGTGTTGACTGTCATATCGATCAGCGCTTTGCCAGCAGCCACCGCCGCTGTACCAATTGCTACCATTGCCGCGCCGAGCGCAACGCCGATCCCTTTGACGACTGAGCCAAGCTTGTCGAATCGACCGCCAGCATCATCCGCCTGATCGGCAGATTGCTTGATCTCGTTGCCGAATTCATCCGCTTGCTTCCCTGCAGAATCAAGACCGTTAGCGGAACCTTCAAGCGCTGTTTCATTCGCGCCCAGTTCGCGTTCCATACCGTTGAGCGCGGCGTTGGCATTGTTGAGTTGCACCTGCCATGCCTGGGTGCGCTTATCGTTCTCCCCAAAAGAAGAAGCCGCGTTCTGCAACGCGGCTTCGAGTGTTTCTACCTTGTCTTTTTGAGCGTCAATCTCTTTTCGTAGGACTTGATTTCGGGCGGTCAGCGCGCCGACCGATTTATCCTGTTTTTCGAACTGGGAGGTGACGAGGTTCATTTCACTCCCGAGCACCTTGAACGACTGGTTGATCTCGGAAAGCGATTTCTTGAATTGTACCTCTCCCTCAATTCCAATTTTGAGCCCGAAGTCTGAATTGCTCATGCTATCACCTCCCTAGCAGAAAAATGGGCATAAAAAAACGACCCGAAGGTCGTTTGCGTTTAATATTGCATTATTTCATATTCTGTAGGATAGATATTCTTCGACTATGCTTGTCAAATCTCTTTTAAGAACACACCCTTTTCGATCAGCGTATCTAATTTTGTCTTATCAAAATCGGTTGTCTCCTCAATATAAAGCAGATAATCAAGAAAATACTCAATTTCATCGCGACCAAGATTAAGGATTAATCGATTATTCGTTAAACCCTCATTCCAAAAGGTGATGACCATATCTGCACTGATTTCGGAGAATTCATGCCCGGGCGCGACATATAAAACCTTTGGATCATTTCTGATATCCCGCCTAGGAAAGAACTGAAACTGTATATCTGGTTCTAAACCTTCGAATGTGGTAATATCGGGAGCTTTGTCAGAAAGCAAATCCGATATCCGATTCTGCAGCGATACGACTTCGCCCATATCCAATAACTCGCCGTTAGTCTTGTAATCAATCCAGGAGCTTTTTAACTGCAAATCGACTTGACACCACGAGTAATCACTCTTCCAATCGGAAATAGGTTTGTATCCGGAAATACGAAGACTGAGTTCAATTCCATCAATATTCAATTTGAGCCACATAGCTTCGCCCTTTCGTCAGAGTCTTTAAGCAATCATACCATACTCATACTCCCTGTGGAACTAGGTATTCAATGAAAGACTCTCGTTTCAGATTGATTAGCCCATGCACCTGCCGATACACTTCCCACTGGTCAAGCACAGTGCCAAGCGGCATTAACCAAACCTCGCGCTCCGGCCGACCCAACAAGGTCACCCCATAAAAGATCAGTCGGGCAAACAGCTCTTCGTCGCTTGCCCGACCAACACGTTTTTTGAGGGTTCCTCCTCACTTTCGACATAGCGCTTCGTCCCCTTGACCATCGCTTCCATGATCGCAGCTTTGTAGCCGGAAAGATCAAGCGGCGTGGTGAGAAGCTCGACCGCTTCCTCTGTCAAAAGCTCACGCTTATGATCCGGCTCAAGCAGGTTATGCACCAGCGTGCTCTGGTTGGCAAGCAACGTGATCAGCCATACCACCTCATCCAACGCCAGCTCGAAGTTCTCCGCTTTCATGAGCTTGTCGCCGAGATGCTCCAGCCCGCCGTAACGCTTTGCGATCTCCTTGGTTGCGCGGGTGGTCAGAAGCATTTCATACTTCCGATTGCCGATCTGGATCAGAGCGCCTCTGTCGGTTTCCATCTGTTAACCCTCCGCCGCAAATGTCGGTTCGTAAACCTGCGTGTACCAACCCGAGATCGTCGCCGCCGGTACGCTCGTGTCATCCTCGTTAACTTCCGCCTTCCACGGATGCTTGCCCTGTCCATCCAGCTTGTTGCGCCGGATGATCGTTCCCTCAATCGACGGGGTCGAGAACGTAATGTTGTCGCCCTTCGTTTGCAAGTTCGTCGCGGGAATGCCGAACACGACGCGATACAGCCAGAAATAACGGTACTTACCGTTGCTCTTCTTTGCACGGAATCCGATCGCAACAGGGTGGCCGCCGTTCTCGCTCTGGGAAACCAGCACCTTGTTATCGTCGATCTGCGAACCGGTGAGATCACTTGCGACCGCCCCGCCGATGTTGTCAATCCCCAGCGTGAGTGTGCCGCTCTTGAACTCCTTCACCACCTCGGCCGCGCCATCGTCGGCATAGAGCGTCGCTTCATTGATGTCGATCTTCAATTCTGCGGACATCGCCTTGGCGAGCGACACGGGCGTGGCATATGTTTCGTCGCCGTTCGCACCCTCGGTGATCTTCGCGTAGTAGAGTTTATCCAATCCGATGGTTGCCATCTATTCTTCCTCCATGTACTCCTTCGCCACGTCGATGGCAAAGTGGTGATAGCCCGTGTCCTCTTCCAATCCGTTGTAGCGACGTTCCGATACCAGAAATCCCGCCGAGAGCAGCAGTCGAACGAGCTGTCGTTTCTTCGCGCCGTAGTTAGCCGTCGAAAAGAGTGATAGCCGCGCCTCCTCGATGTTCATGCCCGGCGCATTGTCCGAAAACAGCTCAAAGTGCTCCGAAATCGGTGTGATCACGACGTACTCGTCCGGCGCGGTAGTAGAGAAAACGCCGGTCTCCACAGGAAGTCCGGCGCTCTCGACGATCATATTCAGTTCCTCTAACATACTCACGGGAGATCCAGTTCCTCCTTCAACACCGTCTGCATCGCCTCAATGCACGGTTTCCGGCTTGAGGACTTAGTCTGCTTCAGAAACGGCTTCGGCGGCTGACCATGCTTGCCGTACTCCAAAAGATTAGCGAGCATGGCGTTGCTCACGTCACCGCGGCCTTCTGAGAAACCGACCTTCACATAGAGATTGCCTTCGCGATCCAGCTTCGCGGGAGACACACCGAGCGACGCCGCGAGCTTGCCAGTCGAGCGGGATTTACCCTTCGTGCCGCGTCCGATCGCCGCGCGCAGGTTCGACTCCAACTTGTCCAATACAACCTTACCGCCCGCAGCGAGTGCTTTGGGAATCGCCGCGTCGAGCGCGTTGCCCATGCCTGCTATCTGGTTCAAGAATTCGTCAGGCATTTCGATCTTCACCTTAGCCATCTGCCGTCATCTTCTTCACAAGCACCTCAAGGTACATCCCGCGTCCCTTCACATCCTCAACGGACGTGATTTCAAAACGATCATCGCCGCAGAGGATTACGTGCGCCGTGGTTACGTTAAGGGTCGGGATGATACGAAGCCGGAACAAATCCGTCGCCTCTGAAAAAGCGGCACGGTTGACCCATTTCTGGGAACCGTGCCGCCCTTCCCGATATGCGAACACTGATGCCAACTCCTGATCGGTCTTTGTCGCGAAACCCTCCGAGTCCTTCGTCACGACTTCTCGGGCGATAGAAATCGGCGTGTTCATTCTGCCGTAGCTCACGAGCCCACCTTCCAATCGCGGTCAAGGCGAAGCAGGGTGTTCACTGTGTTCCATACCTGCTGCCCGGCCTGTACATTGTCCGCGAAGAATCCACCAGTGCTGCCATCCCGGCTCTCATAGAAATGAGATGCCAGCATGATCACCGCAGCCTCGGTTGTTGGCGGCATACCCGCCACTTCGTATGTTCCGGCGGTCAGGTGTTGGTAGCTTTCGGCATATGCAACGGCGGTGTCGATAAGCCGCTGAAGCAGTTCATCGTCCGCGTCATGCGTCAGGATCAGGTTTGCCTTGACCTTAATCAAAAGCGTCGCCATCTTTTATTAGGAAGCGCCCGCTTCGTCCGCCACCATGATACCCGCGTTCTTGAGCCTTTGCAGTAACGCGTTGAGGTCACTCTTCAAATCGGCGATGGTCGAGGCATTACTCGAGGCTTGATTTGGTGCCTGATACACGCTGCCAGCCGTTTGCTCGGTCGCGAATCCCGATTGCAAACCAGTGACGTTGGCAGTATCCAGAACCTCCAGAGTACCGCCGATCACCAGCTTGTCGCCGCCATCGGTCGTGTAGTTCTTACAGTTGCGGGTCACATCTCCCGCCGGGGTATCAATGATCTCCATATAGACCCTCCGTTACGCCTTTTGCTGTAAGACCTTGATCGCTTCCGGCAGAATCAGCTTGCCATCCAGCCGCTGGGAAGCGAGGAAGCCGACCTGCCCGGTTGTGGCATAGAGCTCATTCAGGCGCTTGAACGTGCGGCCCTGACGGTCGGCGATCCAGTAATAGGAGAAATCGCCGAACGCGATGGACTTATTCCCCGCGCTAACTCCCGGCATGAACTCGCTGGTCACGATGCGATGTCCAAGAATCGTATCCGGGGCGTTTTCCGTAATGCCCGGACGCCAGAGGTACTGGCCATCGCCGTCTTTCAGCTTGCGCAGGAGCTTGACGGTCGTGTCGTTGAGCACGAACACCGCGCCCTTGCGATACGGTGCGCGAAGCGAGTACACGAGGTCGATCAGCTCATCGCCCGTAATTGCCGATGCGCCCGCCGTGGTCACACCGATCTCCGCACCGCCGGTCGTGTGGAGGATACCGATGGGTTTGCTCACGCCGTTGCCATTGAGGAACGCATCCTCTTCCTTGTCGCCGATGCGTT
Organism: Christensenella sp.; assembly: GCA_034927595.1. Taxonomy (GTDB): domain Bacteria; phylum Bacillota; class Clostridia; order Christensenellales; family CAG-138; genus UBA7703. The sequence goes on from JAYFPQ010000101.1 coordinate 8,423, forward strand.
TGCCGAACTGCTCGGACACATACCCTTCGATGTCAAAAATGCTGTCGGAGAGTAGCTCCTCCGACACCTTGATCATGGTCGCACCCTTGTACGAGCCGAGGACGACCTGCGAGAAGCTGTCATCAGAGAGCGGATAGGTGCCCTCTTCATCGACCCAGTCAGCGGTGCCCTTCGAGGCGACCACAGGAATCTTTCGATCGCCATAGCTCGTCTGGATTACATGACAGAGCGGACGCAGCACGTTCGCTTCCGTCAGCTTCTGAACCAGCGTGCGCTCGAATTCATCGGGAACAAGGTATCCGCCCTCGCTGTCGGTGCCCTCTTGGAGCGCGTTCAGAATCTCCGTTCGGGGATTCTTAGAACGGATCGCGTTCCAGAACGCCTTTTTGTACTCGGAGGTTGCTCTTCCAGTCTTTTGTTCCGTATTGGTTTGCGCTGGCTTACTGGTCAGCGGATCGGCGGTGGGCTTGTTCAGTTCCGCGTCAAGCGCCACCTGACGTTCGAGGCGCTCTACTTCTTTGCCAAGCGCAACGACCTCGGCTTCCATCTTTTCGTATGCGCCTGCGTCCTCGGCGGAGAGCAGGCCATCCGTGCCGCGCTTGACGTCCAGAAATGCCTTTGCGGCATCCCATTTCTTCGCGCGATTCTCGCGCAGTTGTAAAATCGTATTCATTCGTTTCCTCCTCAGTGTGAAATCAAAGAGAGCCGCTGATAAAGCGGCTCCGCGGGGAATCTCGATTCGATTGTTTGAGCGGCGGGTACCTCATCTGCAGCGGTTGGTTTACTTGCCTGTTTTCGTTGCACTTTATTGAGCAGCGAATTTGTAACCGCGCGGCGGGAGAAGCTGAACACCACATCGTCGGATTGGGTATGTTTCTTTTCATCCGTCAGAATGCCATCCGCGAAGCCAAGCTCAATCGCTTTGTTGGCGTTCATCCATGTTTCCGCGTCCATGAGGTGCGCGAGCTTCGCGCGGGACATGCCCGTTTTCAGCTCATATGCGTTGATGATGCTCTCCTTGACCTCGTCCAGCATGGCGATGGCTTTCTGCATTTCTTCGCTGTCGCCGATTGCTACCGTCAATGGGTTATGGATCATGAGCAAGCTCGTCGGGGCCATGAGTACCTCGGTACCCGCCATAGCGATGACCGATGCCGCACTTGCTGCGATGCCATCGATCTTAACCGTGATATGCCCCTTATAGTCCATGAGCATGGTGTAGATTTGGCTCGCAGCTACACAGTCCCCGCCCGGGCTGTTAATCCAAATTACAACGTCACCCGTTCCTGCGTTCAGTTCGTCCCTGAACATCCTCGGGGTGACGTCGTCTTCAAACCAACTCTCTTCGGCGATCGTGCCGTTCAATGTCAATGTTCGGGTGCCGTCCTCATTTCGTACCCAGTTCCAGAACCTTCTATTCAAGCGGAATCCTCCTTCTTGTATTGTGTCCCCGCGAACAATCCCGCGTCCTCCAGCTTCGTCATAGCCCCATTGATCAGGTACAGATCACCGCCAAGATCGGACGAAATGCGATCGAGGTTTTCCAATTCGCGGATATCGTTCGCGCTCATCCAGCCGTTCTGTCGCGCGGTGGCATACCCAGTCATGCGGGAGGCGTAGTCACCGCGCAGAAGCCCGTCGACATTGAACCGGATGAAGTATTCCGGCTTTTCACTCTCGCTGAACAGTACCCGACACATGCTCTGTTCCCAGCGCACGACCCAGGGATCGAGCGTGTATTTCACGAACTCCAACGACTGCTGCTCAATGTTGCTGAACGACGATTTCTCCAAGTCCGCCAGCATGTGCGGCGGCACGCGGAAGATACGCGCAATCTCGTTGATCTGGAACTTGCGCGTTTCCAAAAACTGCGCCTGTTCCGGCGCGATCCCGATGGGCGTATACTTCATGCCCTCTTCGAGCACCGCGATCTTGTGTGCATTCGCGCTGCCCTGATATGCCGAGTTCCAGCTTTCTTTTACCCGCAGCGGATCCTTGATCGTGCCTGGATGTTCCAGCACGCCTGCCGGAGCCGCACCATTAGCGAAGAACTTAGCGCCGTACTCCTCTGTTGCGATGGCCAAACCGATCGCGTTTTTTGCCATGGCGATCGGACTGTAGCCGATCAGGCCGTCGAAGCCTAGCCCGGGGATGTGCAGCACATCCGAGGTAGGAAGCGTCACCTGACTTGATTTGCCGAGCGTGGTCGGGTCCTCCGACCCACGCTGATACAAATAAAAAAGCCGGCCGCTTTGATCACGGTCGACTGTCATTTTGCTCGGCATGAGCGGGTAGAGTGCGATCACCTCGCCTCTTGCGTTTCGTATGATCTGCGCGAAAGCATTCCCCCACAGCAGCAGATGGCTCATGAGTGTTTCCCGAAATGCGAAGCTCGTCATCTCGGGGTTTGGCTCGTCGTGCAGCAGCCGGTAGAGCGGGTGCTTGAACGCCTTCTCCTTCCCACCGCTGTCATTGTATTTGTAGACGTTCAACGGCAGGCCCGCGACCGTCTCCGACAGGATCCTCACGCAGGAGTACACCGCAGTCATCTGCATGGCGGTCGTTTCATTCACCGGTTTGCCGCTCGATGCGCCTCCGAAAAAGAAGCTGTAACGGCTGCCATTGAGAGAGTCCTTCGGCTTGTCGCGAGAGCGAAACAAAGATCTGAGTGGATTCATGAAAGTCCTCCAAGCATTGGAATGATTGACTTTTTGCAGATAGTGGGTTACAGTGACAGTTGTGTGGTGCAATTCTGCACCACGCAATATTATAAATGAGGTATTAGATGTACAACGACAAGACCATCGTCTGCAAAGATTGCGGACAAGAATTCACCTTTACTGCCAACGAACAAG
>JAYFPQ010000161.1:0-25983 GCA_034927595.1 Christensenella sp.
GGAGCCGTTCTCCGCATGAATGCTGTAATTCATGTAGGTTGGAACCGTCGCGGGCAGATCCGTACGGATCAAATCCTCGCGAATGATCACGACGACCATGCCCGCAGGGCCGACGTTCTTCTGCACGCCCGCATAGATCATGCCATAGTCGGAGACGTTGCAGGGCTTGCTGAGGAACATGGACGACTGATCCGACACCAGAGTCTTGCCCTTGGTGTTCGGCAGCTTCGAATAGGTCGTGCCATGAATGGTTTCGTTTTCGCAGATATAGACATAGTCTGCGTCCGGGCTGATCGGCAGGTCGCTGACGTCCGGAACGTAGCTGAAGTTCTTGTCCTTGCTGGACGCAACGACGTTCACCTTGCCGAACTTCATGGCCTCTTCCGTCGCCTTCTTGGACCATGCGCCGGTCACGATATAATCCGCAACGCCGTTCTTCATCAGATTCATCGGGATCATTGCAAACTGCAGCGTCGCGCCGCCCTGAATGAAGAGCACCTTGTAGTTATCCGGAATGCCCATCAGTTCGCGAAGATCGGCTTCTGCTTCGTCGATGATGGTCTGGTAAACCTTGGAGCGATGCGACATTTCCATAACGCACATGCCGCTGCCCTTGTAGTTGAGCATTTCCGCCGCGACTTCCTCAAGAACCTCTACGGGCATCGTCGCCGGGCCAGCCGAGAAATTGTAGATTCGATCGTACTTCATATCACACGCTCCTGAATTGATTTTTCGCTTTTATCGGATTGTACTGGAAAATTGAAAACGTACATTTAGATTATATCTTTGTTGATTCAGTATTTCAACACCGAAATATAAAAAATGTTCGGGAATCTAAATAAAATTTTGCCTATATGTTTTACATAGATTCTTTTGGAACAAAAAAGCCCGCGAAGCATGTCCTCGCGGGCTGATTTTGATGATTGATTTTAACTTATCGTACGGTTATCGCTCTTCGCGGAAATAAGCGATTCCGAGGCTGTGCGGCGGTTGATCTTCCCTCTTCTTGCGAAGCGCAACCACAACGAGCACAAGCAGCGTTACAAGGTACGGAAGCATCTTGAAGATTTCCTGCGAGCTTCTCGTCAAACCAGGAATGTAGAAGAACAGCCAGAACAGCGCGCCAAACAGATATGCGCCCCAGATGCTGCGTCGCGGCTTCCACGTTGCGAAGATAACGAGCGCAACCGCGAGCCAGCCGAGTTTTTCGATGCTGCCGTCCGTCGACCAGGTGCCCTTGATGTAGTCCATCGTGTAATACAGACCGCCGAAACCGGAGATGCCCGCGCCGATGCACGTCGCCAGGTATTTATACTTCGTTACGCTGATGCCCGCTGCGTCCGCCGTCGCCGGGTTTTCGCCGACCGCGCGGAGGTTGAGCCCAACGCTGGTTTTGTTGAGCACCCAGCTCACGAGGAACGCCAGAATGATGGCCAGATACGCCATGAATCCATAGGAGAAGAATATCTTTCCGATCGCGCCAAGGCCGGAGAGTGCCGGAATCGTCGTACGGAACGCGCCGCTCGTGATGGCAACGGAAATCTGACCGACACCGCCTGCCATCTTGTTGAGTGTTCCGCCAAACAGGTTTGCGACACCGCCGCCAAAGATGGTCAGCGTCAAACCGGTTACGTTCTGATTGGCACGGAGCGTAATGGTCAGAAACGAGTAGATCAGCCCGCCGAGCATGGCCGCGACAAACGCCGCAAGCAGCGTAAGAATCAGCGACACGAGCGGAATCGGATTTGCCGCGCCGCTCTCATAGAAGAACGCTGCAGTTAGACCCGCGATGCCGCCAAGGTACATGATGCCCGGAACGCCAAGGTTCAGGTTGCCGGACTTCTCCGCGAGGATTTCGCCAACCGCGCCAAAGAGAATAACCGTACCAAAGACGACGGCGGCTTGAATCAAAGAGATGATCTGCGTCATTTGCCTGCCTCCTTCTTTCCCCCGCGGAACCGAATCTTGTAGTTGATAAAAAACTCGCTGCCGAGGATGAAGAACAGAATGATGCCCGTGATCATCTCGGAGACGAAGTCGTTCAGGTCAAACTGGGACGCGATTTCGATGGCGCCTTTCTCTAGGAAGACGATCAGCGCGGAGATGGCAATCATTGTAAACGTATTAAACTTCGCGAGCCAGGCGACGATGATCGCGGTGAATCCGCGTCCGCCCGCCGTGTTCGTTGAGATCGTATGGCTTGCGCCGGAAACCGCGATGAATCCCGCAATGCCGCAGATGGCGCCGGACACGGCCATGGTGCGAACGATGACCGACTTGACATTGATTGCGGCATATCGCGCGGTGTTTTCGCTTTCGCCGACAACCGCAATTTCATATCCATGTTTGCTGAATCGCAGGTAGAGATACATCGCGACGGTTAAAACGGCAACGATAATAACATTCAGCGTATACATCTGTCCAAAGATCGGTGGGAACCATCCCACTTTCGTCGCCTGATTGATCACACCAACCGTGTTGGAGCCAAACGGGTTTTCCCAAAGAGCAACGAAGTAACTCGTCAGCTGAATGGCGACGTAGTTCATCATCAGCGTGAACAGGGTTTCGTTTGCATTCCAGCGTGCCTTAAACACGGCGGGAATCGTACCCCAGACACCACCGGCCACCATGCTGCCAAAGAACATGATCACAATCAGCGCAAGGCTCGGCAGCGACTTTCCAAGGTAGATCATGCATGCGGCAGCGGCGAGCCCACCGACCAGAATCTGTCCTTCCGCGCCGATGTTCCAGAAGCGCATTTTAAATGCTGGAGCGAGGCCAACCGCGATGCAAAGGAGCATCACGATATCGCGAATGGTCACCCAAACGCGCTTGTTGGTGCCAAACGTTCCCTTGAACATTGCCGCATAAACCTTCAGTGGGTTTAGCTTGGTGAGCGAATAGATGATGACCGCACAGACGACCAACGCAAGCGTCAGACCGATCAAGCGGACCCCGACGGACTTCCAAACCGGAATTCCGTCCCGTTTCGACATGCGAATCAGCGGCTCCCGAGACGCAACCTCATGCTTTTTGCTCATGATTCGTCTTTCCTTCCTTCAAATATGTCATCAGGTAGCCGACTTCGTCCTTTGTCGTCGCCCGCGCGTCGACAATGTCGTTCACGCGGCCGGAGCAGAGCACCATGATTCGGTCGCAAAGCTCCAGCAGCACGTCGAGGTCTTCCCCAACGAAGATGACGGAGGCGCCGCGTTCTTTTTGTTTGTTTAAAAGATGATAAATGTTATAAGACGTGTTGATGTCCAGTCCTCGCACCGCATAGGCGGACATCATCAGCTGCGGCTGCATTGCGATTTCGCGGCCGACCAGAACTTTTTGGACGTTTCCGCCGGAGAGCCGGCGAACCGGTGTGCTCAGACCCGGGGTGACGACTTCGAGATCCTTGACGACGGTTTCCGCGAGCTTCTTGGGTTTCTTGCGATCCGCGAATGGACCGGTACCGTCTTTGTAGCTGCGCAGCATCATGTTGTCCGTGAGATCCATGCTGCCGACAAGACCCATGCCAAGGCGGTCTTCCGGAACGAACGCGAGCGCAACGCCGAGACGCTTAATGTCGATTGGATGCATGCCGGAGAGCTGCTTCTTGTCCCCTTGTTCGGAGATGAATTCAATGCTGCTGCAGCTCTGGCAGTTCTGCAGACCCGCAATCGCTTCCAGCAGTTCCTTCTGTCCGCTGCCGGAGATTCCGGCAATGCCCAGAATTTCGCCGCCGTAGGCCGTAAAGCTGACGTCGGAAAGACGGTTGATTCCGTCCGAATCGCAGACACAGAGATTTTGTACGATCAGCCTCGGTTTCGGATTGACTGGGAGGGTGCGATCGATGTCAAGCGACACCGCGCGGCCGACCATCATCTCCGTGAGTTTCATGGCGTCCGTCTGCGAGGTTGTCACGTCACCAATGTAATGCCCTTTGCGAAGGACGGCGACACGATCCGAAATATCCAGCACCTCGTGCAGTTTGTGCGTAATGATGATGATTGACTTGCCATCGTCCTTCATGTTGCGCATGACGCAGAAGAGCTTTTGTGTTTCCTGTGGGGTCAGCACGGCGGTTGGTTCGTCCAGAATCAGGATATCCGCGCCGCGATAGAGAACCTTGACGATTTCCAGCGTCTGCTTTTCGGAAACGGACATATCGTAGACCTTCTTATCCGGATCAACGACAAACCCATAGCGATCGCAAATCTGTTTCACCGCTTCGCGCACACGCTTGACATCGACAACCGTCGTCTCGTTTAGTCCGAGAATGATGTTCTCCGCGGCGGTCAGTACGTCCACCAGCTTGAAGTGCTGGTGAATCATGCCAATGTGCAGATCGAAAGCATCTTTCGGAGAAGCGATGGTAACCGCCTTTCCGTTGATATAAATCTCGCCGCTGTCGGGGAAATAAATACCCGCCAGCATGTTCATGAGGGTGGTTTTTCCGCTTCCGTTCTCGCCGAGCAATGCGAGGATCTCGCCTTGTTTGATATCAAGGCAGACCTTGTTGTTCGCGACCACCTCACCGAAGGTCTTCGTAATGTTGACCATCCGGATAGCTATTGAACTCTCCACATGCTTGACCCTTTCTTCCATAGATTCTGACTTGCTGAAAATATTTTAGCATAACGGTGAACGCAATGTAAACAAAAACGTAAGAAATCAAAGAAAATTCCGGAGTACTTTCACCAATCAGCAAAAAGAGAGCGGGAACGCCGCTCTCCATCGAGTCAATACTTCCAATGAGTCTGTGCTTCCAATGAGTCTGTGCTTCAATTGAGTCTGTGCTTCAAGAAAAGGCAAAGGGGAAACGGAGAACCGTTCCCCCTTACCCTTATTCGTTTGTTAAGCCAATTAGCTCAATTCGGTGATGCCGTCAATGCGCAGACCGAAGTACGGCGCGCTGCGGAGCTTGGACTCGTAGAAGATGCCGTTTTCAATGGCTTCGCCAGAGTCGCCAACCCAGTCGCCATCGGTATCGATCGCGAGGTAGGAGGTTACCGGTGCGCCACCGACGGTGAACTTCGCGGTGTCGAAGATGTTAAGCGTGCCATCTTTGATCGCAGCTTCAACTGCAGCAACCGCATCGGCGGTGCCAGCGGCACAGCTCGCGCCCAGCGCGGAGATCTGGTTCGCGCCAGTTGCAAAGCCTTCAGACCAGTCGGTCATGATGTCTTCGCCAGCCATCGCAGCTTTGAAGGCATAGGTGTAGTAAACGGCCCAGTTGTTCTGCGCGGAGGTCAGGGCAGCCGTCGGCGCAACGCTGAGCATGTCAATGTTGTAGCCAACGCAGTAGACGGGCGTGCCTGCATCCAGAGCGGTCTGGACGGCGGACGGCGCACCGGTGGAGTCAGCATGCTGGCTGATGATGCAGGCGCCCTTCGCGATCAGCGCGTTGGCGGCTTCTGCTTCGGCAGTCGGGTCATACCAAGAGTTCGTGTAGATGACGTCCATGTGGGCATCCGGAACGATGCTCTGCACGCCAAGGAAGAACGCGGTGTAACCGCTAACCACTTCGGCATACGGGTAAGCACCGACATAACCACAATACGGATCTTTGACCGTACCGGCATCCATGAGTTCCTTGAGCTTCATGCCAGCGACGACGCCGGAGACGTAACGCGCTTCAAAGGTATGCGGGAAGGCGTTTTTGAAGTTCGGGAGCTTGCTCAGGGCAGCCTGGTCGCCCGTCATGGAGACGAAGGTCACTTCCGGATTCTCGGAAGCAGCCTGCTGCATGTGGGACTGATGGCCGTAGCTGTCGGAGAAGATGTAGTTGCAACCCTGCTCGACGAGGTCAATCGCCGTGTCATAGCACTTTTCATCTTCCGAAATGTTGTACTTCCAGATGATCTGGTCGTCGGCAATACCGGCGGCGGCTGCGCCAGCCTTGATGCCTTCGATGTGCGCCGCGTCGTAACCGGTGTTCTCGTCGTGGACGAGGATCACGCCGATTTTGACAGCGGGCGCTGCGGGTTCTTCCACTGCGGGGGCTTCGGTTGCTTCCGCTGCTGCGGGGGCTTCCGTCGCTTCGGCTGCGGGTGCGGGGGCGGCGCAAGCCACCAGAGCGAACACCATAGCCAGGACTGCCAGAAGAGCAATGAACTTTTTCATGGTTTTCCTCCTACTAAATTTTGATCTATTGTAACACCTGTCTACAGGCGAAACAACCAGTTTGGATGAATTAATTCTGCATTATTTTACAACACTTTATTATAAATAATGATAATTCTTTCCGGTCTTACGCCAATCATACAACTCGTCTTGCGATTTTTCCGAGTGATTGGGCTTAAATTAGATAAGAGGGATTCAAAAGTTACGCCGACATTCAGTCAATATTCAATTGAAAAGGATCTGTGTTGTTTTTAGTTTCTTTTGCGTTTAACGAATTCTTCCGCTGGCTTCCAGCGCCTTGATGTCCGGTTCGCACTGGAACGGTTCGCCCGCAGCAGTCATCGCGTTTTTCACGTCCTTGAGTCCGCTGCCGGTGGAAACAACCGTAACGCTTTCATTTGGCTTGATGATTCCTCTGGCAACCGCGGCTTTCACGCCCGCCGTCGCCGTTACACCGGCCGGTTCGCCGAAGACGCCTTCGGTTCGGCCGAGCAGACGCATCGCGTCCAGAATCTCATCGTCCGAAACGGCGATCCATGCGCCGCCGCTGTCCTTGACCGCGCGCTGCGCCTTAACCGGGTTACGCGGAACGCCGACGGCAATGCTGTCCGCCAGCGTATTCTCCGGCGTTGGCACCAGTTCGCCGCCGCTTGCGTCCGCATCGACAAACGGGCTGCAGCCCGTGGACTGCACGCCGAGGATTCTTGGAATCCGGTCGATCATGCCGAGCTGGAGCAAATCGTAGAAGCCGTTGTATACGCCGCCAATCGTGCAGCCGTCCCCAACGGAGATGGCGACCCAGTCGGTCGGGTTCCAGTTGAGCTGCTCGGCAATCTCGAGCGCGACGGTCTTCTTTCCTTCCGTCATCACGGGGTTGATGCCCGCGTTCCGGTTGTAGAACCCCCACTTCTCGATTGCAGCCTTGCTTAGTTCAAAGGTCTGTCGATAATCACCTTTGACGGAGACGACGTTTGCGCCAAAGATCAGCAGCTGTGCAACCTTTCCAATCGGCGCGCGGCACGGCACGAAGATCACAGTCTTAAGACCCATGCGCGCGGCATTTCCGGCGCAGGAGCTCGCGGCGTTTCCGGTGGACGAGCAGCAGATCGTGTCGTATCCGAGCTCGATTGCCTTTGCTACTGCAACTCCGCTCGCGCGATCTTTCAGGGAGCCGGTCGGGTTCAGCCCGTCGTCCTTGATGTACAGCGTGTCGAGACCGAGTTGTTTGCCGAGCCGGAGTGAGCGATACAGCGGCGTCCAGCCGATGCGCAGGAAATCTTCCAGCCCCTTGCCGGAAATCGGCATCAGCGCGCGATAGCGCCACATGCTGTTGTCCCGGTCATGCTTGAGCGACTCTTTTGAAAACTCGCGCTTGATTTCCGAATAATCGTAAACGATATCCAAAATGCCCTTTTCACCGCACGAAGGACAGGTCATCAGCTCCGGTCCAAACGGGTACTCCTTGTGGCAAATGGTGCAGCGATATCCGGCGATGCGTTTCATGAAATTGTTCCTACCTCGTAAACAGGATGCGAAATGATCGTATTTAACATACAACACATACATCATATCTCGAATTTAACAAAATGTACAGTAAAATATAGTGCTGAACAAAATTATTGTGCCCGAATTATTTTTGTAGTTTTCTGTCCGTTCGTCTTGCGCCCTGTTTGAGCCGTATAGTATAATATGAATGAATTTCTGCAATCTATCCGAAGCGCAATTGCATATCGCGAAGGGAGACCATCAGCCATGCTTCTCATTGGAAACGGCAGACTCGTTACGCGCGAGAACGGACTTTATATCGATAATGGAGCGGTTGCCATACAGGACAACCTGATTTTACAAGTTGGCACAACGGAGGAACTGGTTCGCCAATATCCGGACGCCGAGTTTATTGATGCTCATGGCGGATTGATTATGCCTGGGCTCGTCAACACGCACAATCACATCTACAGCGCGTTTGCACGCGGCCTTTCGATTCAAGGATACAACCCGCACGATTTCAACGATATATTAGAGGGCATGTGGTGGAAGATTGACCGGCTCCTGACGAAGGAGAACGATCGCCTCTCCGCCTATGCCGTCTACATCGACTGCATCAAGAACGGCGTGACCACGGTGTTTGACCATCACGCAAGTTATTACGACATTCCCGGCAGCCTCGATACCATTGCGGACGCGGCGCGCGAGCTCGGCGTTCGCACCAGCCTCTGCTACGAGGTTTCCGACCGCGACGGTGCGGATAAGATGAAGCAAGCCGTTCTGGAGAACGCGCGCATGATGGAACGCGCAAACGCGGACAACAGCGACATGCTCAAGGGCATGATGGGCCTGCACGCCGCGTTCACCCTCTCGGATGAAACGCTCGCATTCTGCAAGCAACATACCCCCGCTTCCAACGGATTCCACATTCACGTTGCGGAAGGCCCCGGCGACCAGATTGATTCGCTGAAAAAGTACGGCAAGCGCATCGTCGAGCGTCTGTTTGAAAACGGAATCCTTGGCGAGCATACGCTCGCGATCCACTGCGTCCACGTCAGCCCTGCCGAGATGGCGCTGCTGAAGGAGACGAATACGATGGTCGTGCACAATCCAGAATCCAACATGGGCAACGCGGTTGGCTGCGGCCCCGTGATTCGCCTGTTTCAGGAAGGGATTCTGCTCGGGCTTGGTACGGACGGATACACGAATGACATGCTCGAGAGCTACAAGGTCGGCAACATCATCCACAAGCACAATCTCTGTGATCCAACCGTTGCCTGGGGCGAAATCCCAACCATGCTGTTTGAAAACAACCCGAAGATCGCGGGGCGGTTCTTCCAAAAGCCGCTCGGCGTGCTGAAGCCCGGCGCCTATGCGGACGTAATCGTGACCGACTACGACCCGCTGACCCCGATGGACGGCACAAACGTCAACGGACACATTCTGTTTGGCATGAACGGGCGCAGCGTCGTGACCACCGTTTGCAACGGAAAAGTGCTGATGAAGGATCGCAAGGTGCTCGTTGCCGACGAAGCCGCCGTGATGAAGGAGTGCCGCGCAAGCGCCGCGAAGCTCTGGAAATCGATTAACGGCTGATTCCTACTAATAATGATCGATATTAAAAATCGCAATCGTTCCCGCAGAGTTCGACCGAAAAAGGAGGCCTCCCCTATGTCCGACCGTATGACGCCAATTCCGTTTGCCGATTTGATGAACTGGATTCTGGAAGAACGCAAACAGGGCAGCGTATTTGGTATTCGCCGCCCCTATATCGCACCGAAGAACCACACGCTGGAGCTCTTTTCGGAGCATCTCGAAACGCCGTTCGGCCCCGCCGCCGGCCCGCATACGCAGCTTGCGCAGAACCTGATTGCCGCTTACTATACCGGAAGCCGTTTCTTCGAATTAAAGACGGTGCAAACGCTCGATGGAGAAGACCTGCCCGTCAGCAAGCCCTGCATCCTCGCCGAGGATGAATGTTACAACGTCGAGTGGTCCACGGAACTTCGCGTTCCGGAGGCGTTTGACGAGTATGTGAAAGCCTGGTTCGCGCTCAAGCTGATCAGTTGGGAATTCGATCTTGGTCGTCCGGACGGATTCATGTTCAACATGAGCGTCGGCTACAACTTTGAGGGAATCACGAGCGAAAAGATCGACCGGTTCATCGAAGGCCTCAAGAACGCCGCCTCCACCCCCATCTGGGCAGAGTGCAAGAACTGGGCAAAGGAGAACCTCGCGCGTTTCAACAAGGTAGATGCTAAGTACATCGACGCGATCTCGCCGCGCATCTGCTCCTCCATTACGCTTTCCACACTGCACGGCTGCCCGCCGCAGGAGATTGAGCGCATCGCGAGCTATTTAATCACGAAAAAGGGACTCAATACCTTTGTTAAGTGCAATCCCACCCTGCTTGGGTACCAGTTTGCACGTAAGACCATGGACGAGATGGGTTACGATTATCTCGTGTTCGACGATTTCCATTTCAACGATGATTTGCAGTATCGTGACGCGATTCCGATGTTCAAACGTCTGGTCGATCTGGCCTGTGGAAACGGCGTTTCGTTCGGCCTCAAGCTCACCAACACCTTCCCGGTCGGCATCGCCCGAAACGAGCTGCCCGGTACTGAGATGTATATGAGCGGGCGTTCGCTCTATCCGCTGACCATTGAGTTGGCGCACCGGCTCAGCCGCGAGTTCGACGGCAGAATGCGCCTCTCCTTCTCTGGCGGTGCGGATTTCTTCAACATCACCGAGTTGTTCGACGCGGGCATTTGGCCGATAACGCTGGCAACCACGCTGTTAAAACCCGGCGGATACCAGCGCGCCAAGCAGATTGCCGAGAAATTGTCGAAGGAAGGCTACGGCCCGTTCGAAGGCGTTTCCGTCGGCAAGGTTGCCTATCTTGCCCGCGCGGCGCGCTCGGATGAGCGGCATCAAAAGCCGGTCAAGCCCCTTCCCGTTCGAAAGATCAAGAGTAAGGTGCCGCTGACGGATTGCTTCATCGCGCCTTGTGAACATGGCTGCCCGATTCAGCAGGATATCCCGGAATACGTGCGCCTCGTTGGAGACAAGAAGTACGCCGAAGCGCTCAAGTTGATTCTGGAACGCAACCCCCTGCCCTTTATCACGGGTCGCATCTGCTCGCACCGCTGCATGGACAAGTGCACGCGCGGATTTTATGAGGAAAGCGTCCACATTCGCGATGCAAAGCTGCTCGCCGCGCGCGAGGGGTTTGACTCACTCATTGGTTCGCTGAAACCCAGCGGTTCTTCCAGTGCGAACGTTGCCGTTATCGGCGGCGGCCCCGCGGGTATGGCGGTTGGGTACTTCCTCGGCCGTCAGGGCGCGAAGGTAACGATCTTCGAACAGCGTGCGGAGCTCGGCGGCATCGCCCGCTACGTCATCCCCGGATTCCGCATTGGCGACTATGGCATCGACCGCGACGTCGATCTGCTCAAATCCATGGGTGCCGAGATCAAGACGAACACCGTCGCCCCCAGCGTAGCCGAACTCAAAAAAAGCGGCTATACGCACGTTATCTTCGCAACCGGCGCATGGGGACACGGGCAGCTCAAGCTTGAATCGGGCGACAGCATGAACGTGCTCGACTTCCTTGAGCAGTATAAATGTGAAACACTCCCGAACGTCGGCGAGCACGTGATCGTCGTTGGAGGCGGCAACACCGCAATGGACGCGGCGCGCGCCGCAAAACGGATCAAGGGTGTTGTCTCCTCGAGCATCGTCTATCGCCGCACACAGCGCTATATGCCCGCGGACGAAGAGGAACTGCAGCTTGCGCTGGAGGATGGCGTTGAGTTCTGCGAGTTGCTCAACCCTGTTGCGCTCAAGGACGGCAAGCTCGTCTGCAAAAAATGCGTGCTTGGTAAGCCGGATGCGAGCGGTCGCCTCTCCTCCGTGGAGACGGACGAACTGGTCACGCTCCCCTGCTCGCTTTTGATTTCGTCGATTGGTGAGAAGATCGTTGCGAAGGATTTCGTGGACAACGGCATTACGCTTACCGAGCGCGGCGCGGTACTCGCAAATCCGACAACCCTCGAAACCAGCGAGCAAAACGTGTTCGTCATTGGCGACGCAAACCGCGGCCCAGCCACGGTGGTGGAAGCGATTGCGGACGCGCGCAAGGTTGCAGACGCGATTGTGGGGCCATACACGGTGACCGTCCCCGAAGAATCGAAAGCCTGCTCCGGCAACTGCCTTGCTAAGCAGGGATCGCTTGCGGTTTACGACAGCGCAGGCAAGGAGACCGAGCGCTGCCTCGCGTGCTCCACGATCTGCGAATGCTGCGTGCAGGTTTGCCCGAACCGCGCGAATATCACAATTGAAGTAAACGAAACGAGCATGCCGCAGATTATCCATGTGGATCGTATGTGTAATGAGTGCGGCAACTGCACGGTCTTCTGCCCCTACGACAGCGCACCGTACAAGGAGAAATTTACGCTGTTCTCGACCGAGAAGGAGTTCGACGAAAGCACCAACAAGGGCTTCCTCGTACTCGGCGGCGGTAAGATCAAGCTGCGACTGGACGACGTTTCGGTCGTGAAGCTCGGAACGAATTCGATCGATCCGATGATAGAGCAAATCATCAACTCCGTGATTTGGGACTATAGCTATCTGCTGTAACGCGGCAGTCCGTTTTGCCCGATCGAACCAGAGAGGAAAACACATGTCGACATTCTTTGTCAACGGACACGAAGTCACCGTTGATCAAAATCAAAAACTGATCGCCTACCTGCGCGATACACTCCACCTGACCCGCGTGAAAAACGGCTGTTCGGAGGGTGCCTGCGGCACCTGTATGGTGCTCATCGACGGCAAAGCGGTCAAGGCCTGCGTTCAGCAGACGGATAAGCTCGAAGGAAAGCATATCGTCACCGTCGAGGGGCTTTCTGCCCGCGAGCGGGACGTGTATGCCTACGCGTTTGCCGTCTCCGGCGCGGTGCAGTGCGGATTCTGCACGCCCGGCATGGTCATCAGCGCCAAGGGCCTGATCGATCAAAACCCAAACCCGACCCACACGGACGTGAAAGAAGCGATTAAGAACAACATCTGCCGCTGCACCGGTTACAAAAAGATCGAGGACGCGGTGCTGCTCTCGGCAAAACTCTTTCGGGAAAACACCGAGGTCCCGCAGACGGAGCTGCCCGGTTCTGTTGGCGACAGCATCAAGCGCATCGAGGTCGTCGACAAAACGCTCGGCAGCGCACTGTATGCGGACGATCTTTATCTACCCAGCATGCTGCTTGGCTCTGCGGTGCGCAGCGCGTATCCTCGCGCAAAGGTGCTCTCCATCGACACGAGCGCAGCAAAGGCCGTGCCCGGCGTGGTCGCCGTGTTTACGGCAGAGGACGTTCCCTGCGCGAAAAAGATCGGCCATCTGGTGCAGGACTACGACGTGATGATTCCCGTCGGTTCTATCACGCACTTTTTAGGCGACGCAATCGCGCTCGTCGTGGCGGAGTCAGCCGCCGCACTCGAGGCGGGCAAAGCCGCCGTGAAGGTGGAGTACGAACCGCTCACCCCCATCCTCTCCGCCGAGGACGCGCGAAAGGACGGCTTCGAGCTCGTTCATCCGGATCGCAAGGACAACCTGCTTTCGTACCAGTGCGTTAAACGCGGCAATGCGGACGAAGTGATTCGCGTCAGCGCGCACGTGGTGACCAATCATTACAGCGTACCGTTTACGGATCACGCGTTTCTGGAGCCGGAGTGCGCAGTTGCCGAAATCGAGGGCGACGGTGTGCACATCTACAGCGGCGATCAGGGTGTGTATCAAACACGCAAGGAATGCGCCGCGATGCTGGGATTGCCGCCGGAGCAGGTGCGCGTCACCGCCATGATGGTTGGCGGCGGGTTTGGCGGCAAGGAGGATATGAGCGTTCAACATCATGCGGCGCTCGCCTGTTATCTGCTGAAACGCCCCGTCAAGGTGCGCTTCTCCCGTGCAGACAGCCTGCAAATCCACCCGAAACGGCACGCCATGGAGATGGAGGTCACGACCGCCTGCGACGAAACGGGCAAGCTCACCGCCATGCACGCGCGTATCCTCGCGGACAGCGGCGCCTATGCTTCTCTCGGCGGGCCGGTGCTCCAACGCGCCTGCACGCACGCGGCGGGGCCATACAACTATCAGGACGTCGACATTGAAGGCTATGCCTACTACACGAACAATCCGCCGGGCGGCGCGTTCCGCGGATTTGGCGTGACGCAAAGCTGCTTTGCTACGGAGTGCAACCTCAATCAGCTCGCGGAGCTGGTCGGGTTAACGCCGTTTGAGTTCCGTTACAAAAACGCGATCCGTCCCGGTCAGATTCTACCGAACGGTCAGGTCGCGGACGAAACCACCGCGCTGGTTGAAACGCTGGACGCGGTTCGACCGATTCTGGAGCGCAACCCCAAAGCGGGCATTGCCTGCGCCATGAAGAATAGCGGGCTTGGCGTCGGTGTTCCGGACGTTGGGCGCTGCCGCATTGAAGTGTTGGATGGAAAACTGCATCTGCATTCGTCCGCCGCCTGCATTGGTCAGGGTATGGGCACGATCCAGACGCAGTTCGTCAAGGAGATCACCGGCCTGCCGCTGGAGAGAATCATCTACCACGTTCCGGACACCGCCAGCGCGCCAAACGCCGGTAACACCACCGCCTCCCGCCAGACGCTCTTTACGGGCGAAGCCGCCGTTCGCGCCGCAAAGCTCGTGAAAGCGGCACTGGACGAGGCAGGTTCGCTGGAAGCGCTCGAAGGTCAGAGCTTCCTCGGCGAATACGAAGGCAAGACGGACGCGATGGGCTCCGACAAACCAAACCCCGTTTCGCACATTGCCTATGGTTACGCAACGCAGGTGGTCGAGCTCGACGACGAAGGCCGTGTGTCCTGCGTCACTGCGGCGCACGATGTCGGCCAAGCCGTGAACCCCGTTTCGTTGGAAGGACAAATCGAAGGCGGCGTGGTGATGAGTCTCGGCTATGCGCTCACGGAGGATTTCCCGCTTGAAAACGGCAAACCGCTGCGGAAGTTCGGTACGCTCGGCCTGTTTAAGTCGACCATGACGCCGGAGCTCAAACCCGTCATCATCGGCAAAGCAACAAAAGATGGCCTTGCCTGCGGCGCGAAGGGTGTCGGCGAAATCTGCTCGATTCCGACCGCCCCCGCCGTTCAGCTTGCATATTACAATCGCGACGGTATCTTCCGCACGAAACTTCCGTTGGAAAACACACCGTATAGTAAAAAGTAAGTCTGAAACACAGCCCAGCTTCTTATGGACGGCAGATATTTCTGCCGTCTTATTTTGAGTGTGTTCAAATCGAATGTCACAAAATGCTTTCAATTCTCGTCAAGCTGCAAACTCAGCCCGTAAGATAATATGATATAATTATACTAATATGTGTGTAAAGGAGATGTTCTATGTTCAGAGATAAAGCAGGAAACCTTGCTATTGGCAAGATTGTTGGCTTGGCAGTAATCCTTTTGTTCGTTTTAATCATTCTTGGCGGCAGCGTTGTTGTCGTTGAGGCGGGTCAAACCGGCGTAGTGCTGACATTTGGAAAAGTCAGTCCGATTGTTCTTCAGGAAGGTATGCATTTCAAGGTACCGTTTGCGCAGAACGTTGTGATGATCAACAACCGCATCGTGAAGACCGAGGTAACGACCGAAGCGTTCAGCAAGGACCTTCAGACGGTGTCGACCGTCATTGCAGTAAACTACCATATTAACATCTCTTCGAGCGCCGAGATTTACAAAGAAGTCGGCCTTGGGTTTGAAGACGTTTTGGTCACTCCTGCGATCAACGAGGTTCTGAAAGCGGTTACCGCAAACTACACTGCGCAACAGCTCGTCAGCAGCCGCGGAGAAGTCAGTTTGCTTCTCGACGAAAACCTGAATACGAAACTCAACGAGTATGGCATTCTGGTGGATGATTTGAATATTATCAACTGGGATTTCTCCGAAGAGTTTATAACCGCTATTGAATCAAAGCAGGTTGCCGAACAGAACCTGATCAAGACCCGCACCGAGCAAGAACAAGCGCTCGTGATTGCCAACACCGAAGCGCAGAAGCAGGTCATTGCCGCGCAGGCGGAAGCAAACAAGATCAAGCTGCTTGCCGACGCAACAGCGGAAAGCAACCAGACCATTGCGCAGTCGCTCAGCGATATTTTAATTCGCTATGAGACGCTGCAAAAATGGGACGGTCAGTTGCCCAAAGTCACCAACGGCAGCAATACCCTCGTCGACATCGGCCTGGGTCAATAACAAACTTCGAGTCAAACGCAAAGAGGCGGGGGTCCCCCGCCTCTTTTGTGTTTCCTGAATTACTCTTCTGTCTTTACCGGTTCCGTCTTCACAGCTTCCGTCTTCTTGTGGAACACCCTTTCCGAAAGTCGTTTCATGCCGTATGCCGCATATGGCAACATCATTGGAACGTAGATGATCGCATATTGCGACTTCGCCTCAAACAGCGCGTGATACAGCACCGCCCCAACCAGAATGGTCGGAATGATCATTCTCGCTTCGCTTCGCTCCTCTTTCTTGCGCAGGAACACGAAGAACGCAATGGTCATCGCAACGTATACGAACTGCATCAGCTGATTGCAATAGGCGTTGAACGCATCGCTGGCAGGGCCCTTGCTGAGGCTCTTAATCAAATCGGAAACCTCACCGCTTCGGTCGCTCGTTGCGCTGCTCCAGATGGTCTGGTAGGCGGGTTCGTTCCACTGGCTCGTGATTTTGTGGTAGAAGAACGACGCCAGATACACGGGGCGATGAATCAACTCGTCCACCCGCTCGGCAAAGTCTAGCTTGCACTGCGCAAGCGTCGCGTCGTAGTTGTAATCGTTCTGCATCAGAATGTTGTTCGTGTATCCGTTGTACCATCCGGCACAGAGGCTGGAGTCACGAAATCCGGTGACGAGCCAAGCCATCTGCGGCGTGCCTTTGCCAAAGGGTTCCCCCGCCTTTTCTTCGTAGATCTTCTGCGAAATGGTCGGCAACACCAACGAGAGTGCAACCGCGACGACGACAAACGAAGCCATCGCCCACTTCTTCTCCCGCAGAACAAACAGCAACAGCAGGATGCTCTCGGCGAGCAGCACAATCCAGAAATTCTTCTTTAGGAAGATGGCGAGCGCAATCAATACGACCGCGGGAATCAGCGCCGTGAGCTTTTGCGTTCGCATGGCGCGAATCACGAAGTATGCGCTCCAGATTGCAAGCGCCATACCCGGCAACGTTCCGTAGAGGAACGTGCTGAGCAGCATCGGCTGAATGCAGAGTCCCAGCAGGATCGCCGTGAGAAGTTCGACGCGAGCGTCGTTGAACAATTCCTTGGAGATCAACAGCATCGCGATTTCCGCCGCAACGACGAACAGCACGTTCAGCAGTTGGAACGGAATCAGCGCGCCAGAGCCGAACAACCGGAGAAATCCTTCCGCAAAGAGCAAATAACCGGTTTGGAACGGATAGGTCCTAAAGTAAAAGGTCTCCGTGAGTGCCTGCATGTTGCCCTTTATGACTTCCTGCGCTGCGGTGATGATTCGGAGCGAGTCCGCGCTGGGCAGTGATTTCGACGAAAGCACCCACCAGACACCGATTCCCGCGGATAGGGCGATGCTCACCGCGCCAACGAGTACCGCAGTCTTACGCTGTACCTTTGCCCGCATCAATAAAACCGCGAGCACCACGAGGACGGCCAGCACGGCAAGGTTTAGGAGAATGTTGTCGTTTAAAAACGTAACGTGCTCAATGTTGTCCTTTGAAAAATCGATGTCCACATGGCAAGTCTGCACCAAGCCAACCACCGAAAAGAACGCAAACGCGAGAAACGAAATCAGCGCAACAATCCATTGCGCAACGTTGGACAGCCCTTTTCCAAAGCCCTTCTGTTCTTTCATGTCTCTTACTCTCCTGTTGTTATTGAGTCTCTCTATCGTTGATTAACCTCTGTGCTTTTTCTCAAGATACGCTTCCACTTCGCCCTTCACGCCTTCGGCAAATCCCATCGGCGCGTAGCCGAAGTCGAGGGTTGCTTCGTCGTGCGGATACGCTCTCGGTTCCACGAGCCGCTGCACCTTTTCCCGATAGTCAATTTTCGTCAACGAAACCAGATACAGCGCCCATGCGCCGGTAATCGCGATCCAGTACGGAACCGAGATAAAACGCGCTTGCTTGCCAAGATATTCGGCAATGATGCGTAGCATGTCCCGAAGCGTAATCGGTTCCGCGCCGGAGAGCACATAATTCTTGCCCGCCGAAGCATTGCAAAGCAGCGCATCCGCATACGCGCGACCCAAATCGCGCCGATGCACAGGCTGGAGCACAAACCGCGCGCCGGAAACGACCGGCATCACGGGCAGGCGATCCATCATGCCAATAAACTTGACGACGTTCTCGTCGTCCAACCCCCCGTAGATCATCGTCGGGCGCAGAATGGAAAGCGATACGTTCGCCTCTGCGCAAAGACGCGAAATCTCGGCGTCAATCTGGTTGTACTCCGCGCTGGCGGATTTGTATTTCGAGTAGATGCCTGTGGTGTGCACCGTAAGAATTCGTTTGATTCCCGCCTGAATCGCAAGCGGAATGACGTGCAGCGAGGTATGGATGCCAACAATGTGCAGCAGCGTGTCCGCGCCGGAACAAACGCTCAATAAAAACGCGTCGTCGTCCACATCTCCAACGCAAACTTCCAGCGGAAGTCCGCTCTGCTCCAGAAACGCCGCCTTTTCTTTTGAGCGGGCGATTGCGCGAAAGCGCAGGTTCCTGCATTCCTCTTTTCGCTCGATCAGCCGCTCGATTGCGTATTGACCGGACTTTCCGGTAACGCCAGTCAGTACTACAATTCCTTGCATCGTTCAACCTCATGTTCGTAAATTAACTTTGTTATTATACCATAGAACGCTGTTCACGTTCGAAAAAAATCGACAAAAGAAAAGCCCGTTTTCACAGGCTTTTCGATCTTGTGTTAAATGGTTTGTTCCTCTAGGAAATCGGCGATCTCCCGTTCTTCCTCCCCGTCGGATGAGCGGAGCCGCTCGGAAAGCGCCGCGCTGGAATACGTGCATCCTTGAAGCATGGATTCAACCCGCTCCGCGAGCGTTGCGTCCATCGCATCCGTAAAGCAGTTCACCGAAGCAACAACGCCGTTTTGCACGTTGAGCAACAACTCAAAGCAGCCAAACGAGAAACGATTTTCATAGGACACGTTAAACGACGGGGTTGAGCCGAACCGCCAGCCCCACGAGGCGTACTTCTCACGAACGGGTTCCAGCTTTTGCACATCCAATTCTTCCAGGCGGATGTGCACGGCCGGGCCATACTCCGCCTCGAACGCCTCACGCAACGCGAGTTTCATTCGTTCGACGGTGAGTTCCGGATTTTTCAGGCTCAGGTTCGTCACTCGACTGACCACGCTCTTGACGCCCTTGGATTCCAACTTGAGCTGCGAAGGCGCGAGATAACGACCCAGCTTGGAAAAGTCCGCCGAGATCAGAATTGTTCCGTGGTGCAGCGCAGTCGTATTGGAAAAGCGAAACGCGTTGCCGGAAAACTTCTCCCCGGTTTCGGTCAACACAAGATCGTTTCTTCCCGTAAAGGATGCGTCGATGCCGAACATGGCCGCAGCTTTTTGAATCACCGAGAGCTGGCGAACGAGGTCATACTGCTCGCGCGGCAGCAGGAACGTGAAGTTGAGATTCCCCAGATCGTGGAACACCGCGCCCCCGCCGGAGGAACGTCGCGCGAGCTTTCCGTCCTCACTCTCGAGCAGTTCTGCGCGACATTCACGCCAGGCGTTTTGATTGCGCCCGATGACCACCGTCCGTTCGTTTTGCCAGAGATACAGGGTGACCCCGTCCCCTTGCTGCTCGAAGAGCAACTCCTCGAGCGCAAGGTTCTCGTATGGGTCCACACAGTCTGTCACCAGAAATCGATTCAACTTTTCTCGGTTCCTTTCGGCAGATTTTATTACTATTGTTTTACTTGATATTCGCCAGCGTTGCCTTTGCCGCTTTGACGACGTTCTCCGGCGTAAAGCCGAATTCCTTGAACAGGATGTTCGCCGGAGCGGATGCGCCGTAATGATCCAGGCAGACGGTTTCGCCGTCGAGCCCGACGTAGCGATCCCAGCTGTAAGCGGACGCGGCTTCTACGGCAACGCGCGCGCGGATGCTCTTTGGCAGTACGGACGCGCGATACGCTTCGTCCTGCGCGTCAAACAAATCGAGGCACGGCATGGAGACGATGCGGCTTGAAATGCCGTCGGCTTCCAGAAGATCGGCTGCCTTGTAGAGCAGTTCGACTTCGCTGCCGCTCGCCATGAGGATCACGTCCGGCTTGCCGTTCTTGGCATCCTTGAGGATATAGCCGCCCTTGTAGGCGCCTTCGCCGGTCTCGGCATACTGCGGCAGGTTCTGCCGGGTCAGCGCGATCACGGAGGGCTGATTCGCTTCCAGTGCTGCGATGTAGCTCGCCGCGGTTTCCTTTGCGTCCGCCGGACGGAACACAAGTGTATCCGGCGTTGCACGAAGCATCGCCAGCTGTTCAATGGGCTCGTGCGTCGGGCCGTCTTCACCAACGCCAATGCTGTCGTGCGTCATGACGTAGACCACCGGCAGGTGCATCAACGCGGAGAGGCGCAGCGCGGGCTTGAGATAATCCGTAAACACGAGGAACGTTGCGCAGAACGCATGGAACCCGCCGTAGAGCTGGATTCCGTTGCAGATGCACGCCATCGCGAACTCGCGAATACCAAAGTGGATGTTCGCGCCCGCGCGGTTTTCCACACCGAAGAATCCCTTGCCCTTGAGCTCGGTCTTGTTGCTCGGCGCGAGATCTGCGCTGCCGCCGAAGAGGTTCGGCAGATACTCCGCAAAGATGTTGAGCACATCGCCGCTGACCGCACGTGTTGCTTTTGAGCCGGTAACGTTCCAGAGACGCGGATCGGCCTTCAGTGCGGCGGGGAGCTTCTTATCGTGCCAGGCGACCCACTTCTCGTAGAGATCCGGATAGGTCTTCTTGTAGTTTGCCATCATGGCGTCGTAGGCTGCGTGCTGCTTGGTGTAGCCTTCCTGCAGTTCGGCAAAGTACGCGCGAACGTCCGCGGGAACGGCAAACGGTTCTTCGTTCCAGCCATAGTACTCGCGCATCGCTTTGATCGCTTCTTCACCCAGCGGTTCGCCGTGCGCACTTGCGGAATTCGCCTTCGGCGTGCCGTGCGCAATTTCGGTGTGTACGATGATCAGCGAGGGATGCTTTGTATCCGCTTTTGCGTTCTCAATCGCCTTGGCAATTGCCGCGGTATCTTCGCCGTCGGCAACCTGCTGGACCGTCCAGCCATACGCTTCGAAACGCTTTCCGACATCTTCGGTGAACGCGAGGTTCGTGCTGCCCTCAATCGTAATCTCGTTGCGGTCATAGAGCAGAATTAACTTACCGAGGCCAAGATGTCCCGCGAGTGACGCAGCTTCCGAAGCGACGCCTTCCATGAGGCAGCCGTCGCCGGAGAGCGCGTAGGTGTAGTTATCGACAACCGGGAATCCTTCGCGGTTGAACTCGGCGGCCAGACGCGCTTCCGCCATTGCCATGCCGACCGCGGTTGCGATGCCCTGCCCCAGCGGGCCGGCCGTGGTCTCCACGCCGTCCGTATGGCCGAACTCCGGATGTCCCGGCGTTTTGCTGCCCCACTGACGGAAGCTCTTGAGTTCTTCCATCGGCAGGCCGTAGCCAAAGAGGTGCAGCAGCGAATATTCCAGCATGGAAGCATGTCCCGCGGAAAGCACAAAGCGGTCTCTGCCCGCCCAGTGCGAGTCCTTCGGGTCGTGCTTCATCTGCTTCCAAAGCGTAAACGCCATCGGCGCGGAACCGATCGGAAGACCCGGATGACCGCTGTTCGCCTTTTGAACCGCTTCCGCCGCGAGGAAGCGAATGTTGGTAATCGCCTTTTGTTCAATTGATTTCATGCATCAGGATTCCTTTCTAGTAATCAAGTCTGTAATCAAAAATATGACGACAAGTATTATATCATACCTGCCGCCATATGTTACAACGAATCAGATACCGCGTTGATTTTCGCGCATTTGTTCAAGTTCGGTCATGTTGTGTTTGCAAACGTGCCCGTTCAGCGGCAAAATGCGCTCGTGAATCGCGTCTACGATCCATTCCGGTTGCGGGAAGAAGGCATTCTCCATCTCGTGCGCAGGCGTAATCCAGTTCTTTGCGCCAACGACGACCGGCGGCGCGTCGAGATAGTCAAACGCAAGTTCGGTAATGTTGCTTGCGAGGTTACGCATAAAGCTGTTGCGTTCGCAGGCGTCGCCGGTAACGACGATGCGGCCAGTCTTCTTGATGCTCTCGATCACGGGCGCATAGTTGAACGGAACGAGCGAGCGCGCGTCGATGATTTCCGCCGATACGCCATACTGCTCCTGCAGGATGTCCGCCGCCTTGGTCACGCGGTAGAGCGTCGCACCAATCGAAAGAATGGTCACGTCCTTACCGACGCGCTTCACATCCGGCTCGCCAAACGGAATTTCGTATTCCGCTTCCGGCACGCCTTCCTTGTGGAACAGCTCCGCTACGTCGTAGATGCGCTGGCTCTCGAGGAAGATGACCGGGTCGGTGCCGTTGATGGCGGTCTGCATGAGGCCCTTTGCGTCATACGGCGTCGCCGGGAACACGACCTTGAGCCCCGGAATGTGCGTCATCAGCGCGCTCCAGTCCTGCGAATGCTGTGCGCCGTACTTCGAGCCGACGCTCATACGCAGCACGACCGGCATCTTGAGCATGCCCGCGCTCATGGACTGCCATTTGCAGAGCTGGTTGAAGATTTCGTCACCCGCACGGCCTAAGAAGTCGCAATACATCAGTTCTGCAATCGCACGTCCGCCGCTCATGGCGTAGCCGATTGCCGCGCCGACGATGCCCGCCTCCGCGATGGGCGTGTTGAACAGGCGGTGATACGGAATCGCTTCCGTCATGCCGCGGTAGACCGCGAACGCGCCGCCCCAGTCGCGCACGTCCTCACCAAAGGACACGAGCGTCGGGTCCTCGTAGAACTTATTGATGATTGGTTCAGCAATGCCGTCGCGCAGCTGATAGACGCGGTTCTTACTGACGGGCTTGCCGTCCGCTTCGAGGCCGAAACGCGCTTTCTTCGCGAGCTGCTGCACGCGCGGGCACTCCTCTTTCGGTAGCAGCACGTCGGGCTGACGTGTTGTGTCAAACGAGCGAACGGTCTGGTTCGAGAACATGAGGTTTCCGATATAATCGCTCTCCGCGCCGTACACATCGATGCGCGGGGACACGGTTTCGTCGATGGAGAGCTTCATATTGCGCAGCATGTTGTCCTTGACCGCCGCCCAGATTGCGTCCAGCTCTTCCTGCGTGGCAATCTTCGCCTCGACGATCTGCTTGCCAAACACAAGGATGGAATCCTGCGCTTCCCAGGCTTCGATCTCCTCCTTGGTGCGGTAGGTGCTCGAATCCGACGGGCTGTGTCCGCTGAAGCGGTAGGTCACGAGATCTAAGAGCACCGGCCCTTCCGCCTTGGCAACGGGAATTTTGCGGCGGTATGCGTCAATGACCGCGAGCGGGTTAAAGCCGTCCACGCGCTCGGCATGCATGGCGCTGGGCATTACGCCGGCCGCGATGCGCGCAACCATGTCGTAACCCATCGTTTCGCCGCGGGTCTGGCCGCCCATGCCGTAGAAGTTGTCGTTGATGTTGTAGATAATCGGCATACCGCCGCCATTTTCGCCCCAGAGGGTGCGAACCTGATCCATGGCGGAGATCATGAGGCCTTCCCAAACGGGGCCGCAGGCGATGGAACCGTCGCCGATGTTGCAGACCACGACGCCCGGCTTCTTGTTGCTGAGCTTATACAGCGCCGCACCCGGGGCGATGCTGCCGCTGCCGCCGACGATGGCGTTGTTCGGATAGATGCCAAAGGGCGTAAAGAACGCGTGCCTCGAACCGCCGAGGCCTTGATTGAATCCGTTCTTGCGCGCGAATGTTTCGCACATCATACCGTAGAGCAGGAAGTTGATCGCAACTTCCTTCACGGTCTTGCCGCTGTCTTTGATGACGGAATACGTGCGCCCGCCAAAGAAGTTCTGCATGATCTCGAGCAGCTTCTCGTCGTCGAGAATCTGAATCGTGCGCAGACCCTTAGCAAGGATTTCGCCGTGACTGCGGTGCGAACCGAAGGTATAGTCATCCAGCGTCAGCTCGTACGCCGCGCCGACATACGCCGCTTCCTGGCCAATGCCAAGGTGCGCCGGGCCGGGGTGGTTGTACTGCACGCCGTAATATTCGTTTGTGGTCTTAATGAGGTTGAGCATGGTCTCAAACTCGCGGATGTAGGCCATGTCCCGAAAGATATTCAGAAACTCGTCCTTGGAGAAATTCTTCTTCTCGTCTTTGACGGTCTTCTGATACTGGTTGACCGGAATCGGCGGAAACGACAGTGTTTCCGGTTTGCGAACGACGTTTGGATCGATAAACAGTTGTTTCGACATTGTTCTTCTCCTTCTATGATAGACGCTTATTTAATTCTTTAACGCGCTTGTGCGTATATATGATAGACGCTTAATTAATATTGAAAGACCGCTTCGCGGATAATCTCCGAAACAGTTGGATGCGGGAAGACGATCTTTTTGACTTCGTCAATCGTCATGCCCAGCTCGATGAACGTTCCAACCGTCACGATGAACTCGCTCGAGTAGTTGCTCAGCACCTGCGCGCCGAGTACACGCTTTGTCGCGTTGTCGATAATCAGCTTGATGATGCCGTCGCCGCCCTCGTTCTCCGCGAGGTAGCGCCCGGAGAAGCGCATTGGAATCTTGACGACCGCCGCGTCCAGCCCCTTGGCCTTCGCGCTTGCTTCCGTCTCGCCAACCGCAGACAGTTCCGGATTGGTATACAGCACGCCGGGAACCGCTTCGTAACGCATCGTGTCCTTTTTACCGAGCATCACGTTCACGGCGACCTCCGCCTCGCGGTAGGCCGTGTGCGCGAGCATGGACTTTCCGTTGACGTCCCCCGCCGCATAGACCTCCGGCTGGTTCGTCTTCATATGTGCGTCGGTCACGACTGCGCCGCGCTCGGTGAGCACATGGATGCTCTCAAGCCCGATATCCTTCGTGTTCGCGCGCCGCCCGATCGAGAGCAGCACCTTGTCGCAGGCGACTTCCTGCACGGCGCCGTCCTTTTCGTATTTCACCGCGTTTGCGGTCACTTCCGTCACCTTGGCGGAAAGATGGAACGTTACGCCACGCTTTTCGAATCCCTTTTGAAGAATTGCGACAAGCTCCGCGTCGTTTTCGCCCGCGATATGATCGAGCATCTCGATGACGGTCACCTTCGAGCCAATCGAGGTAAAGTAACTCGCGAGCTCCAACCCGATGACACCGCCGCCGATGACGACGAGGTGCTCCGGCTTTTCGGTGAGCGCGAGGATTTCACGGTTCGTGCAGACAAATCCGCTCGATAGCCCTTCCTTCAGACCAGGAATCGGCGGTACTGCAGGGGACGAGCCCGTCGCGATCAGCAGGCGTTTGCCGACGTAGGTTTCGCCGCCCGCCTCGACGGTATAGCCTTCCGCATTCTTGCCGGTGATCACGCCGCGCGCAGAAACTAGTGTTACGTGGTTTGCCTTCAGCGCAGAGGACACGCCCGCGACCAGGGTCTTGACGACCTTGTCCTTGCGGGCAACGACCTTCGCATGGTCAATCTTGATTCCTTCGGCGCTTACGCCGTACTTCTCGCCGTGCGCCGCGCCGTCGAACACCTTCGCCGAATAGAGAAGCGTTTTCGTCGGAATGCAGCCTTCGTTCAGACAAACGCCGCCAACGCTGCGCTCCTCGATGCAGAGAACGCTCAAGCCCGCGTGGCCAGCGCGTTCGCTCGCGAGATAACCGGCGGGGCCGCCGCCGAGGACGATTAAATCGAATGCCATGTTGCGTTCCTCCTCAACCGATCAGGAGCAGGTCGAAGTGCTCCAGCGCCGTAACCAAGTCCTTCAGGAAGCGGCTCGCGGGCGCACCGTCCACCGCACGGTGGTCGTAGGTCAGCGAAAGCCCCATCGCCGGATAGGCCGTAATCTGCCCGTCCACGGTGCGGATGCGCTCCGTAATGCTGCAAACGCCAAGCAGCGCGACCTGCGGCGGGTTGATGACCGGCGTAAAGCTCTCGATGCCGAACAGGCCGAGGTTGCTGATCGTAAACGTTCCGCCGGAGAGCAGGTCGGGATTGATGCTGCCGTCGATGGCGGATTTCGCGAGGGTTTTCGCTTCTGCGGAAATCTGGCCAAGCGTCTTTGTCTCCGCGGCAAACAGCGTCGGAACAAGCAACCCACGCGGGGTGTCCACCGCGATGCCGAGG
>JAYFPQ010000074.1:0-28695 GCA_034927595.1 Christensenella sp.
GACCACGTCGCCATACTCCGCAAAAACAACGTCGGATAGCTGGCGTTTCACCGCCCGTCGGGCAACGGAAACCACTTCTTCCATCGTTTCGATTTCGCGAAACGGGATATGCGAAAAGTCGAGCTTGACCGAATCGTAACCGCGCGCTGTAAAACGCTCCGCGCAGCGTTCAAAGAGTGCTTCCTTACAGGTAAACCCTGTGCCGGGGAAGCATACGACAATCCCCGTTTTCATAGCAAATCGCTCCTTTTCTTGCCGCTGGTCGTGCCTGTTCCTTTCCATCTGTTCTATTTTTGAGTTTACCACGCCTTTTTTGCTTTCGCAAGCGTTGCTTGCGGCTCACGTGTGCGCTCGAAGCATAGCATGGGCAGAATGTACTCGTTTCCATATACGCGATGAAAGCGTATTAGCAACACATCTACCGTAATTTTCTGCATCTTATCGCGTAAAAAACAAGCAAAATTCATTGACTTTTGACCCGCGATTTGGTTTAATTTCGTTTAGTGACTGTAAACAAGAAGTTTAGAGGTGGTAGACCGAATGGAGATCGGCGTCAAGATCAAACAGCTGCGCCAGCAGCGTGGTTTGACGCAGGAAGAGCTGGCCTCCCGCACCGAACTGACGAAGGGATTCATCTCCCAGTTGGAGCGGGATTTAACCTCGCCCTCCATCGCCACGCTGATGGATATCCTCGAAGCACTGGGCACCGACGTCGCTTCCTTCTTTCGCGAGTCGGCGGAGGAGTCCGTCGTTTACAGCGCGGACGATATGTTCGTGAAGGAAGAGTCGGACGGCTACACAATCCAGTGGCTCGTGACCAACGCGCAGAAAAACGCGCTGGAGCCGATTCTAGTGACCATTCCCGCGGGAGTCAGCGGCGCGGAGGATGCGCCGCACGAAGGCGAAGAATTTGGCTACGTGCTCAGCGGCAGCGTCACACTCGTGCTCGGAGAAAAGAAGTACCGCGTCAAAAAGGGCGGCAGTTTTTATTTTCGCCCGTCGCGCGTGCACTATCTGATCAACAGCGGAAAAGCGGAAGCCCGCATTCTCTGGGTCAGCACGCCGCCTAGTTTTTAAGAAGTACCGCCCATTACGATTGATTTTACGCGCAAACGCAATGCGCAGCGCATAAGAGGAGCAACCATGAAGGACAAACACCTGATTGAATTGATTGACGTGTCCAAGGCATACGGCGGGGACGTCGCGCTTTCGCACGTAGACCTGTATATCAAAGACGGCGAGTTTCTAACGCTGCTCGGCCCTTCCGGCTGCGGCAAAACGACGATGCTCCGGTTGATCGCGGGCTTCATCATGCCGGACGAGGGGCGCATCGAGATGGACGGCGTGGACATCGCCAGCACCCCGCCGTACCTGCGCAAGGTCAACACCGTGTTTCAGAAGTACGCGTTGTTTCCGCACCTGAACGTGTTCGACAACATTGCCTTTGGTCTTAAGATCAAAAACGTCGACAAGGAGATCATCCGCGAAAAAGTAGAGTCCATGCTCGCGCTCGTCAACCTCAAGGGCTACGGCGCGCGCTACATTGAGCAGCTCTCCGGCGGGCAGCAGCAGCGCGTCGCGATAGCGCGCGCGCTCGTCAACGAGCCGCAGGTGTTGCTGTTGGACGAACCGCTCGGCGCGCTCGACCTCAAGCTCCGTCAAGAGATGCAGGTGGAGCTTAAGAACATGCAGCAGCGGCTCGGCATTACGTTTATCTACGTCACGCACGATCAGGAAGAGGCGCTGACCATGAGCGACACCATCGTCGTGCTCAAGGACGGCGTAATTCAGCAGATCGGCTCCCCGACGGACATCTACAACGAACCGAAGAATCCGTTTGTCGCTGACTTTATCGGAGAGAGCAACATCATTCCCGGCATCATGCTGCAAGACCTCAAGGTACGCATGAACGGCGTGGTCTACGACTGCGTGGATAAGGGCTTTGGCAAGAACACCGAGGTGGACGTCGTCGTTCGCCCGGAGGACATCGACATCGTGCCCGCGGAGGGCGCGCGCGTGGTCGGCAAGGCGGTCTCCGTTGTGTTCATGGGCGTGCATTACGAGGTGGACGTCGACTGCGGCGGCTATGAGTGGATCATTCAGACCACGGACTTTGTCGAGCGCGGGCAGGTGGTTGGCATTTCGATTCCGCCGGACGCGATTCATATTATGAAGAAGACGAAGCAGACCAATCTCTTCGACGCGGTTGCCTACCCGGACGACGAAGAGGTCGAGTTCTGCGGTCACCGTTTCTCGTGCAAAGGATTGGAAGCCTTCGAAACGAAAGACGACGTGCTCGTTGCCATCGCCCCGATGGACGTTCAACTCGTTCCGCCGGAGGACACCGAGCTCACCGGTGTGGTCAAGGCCTGCATGTTCCTTGGCACGCACTACGAGGTAACCGTTACCTGTGACGAAGAGGATTGGATCGCCTATTCGGTGGACTACATGGAGGCGGGCGAAGAGATTGGCCTGTCCGTGCCCGCGGACAAGATCGCGGTGAGCGCCAATGAAGCGAACTAACAAAGCGGTCAAACAAAAGATCATGCGCGGAATGCGGATTCGCCGCAATCTGTTCGCAAGCCCGTACATCGTCTGGATGGCGGCGTTTATCGTCGCGCCCATGGTGCTGATCCTCTACTATGCGTTCACGAGCGACAGCGGCCTGACCGTGGAAAACATCGTGCAGGCGGCGAATTGGGACTACATGCGTGTGCTCCTGGACTCCGTCCGTTTCGCGCTGTACACCACGGTGCTTTGCCTGCTGCTTGGCTACCCCGTCGCCTACCTGCTCTCGCAGATGAAGAAGACGACCGCGGCGTTGCTCTCTGTGTTCTTCATCGTGCCGATGTGGATGAACTTTCTGCTGCGTACCTACGCTTGGAAGGTGCTGCTCGGCGCGTTTACGAAGATTCTGTACACCGAATCGGCGGTGCTGCTCGGCATGGTCTATAATTTCTTGCCGTTCATGATCCTGCCGATCTATACGACGCTGATCAAACTCGACAAGAGCTATATCGAAGCCGCGGCGGATCTCGGCGCGAACCCGACCAAGACATTCCTCAAGGTCGTGCTGCCGCTCTCCATGTCCGGCATTCTCGCGGGTGTCACGATGGTGTTTATTCCCAGCACGACGACGTTTGCCATCTCGCAGCTGCTCGGCGGCGGAAAGACGATGCTCTACGGCGACCTCATCTATATGAAGTTCATCACGGAGCAGTCCTGGAACACCGGCAGCGCGCTCTCGATCATCCTGTTGGTGTTCGTGCTGCTGTCTATGACGCTCATGAAGAAGGCCGAACGCAAGACCAGCGACGAAGGAGGCGGCAGATTATGGTAGACCGCCTGAAGAAGTTCTTTTCCGGCACGTATCTGGGGCTTATGCTCGTGTTTCTCTACGCGCCGATCCTGATTTTAATCGTCTTCTCGTTTAACCAGAGCAAGACGCTCGGCAACTGGACGGGATTCACCTTCGACTGGTACGCGCAGCTCTTCTCCACGCCGGAGATTACGGATGCGCTCGTCGTTACGTTGACCGTCGCCGCAATTTCGTCCATCGTCGCAACCGTGCTTGGCACGCTCGCGGCCATCGGCATCCACGCGATGAAGCGGCGCGACCGCCTGCTGGTGGAAAACATCTCCCAGCTACCAATGGTCAACCCCGACCTCGTGACCGGCATTTCGCTGATGCTGCTGTTCCTCTTCGTCGGCTTAAGAAGCGGATACACGCGCCTGCTGATCGCACACATCACGTTCAACCTGCCGTATGTCATCTTCTCCGTGCTGCCGAAGTTGAGGCAGAGTTCGGACATGCTCTACGAAGCCGCGCTCGACCTCGGCTGCACGCCGATGCAGGCGATCCAAAAGGTCGTGATCCCGGACATCATGCCCGGTATCGTCTCCGGCCTGATCATGGCCTTTACGCTGTCGCTGGATGATTTCGTGATCAGCTTCTTTGCCGGAAACGGCGTGGATAACCTCTCGATGTACATCTACGCCTCCGCACGCCGCGGCGTCAACCCCGCGCTGTCGACCATCATCTTCGTGCCGGTGGTCACGCTGCTTTTAATCGTGAACCTCAAGAGCATTCGAGAGGAGCACAACGCGGAGCTGCAGAGCCGCAAGGTCGACATGAAGCGATAGTTAACATTTTTACCCCTGCCCAATATTTCGCATCTATACCACAGGAGGAAATCACACATGAACAATCTGAAACGCATCGTCTGCCTCGCGCTCGTTCTCGTGCTGGCGCTTTCGTTCTTCGGCTGCGGCGGCAAGAGCGCAAAGGTCACGCTCAACGTGCTCAACTGGGGCGACTACATCGACCCCACGCTGCTGCGCCAGTTCGAGGATGAAACCGGCATCGCGGTCAAGTATACGACCATGACCAGCAACGAGGAGATGCTCGTAAAGCTCGCTTCGGCGGACAACATTTACGACGTCTGCTTCCCCTCGGACTACATCATCGAAAAGCTGATTGCGGACGATCTGCTCTACCCGATCAACAAAGCGAACATTCCGAACCTTAAAAACATCGACCCGCGTTTTCTGGATCTTTCGTTTGATCCCGGCAACACCTACAGCGTTCCGTACATGTGGGGCACGGTCGGTATTCTCTACAACAAGACAATGGTCACCGACCCCGTCGACAGCTGGAACATCCTCTGGGACGCGAAGTACTCCGGCGAAATCCTGATGTACGACAGCATGCGCGATACGATTGGCATCACGCTCAAAAAGCTGAACTTCGACATCAACACCCGCTCGGAAGCGGACATTCTCGCCGCCGAGCAGGCGCTCATCGAGCAGAAACCGCTCGTTCGCGCGTATCTGACGGACGACATCAAGATGGAGCTCATCAACGGCAACGCCGCCATGGGCGTGGTCTACTCCGGCGACGCGGTCTACTGCATCGGCGAGAATCCGGATCTGGCCTACGCCGTGCCCAAGGAAGGCAGCAACGTCTGGTTTGATAACGTCATCATCCCGAAGTCCTCGACGCACACCGCCGAAGCGGAGGCGTTCATCAACTTCCTCTGCGACGCAAAGGTTGCCGCGCAAAACTCGGACTACATCGGTTACTCCACGCCGAACGCCGCGGGCCTGCAATTGATGGGACCGGACTACATCGACGACCCGACCTACAATCCCCCGCAGGACGTACTCGACCGCTGCCAGATCTACCACGATCTCGGCGACTTCGTCAAGGTCTTTTCGGACGCCTGGACCAAGATCAAAGCCGCGTAATATAACGCTGGCATGCAAAAAGAGCGGATCATTCGATCCGCTCTTTTGTGTTGCTTTGCTTGTATCGCTTCTCGCCTTATTTCGCGCCCTTGGCGAGCTCGTCGACGGCAATGGCCTCCAACTCGTCGTTGCTCATTACGGTCGTACGGCAGGCCTCGTAGAGCGTGTCGATGCGCTCCTTGATCGCCGCGACCACCGGGTTGCGCTTGTCAATCTCCACGCCCAGGTGGGTGTTGAGCCAGTAGGCAATGCCCGCCGCGCCGCTGTGCGCGTCCACCATGACCTCGGCGGGGCGCTTGAGGATCTTGCCGGTGTCAAAGATGCTGTAGATGCGCTCGTCCTTGAGCAGGCCATCTGCATGAATGCCCGCACGGGTGGAGTTGAAGTTCTTGCCGACAAACGGCGTCATCGGCGGAATCTCGTAGCCGATTTCCTTCTCAAAGTAGTCCGCAATCTCGGTAATCGCTTCGAGGTTCATGCCGTCCGTTGTGCCGCGCAGCTGGCAGTATTCCATCACCATGCCCTCGAGCGGGCAGTTGCCGGTGCGCTCACCAATGCCAAGCAGCGAGCAGTTCGCGGCGGAAGCGCCGTAGAGCCAGGCGGCGGCAGCGTTCGAAACGGCCTTGTAGAAGTCGTTGTGGCCGTGCCATTCGAGCAGCGAGCTCGGCACGTTGCCGTAATGCCGCAAACCGTAGATGATGCCGGGGACGCTCCGCGGCATGCTCGCGCCGGGGTACGCCACGCCGAGGCCGAGCGTATCGCAGCAGCGAATCTTAATCGGAATGCCCGCCTCTTCGGAAAGCGTTGCTAAAGCATGCGCAAACGGAACGACAAAGCCGTAGAAATCTGCGCGCGTAATATCCTCAAAGTGGCAGCGGGGCACGATGCCACGTTCGAGCGCCATCTTGACCACGCCGAGGTACTTGTCCATTGCCTGCTTGCGGGTGAGGTTCATCTTGTTGAAGATGTGGTAATCCGAACAGGAGACGAGAATGCCCGTTTCGCGAACGCCCAGCTCCTTTACGAGCTGAAAGTCACTCTCCGTCGCGCGAATCCAGGTTGTAATCTCCGGAAAACGATAGCCGCGCTCCTGGCACATCGCCAGCGCCTGGCGATCCTGCTGGCTGTAGACGAAGAATTCGCACTGCCGAATCAGGCCGTTCGGGCCGCCGAGATCGTGCATCAGATCATAGAGACGCAGAATCTGTTCAGCCGTAAACGGCGCGCGGCTCTGCTGCCCGTCCCGGAAGGTGGTGTCGGTAATCCAGATGTCCTTCGGCATGCGCATGGGAACAAGCCGCTGGTTGAACGCAATCTTAGGAATCTCGTCGAACGTGAAGATTTCCGGGAACAAATTTGCCTCCGGCACATCCTGCACTTCATATTCGTAATAGTTCTCGCGCAGCAGGTTCGTGTGGTCATCAAAAACGATTTTGCTCATTGTTCCCTCCTCTTGCAGCATGCTTGCATGCTTGTATACAATAATTTAGGCACTATTATATCAATCACACCCGACGGCTGTCAAGATGAAAACGGTCGTTTTTCTCAAATATTTATCCACGATAAGTGTATATACTTACATGCATTTTTCGTGCTTTTGAAACGGTTTTACAATACAGTCGAAACCGTGACGTCAGGGCAAACGTTCTGTTGAAATCCGCCTTTTACGTTGACAGCCGCCGGGTTCGTTTCTATACTGAATTCATAGGTACTTGTTGCATTTCCCCATATCAATGTACTGTTTGAAGGTAATTTTTCTGTACCCCCCTCTTCCAGTCTCTTCAAGGAGGTTACTCATATGCCCGATTCCAACCGGCCAACCCCGGAGCGAGTGAAGGACGATGCGCGTTCCTCCGCCCTTTGCGCGGAAGCTCAGCGGCACAGCCGCCGCCTGCGCGAGTACCCGGAGGATGCGGACGCGCGCGTGCCGCGCCGATTTCGGCTCCACACGCTCAAATGGATTCTGCGCGGCTTGCTCTTTGCCGCAATCGTGATTGCCGCGCTGTTTCTCTATCCACGCATTCAAGCGTTCTTTTCGCCAAAGATCGACCTCTCCGCGCCGGACTCCCTCTCCGGTCTTTTGCCGGACGAGCAGATGGGCTACAACAAAATCGACTTCTCCAACGCGATTCTCGGCGAGTCGCGAACCAAGAGCGACTTTGTCGTGCTGGAGCAGGACGTAACCGTCTCCACGCGCGTATCTCAGGCGCTTGCCAATCTGGCGTTGTTTGAAAAGTCGCAGGTCATTCGTTCCTACGGCACGGGCGTATACGTAGTCGACCTCTCCGCGTTGTCGGAAAACGACATTGCCGTGGACGAAGCACTCACCTCAGTTACGATTCAAATTCCGCACGCGAAGCTCTCCTACGTCACTGTTGATCTCGACAAGACGGAATATGACGAAACGCAGAAAGCGCTCTTCGCGTTCGGCGAAATCAAGCTCACGAGCGAACAGACGAACATACTGGAGCAGAACATTGAGGATGCAATGCGCGAGCAGCTCACTGCAGACGAGATTCTGCAAAAGGCGGATACACACGCGCTGTCGCAGGTTCGCTCGCTCTTTGAGCCGATTGTGCAATCCGTCGCGCCGGACTACATCGTCAACATCGAGTTTTCGGAATAGACCACAGAAGAAAATAAGAGCCGCGAAACGGGAACTCCCGCGCCGCGGCTTTTTTGTATCATTCGTTTCTATGTTAACCGCAGCAGCGGTTCACTCAATCGTCTTGTCAAACGGGTTCTCGCCGTACTCTTCTTCGGTTTTTTGCGTGTGCTTGCCCGCGCCGCGCTTGATCTGCCTCGGTGCGCGTTTCTTCGCGTGCTCGTGTTGCAGACGGATTTCGCGTTCTTCCTCGCTGGTCTCGCCAGCGCTTGTGTCCTTCTCCAGGCGCGCTTCCTGCTCGTCTTGTGCAAACTCGTCCGCGCGTTCGAGGGAGGCCTCCTCCAGCTCGACCACAGGCTCCAGCCGCAGCAGATATGCGGCGACTCCGCAGATCACGAGGCATATCATCATCACCGCAATGGTGGCAAGCGCCGCGTTTCGCATGCGATATACATCTCCCGTGGATCGGGCGGCAATTAGCGTTACCCCGTCCTGCGTTCTGCGCAGACACAGGCTGCCCGCGTCGCAGAACGAGCCGTCCGCTCCGCCCGCCGTCGCTTCAAACACCAGATCGCCGTTGTATGGCAACTCGCCCAGCAGCGCGTCCGTGCCAAACTTTTCCAGCGCGGCGTCCACAAACGGATCGTCCCTGGTCAGCAGTACAAATCCATCAATCTCCGTTCGACCGGCGCAGGCATAAAGCAGGCTTCGGTCGTTTTCGTCCGTATGCTTCAGAGCAGCGGCTGGGTCGTCCGCCGCTTCCATGGTCCAGGCGAACGCTTCTTCCTTACCAAGTGCGAGGCCAACGCGGCTTGCGTCCGAGGAGGCGATCAGCTCGCCTTGCAGGTTCGCTACGTCAATTCGATCAACAGCCAACTGCTCGCAGAACGCCGCGAGCGCGTCCGCCGCCAACAAGGTATCGTCGTGCTCCAAAAAGCGCACGATTGCGTGCGCCTTATCCATGAGGTTCTCCTCCTCCGCTTCGACTACGGGGTCCGCATAGGCCTTCCCTTCGTCAATCGCGCGAAATGCGCGATCCAGCAGCTGGGTCAGTTCGTTCGTTGCGCGGGTTTCCTCGCGCTTACTCAGAGGAATAAAGGCGATTGCGATTCCGGCGAGCATCATGCCTGCCAGAATCCATACGAGCCAGTTGCGCAAAAACCGAACCATACGTACCTCTATCTTTCTTCGCGGCGCGAAACAGCGCCGTCATTCAGCTCGCCAACGTGTTAGGTCGCGGGGATCAGTCCCAAGAGGAAATTCGCTTTGTAGAAGAACTCGCCAAAGAACGATTCACTCAGAAACTCATAGAGTTTCGGCAGCACCGTTAAAAGAACCGGAACGACGAGAAAGATTACGAAGATCAGCAGCACGCCATGAATCAGGCCAAGGCCCGCGCCAATCACGCCGTCCGCGCGCGAGAGAACGGGAAATCCGCCGCGCCCGTATTCCACGCCGCGAATCAAAAAGCCCATCAGTAGGCGCAGTATGGTAAACAGCAGCAGCAGCGCGAGAATGTTGATGACCACACAGACAATCGTCTGGTTAAAATAGTCGCCCAGCGTGGTGATTCCCTTGTCCCGAAACGCTTCGGAAGCAATGTTGCGAATCACGCAGCGGTTCATCGGCAGCGGCATGTCCGCGTTTTGCAGCACGGTATGCAGCTGGTCGGTCGAGATTCCGGAAATCGGCGCGCGCGTCAGTTCTACGTCCGTCAGGGCAACATACTCCGACCCCTCGGTGTAGTAGAGCATCATGCCAAACAGATCCGCGTTGCCCTTGACAATTCCCGAAACCACCGGTATCAGAATGCGTCCAAAGATCAGCGAAGCAATCGTTGCTCCAATGTTCAAAACGGTATTGACGAACCCGCGGTACATTCCGCCAAGGATCGTAATCGCCAGAACCAGCAAAATTGCAATATCGATGAAGTTCATGCTTTGCCCCTCTTCACCCGACGCATCAATTCGAGTTCGCGAGATAATACATGCCGTTGCTCGAGAGCAGCAGCTTTACGTCGTTGAGCTTCACCGCCTCTTCCACCGGCTGCTCAAACGTAGCCGTGGTCGAAAGCACGCCCTTGAGCGTGTAGTTAAACAGCTGCTCGCGGGACACAACGACGAGTCGGTTCGCCATGATAAACGCGCTGACGCCCTCGGTCGGCAATTGCAGCGTGGACTCAACCGGCGCGGGCGCGGAGTCCTCCTTCAGCGTCAGAATCTTAACGGTGTGGAAGTCGCCCCCTCGCGTGGTCAAAAGAAACGTCGGCGTGCCGGAAGCGTTGGAGAAGTCGACCACTTCGTAACCGTAGATCGTCGTGCGGTAGATCTCCTTATTACCTTCAAAAATGTAGCGAATGATCTGGTTCGTCGCGACGACGAAGATGCTGTTTGACGTCAGATACACCTTATCGACCATCTGGCTCTGCACATGAATCATGCCCGAAACCTCCCGTTTCGAGAGGTCGTAGGTCGAAATCGTCGTCATCGGGATGCCGGTGTTGACGTTGAGCGTCTCAATCCAGAGCATCTCCGAAGTCGTTTTGTAAAAACCAAAGTCAACAAAACACTGGTCGCCATAGGACAGGTCATCCACCTGTTCGCCGCTTCTCGTAATGATATGCAGCCCCTCGGTTCCGTCCTCCGCCGTGCGGAGCACAGCCAGATAATCCTTGCCGCACTCAACCTCGGTAATCATTCCGGTAAACGTCAGCGGCGTTTGCTCGCCGACCACCTGTAGCTGCGCAGTGTTGAACACAACCGTCATATACTCGCTGCCGGACATGCGAATGTCCGACGCGCCCATGCCGTAGGTATAGTTCTTCTTGCTGTCCGTCAGGTGATAAAAATGAATCTGACCGTCCGTCTGGTAGAGCAGTCCGTCGCCGGTATTGATGTAGGTGGAATCCGTCGAAATCGGCGTCATCGTCATTTCAACGGTGGCCGCCTGCTTGTTGAACACCGCCTGAAAAATCAGCAGGCCGACGCCGAGCAAAACCAGCGTAAGGACCGAAAAAAGCAAGGTGTTGTTCTTTTTTTTCTTTCGTTTGCGGCGCGGAGCCGAATACCCGTCGTTGCGGGCATACGGCTGAGAGCCGCTTTGATGCATAGCCATGGTATAAATTCCCCTGTATTCCGTCTTAGTCTAACAGCCCGCTTGGGTACTGTAAAGCAAACTTTCTGTGTCCCGCGCGGGCGTGTTTCGCCTAATTCGGCACCACGACGCGGATCGACTTTGGCAAAATTCTAAACGTAACGGGCGTGCCCGGCAGAATATCTCCGTCCACATCCAAGAGCGAGGCCGGCTCGCAAACCGCCGTCAGTTCGGTGGTTTTAAAGTAGGTCACATACTTGGTGGTCAGGTGCTCGCCCTTGAGAAACTTCGGCAAAATCAGGTACGCGTTGAGCTTGGAGACGTTGTTGATGATGCAGATGTCGAGTAGACCGTCAAACGGGTCCGCCTTCGGGGTCACCTTCATGCCGCCGCCAAAGTGCGTTCCGTTTCCCGCGGCGATGATGAGCACCTCCGCCTCCATGGAGCCTTCCGGCCAGCTGATCTTGGTCTTTCGCGAGTTCAGGCGCAGCAGCGCGGTGAGCAACCCGCGCATGTACGCCAGCGAACCGTTCTTCATGCGCTTTTTGT
This sequence comes from Christensenella sp., assembly GCA_034927595.1. Classification (GTDB taxonomy): domain Bacteria; phylum Bacillota; class Clostridia; order Christensenellales; family CAG-138; genus UBA7703. Next base: position 11,495 of record JAYFPQ010000074.1, read on the forward strand.
AGATTTCCACGTAGCGCAGCACGTCCACGTCAAACCCAAATCCCGCAACATTAAAATAGAGCAGGTCGTTCGCCATTGCGGCGTCCATGTCGCGCACCTGACCGTTTAACGCAATATCAAGCGCCGCAAGCGGTTCGTTCGGAATCTGCAATGCACGAATGATGTCGTTGCCCGTTCCGCAGGAGATGATGCCGAGCGGAATGTTGGTGTTCATCATCGCGATTGCCACCTCGCGGATGGTTCCGTCGCCGCCGAGCACGACAATCTTCTTCGCGCCGTTTTCCACCGCCGCCTTCGCAAGCTCCGTCGCGTTGCCCGCGTACTCGCTCTTTTCCGATGTAAACGGAATCCCGCGTTCCGCGAGCGTATCCGTCACCAGCTGGTATGCGCTCACCGCCGCACCATTTCCCGCAACAGGGTTCCAAATCAAATGCAAATCCGAAAGCATGCGAAGACCCCTCCATATTGTATTGAAAAATTCTGATGTGCTAAAAACAGACCCAACGCCAGTATAAAGCATTTACCGCTTCGCTTCAACCCCGCTTTGCGTTCGCTTGCATCCTCGGCAACCGACTGTGTATATAGAAAGCAGCCCGGCGCTGAAGCGCTAGGCTGCTTTTCTCGGTCAAGCCGCCGGTTCCTTACGGAAAACTCGGATACTTGCCCTGCATCTGAATGTACCCCGTGGTGCCAACCGAGGCGATGATCTCCGCGCGATACTGCGCGCCCGCCGAAGTCGTCGCCTGGTATACCTCCGAGCGCTCGCTCTTGGTCAACGAGCCGAGGAACGCTTCCACGTTCTGCCGCGACGTTGCGGTAACCCCGCTCGTCTTGCCGGAACCGCCGCCGAAGCTCTTCTTGCGATAATACGGAAACAGCTCCATCGCCGCCGAAAACGCGAGTTCGTAGGCGTTCTGCCGCTGCCCGGCGTTAAACTTCTGCACATCGAGTAGACGGCTGTTCTCCGTTTCAACGCCCTCGGACACATATTTTGCCAGCGTCGCGCCGTAGTCCGTTTCCATGGTCGCGATGTCGCGCGACTCCGCGTTCTGCTGCCGGTTCTTCACGTCGGTCACGTAGGTGCTTGCGCCCATGCCGCGCGCAATCGCGTCCGCGTCCAGATTTGCCTTGTTCGTCAGCGTCTGCTCCTTGCGGGTCGTAATCGCCTGCTCGTAGCTCGGGCGAAGCCAGGCGGAAATCGACGAGCGGATCTCGTCCTCGCTCTTGGCGTTATAGACAATCTCCTGCGGCGCAAAGCGTTCGTACATCTCCGAAATCAATCCGCTGAGAATGTCCGCTTCATCCTGCCCGCCGGAGCCGGAACCGGAGCCGCCGGAACTCGAAGCCGGTGTTGCCAGCAGAATCGATCCGACCCCGAGGTTCTGCTTGCCAATCGTGGTTGCCTTGCCAATGCCTCCAATCGAAATAGCCATGTGTTCTCCTTTCCCTGCCGCCGCTATTCCTGCGAGGACAGATAATCTTCAATCTCCTGCAGTTTTCGGTACAGCGTTTCCATGTTCTGGTTCAGGTTCCCTTCGTTCTGCGCCGCGCTAATGTCATACTCCTCCCGGGAAGCGCCCTGCTCCGCGAGTCTGGAAAAATACACCGGAAACAGCGCCTGCAACCCCGTGCTGCTATAGCCCATATGGTTCTCCTTCCTTAGAGCGCGCGCCGCTGCAGGTCTACCAGCAGCTCTACGCCGCCGTCAATCGTAAACCGCGACCCGTTCACATTTCGAAGCACGAGCTGAAACGCGCGTCCCTCGCCCGTGAGCCCGAGCTCCAGAATTCGTTCACCACTGCCCGGCATCAGCCGCTCGTTGTACACCGTTCCGCTCTCGGTCACCGCCTCCACCGAGAGGATTCCGCCGCTGCCGCGCAGATACAGCTCCTCCAGCCGTTTCGAAACGGATTTTGCGTCGAGATCCGTCATCGGTGTTTTCCAGTAGGCGTCAATGCGCCCTCCGCCGTAGGTGTCCCCCTCCTCAAAGCGACAGACGAATCCGTTTCCGTCCATCAGGTAGAGCGTCCCGCCCGTGGCGCAGACGCCCGGTGCATGAAACCCGCGCCGAACCATGTAGACGCCCCGCGCGAGGTCGTAAACGAGCACCGCGTCGTTCACCCCGTCTCCGCTCGCTTCGCGAAAGGCAAAGTAGAGCCGCTCGCGGCAGGAGGCCGCCGCGCAGGCGGAAAGATTTGCGCCAAGCAGCAGATCGCCGACCTTGTCCGCATCCGCCTTGCGCTGAACGGTCTGTCCGTCAAAATAGTACATGCCCCCTTCCGTTAGGAAGTACAGCACGTCGCCAACGCGCACGCAAGCGGTGTGCACAGGCTGCTGCATCGTCCCGTTGACGGGCAGAATCCGGAAGTTACCCGGCCGGTCGCCAAGCAGCCGGTAGAGCGAGTCCCGCTTAAAGATGAGCAGCTGGTTGCTCAACGCGAATAGCCCTGTGATCGGGTCGGAGTCCGTGCCGACCTCAACGTGCCCACCGCCGACGTTCTCGCTCGCCTCCACGACCGCCCAGTTTTCCACCGTGCGGTCATCCCCCGGCGCCTGGCTGTAATACAACCGGCTCGGAAAGTTCGAATCCCCCGCCGAAAAGAGCCGCGCATAATAGAGCTCCACGAAGTTGACCGCGATGTTCGATAGCTGCTCCGCGCTGCCAAAGGCCGACGCCGCTTCTGCTGTCCCATCCCACTTCGCCATCTGCGACACGCCGCTCGCGATCAGAAGATACTCCGTGCTCGCGATCTTCACGGTCTGGAAGTCATACTGCGCGGCAGAGGCGCTCGCGGAAAACGTGTAGATCAGCTTCCATTCGCCCGCCGTCTCGTCCAGCGAGTAGAGTTTGTTTGCCGTTGCCGCGAGCATTCGCTTGCCGCTCGCGCGGTTCCAAACGTAGATTCGTTTCACCGAGGCGGGATCGACAAACGCGACGTTGTTCTCGCGTACGTAACCCTTTGCCACACTAAGCCGTCCGCCGCGCGTTTCCATGTTGCAGGCGTCCGGGCTCTCGCCCTCGTTCACGCGGTTCTCCGTAACACCCTGATGAATTCCATAAAACACCGGAATCCGATATTGCCGCAGCGCCATAATTCTCCGCCTCCCTTCAGCGATTCACAATCGCATATGCGTCCATCTCACCCCGGCTGGCGCGCATGAGGTGCTTTGCCGCGTTGTAGAGCTCAAAACAGGCACGCGCCGCACCAAGGCTCGCCGCGTCCCCGCTGGCGCGCTCGCGGCCCACCGCGTAGCTGATCAGCGCGCCGTGGCACCATTCGGGCAGGTCGGGAATGTCCGTGTCCACCCGCAGCGCCTCCGGCATATAGCGGTAGGTTACGTTCACCGCCCCGTCCGGTACGGCGGGCACGCGCAGCTGTTCGGTCGAGGCCCCGTAGTAAAACGGCAGCCGCGTGCTCTCGCGCGTGAGAGCGAGAACCTTGACCACGTCCCTCGGCAGCTTGGAGAGGTCGAGCGAACCGTTTGTCAGCGTCAGTTCGTCCGTCCGCCTCGGCTGCAGTTCGCTGGCAAGATCGATCATCGCGTCGTTGAGATAGCGCGTGAGCTTGTCGCGCCAGCTTTCGAGCGTCTGCGCGTCGGTACCTCGGTCGAGCTGCAAGAGCGCGCCCGTGAGCAGTTCCTTGAGCGTCATGCATGTGTCCTCCCTTACGAAACCTTCTTGCCGCCGCTCTTGCGGTAGGCGCGAACGCGCGCTTCGCTCTCGTAGCGTACCTGCGCGCTCTGCGCAATCAACATCGCGAGGCTCCGCGGAACATCGACCGGCTCGTTGGTGCGAATGCGAAAGAAGTGGCCGTTCACGCCGCCTTCCCAATAGGTTTCCCCATCCTCCGGCTGAATCGTGATCAGTACCTTCGGCTCCTCCGCGAGCGCCTTTCCGGTTGCGGTTGCAATGTTGTCAATCTCCGCTTCCGATAAATATTGCATGGTTGTTTCCTCCTATCTGTTTGTTTCAGTTTGGGGGAGAGCGCTATGCCCTCCCCCGTTCTCAGCCGTTTAGAGGCTGACGCCGTGCTCAATGCGCACGATCCAGAGATTGTTGAGAATCTTCGCCGTGTAGGCGGCAACCTTCGCACCAACGGTTGCGCGCTGGTCGAGCGGGTCGGCCGCGCCGCCACTGCCGCAGGGCTTGACAATCGTCTGCAGGCAGCCTTCGCCGTCCACGTCGATGATGCCGTAGGCGTCCGCGCCGAAGACGAGCGTCGCGTGAATCTCCGTGCCCTTCTTCGTGGTGGCATCCAGCGCGCCCGCGTCCTCGCTGTAAACGAGCGTACCGGCGGCAATCGCGCTGGCAACGTTCTGCGAAAGGGTCACCGTCTTTGCGGCGGGGTCGCAGGCGGACACCGTGTATTCCGTCGTGCCGATCTTGATCTTTGCGCCGGCAATCAGGTAGAGCGCAGCGGATTCCGAAAGGTCGTTCAGGGTCACCACCGCGCTGCCCGCCGTGTGCGAGGCGACGGCGGTGAGCACGCTCTGCGAAAAGACCTTCGCCTCGGTGCTTTCCACGAAGACCACGCCGAAGAGGCGTCCGATCTCGCCGGAATAAATCTGCTCCACGTCGGAATACTTCGAGACGTCCTGCCAGAGCGCGTCGCTCTGGAGGTCGTAGGTCGCGTCCGGCGAGCAAATGCACACGAAGTGCGGCTTGCGGCTCTGTCCGTCGCCCGTGGCGTTGAACATGCGCGCCTTCGCCTTTTTGAGCGAGCGGACGGCCTTGCGAATCTCCGTTACGGTGAGCTTGTCGTCCGCCGCGAGGGAAATGCGGTTCGTCTTGCCGCCTGCGTACTGAACGTTCGTGCCCGCGCACATCGCGTCGCGCGTCACCCATTCGACGACGGTGCCCAGCTGTTCGCCGAGTAGCTCCGTGCTCTCGGTCAGAACCGGGTCAAAGCTCGTCAGGTCGAGCAGGTCGCTGACCTCAACGTATGCGCCGTACTGTTTGACCTCCGCTTCAATCTTGCTCTGCGCGAGGCTCTGACCCGCGGGGGTCACGCCCTCCTGCAGCACCAGCGCGTTTGCGTCCGGCGTAAAGAGCTCGTATCGGCGGAATTCAACGCGCTTGCCGCTGTTGCGCGGAATGCTGCGCTTCTGGCCGTAGCTGGCGTGCACCAGCCGGGTTTTTGCAAACTCCAGCAGCGCGCGGTCGTAAAACGTTTTGTTGCTAAACGTGGTTCCCGCGGTGGAAACCGTGGTATTGATGTTGCTCATCTTTCGTCCTCCTGTTGATTAGAGTCGGGTCTTGCCGCCGTCACGAGCGGTACGCTTCATCTGCTGCATCAGCGAGCGAAACGCCTCCGAGCTCATGGCGCCGTAGTTTGTCGCGGCCGCGTTGGCGCTGCCGCCGCGCAGGCTCTTCGGAACCGTGCCGCGCTGGCGAACGCGTTCACTGACGCGCTCCATCGCGTTGTTTTCCGCTTCTTCCGCGCGTTTTTCCGCCGCGTAGATGCGAATGCCCGCCGCCGCGCCGTATTCGCGCATGAGTTCCATCAGCGTCGGGTCCTGCGCCGCCGTCTGGAGGTCAAAGCCCTCCGGCAGTTTGCCGTCGCGAATGAGCGCGGCAATCTCGTCCACCAGCGCCTCAAACTCCGGGTCATTCCCCTGCGCGTTCATTCCGCTTCCCATTGCTTCGTTGCCGAAGCGCGGGTCCTGCATGCCGCTTCGTGCGCTTGTGTTACTGTTGATTGGTTTCATGTGTTCCTCCCTGCTGTTCCCGCGTTCTGCGGAAGATTTTGCTGTTGTGCCGCGAGCGCCTTGGCCTCTTCGTTCTGCTCCCGAATCTGCTTAAGCAGCTGATCCTTGCCCTCAAACACCATGAGTTCCACCGCCTGCGCCGGGGTCATCATGCCGCTTTGCAGCATTCGAAGAGCCAGCTCGTTTTGCGTCATCGCCGCGTATTTCGTCTCCTGCTGCGCCTTGACCGAAATGTAGAACTCAATCGGCAGCAGCGCCCGCCCTTTTCCGGAACGGCGCACGAGCATCGCGCTTTCAAACGTGCATTCCTTGAGCTTGCCGTCCACGATCACGTTCACCCGCCGCGTAAAGAAGTTGAACTCCCGTTCCACCTCGATCTCGAGACGAATCGCGTCGCGAAAGCTCTCGTGCAGCGCGCGGGCAATCATGCGGGCGCGCTTGTTGCTCATCTCCTGCATCGCGGCGATGGCGGAGGCGGCCGTCACGCCGCCGTTTGCCGACCCGCGCGAGAACTCGTTTGCGCCGCTCTCCTGCTTAATGCTCTCGCGAATGCTGCCAATGTAGCCGATGATGTAGGCGGGCAGCGGCGGGGTCGAAAACCAGGTAACGCCATTGAGGCTCTCGCCGGTGTGCACCTCCTTGGACCAGTCGCGCAGATCCTCTGTGTCAAACCCGCTCGCTTCGGTCACGAGCAGCTTGTTGTGGCTCGCCATCAGCGCGTTTTTCAGCACGATCTGGTCGAGCTTGTCGGCGTACTTCTGCTGCGTTTCAAACAGGTCCACGAGGCCGAGGCCGAGGCAGGAACCCTTTCGCGTAAACAGCGGGGTCACCACAAAGGGATACAGCCCGTGTTCAAACAGTCCGTCCGGCTTGGCCTCGCGGCTGTCCGCAAGCACCTGGTTTCCGGCAATCTGCGCCATGTGCACGTGGTACCGCTCGTTTTCCGCGTCGTATTCGCGCCACCAGTACTCCAAAAAGAGCATCGCGTCCTGGCGATCCGCGTGCAGAATTCCGTCCTCCACCGCGTCCGGTCTGCCAAAGGCGTCCGCCGTCAAAAACGGCGCTGCCTTCGGAAAGTGCGAGCCAATGTACTCCCGCGTCTTGAGCGAAAGCTTAAACACCGCCCGCGCCTCCTGCGGTTCCGTTGCCAGCGGGTCAAAGAGAATGCTCCGCACATCCACGTGGCGCAGAAACGCGCCGCCCAAGCCCCCGTTGAGGCTGTTGTCGTAGCCGACCTCCTGCACGCAGTAGCCGCCAACCAACAAATCGTGAACGATCTTTCGGTATTCCTTCGCGTAGCCGTCCGCGTCGTGGTTTTGCTTGATGATCGCCTCAATCACGTGCGCAATCTCCGTGTCCGCAGGGCTCTCCGCCAGAATCACCGCCTCCGGTATCCGATCCATCAGCTCGGCCTTCATGTTCTCCACCGTGCTCTGGATAATCGGCGTCACGGGGCGCGGCTCGTTCGGGTCGTTCTGGGGCACGTCGTGCCAGTGGTCGCCGCGGTACATCCGCTCGCAGCGTTCGAGCCGCTGCCATTCGGCCAGATACGCGCCGCGGAATTCGCGAAACAGCCCGTAGGCCAGCTCGCAGAGCAGCCGTTGTTCCTCCGTCTGCCCGCTTCCTTTCTTTGTTTTCATTTCCTTGTTCCTCCTGGGTTTTTCCGTTTACAGTCGGGTAAATCCGTCCGCGCGCGGCTCGCCGGTTGCAAACGGGTCATAGGTACGCGCTTTCTTTCGCTTTGGCTCTGCCGCAGAGGCCGGTCTCGACATCAGCCCATAGCGCAGCGCCTCCGGCGCGTGATCCTCGCAGCGGTCGCTCACGTCCTCGGAGAACCGCTCGTCAAAGGTGAGCATCGGCAGGGTTCGAATCAGGTGCTCGCAGTTGCGAAAGATCAGCAGCCTCGACTGTCCGTCGTCCGCATCCGCGAGATATTCACGAACCCGCTGCCAGCCCGCCACACGCGAGTTGTCCGCCTGGATGAGCGGAACTCCGCCGCGGGCAAACACCTCCGCAATGCTCATGCCGCTGAGTTCTCCGCTTGCGCTCATTCCCCGGCATTGCCAGGCGTCCGGCGAGGCGGCGGTGTATGCAATCGCTTCTGTTTCCGTTAACGAACGGATGCGCTTTGCCGTCTCGCTGGACAGCACGTTGCGCTCGTAGTATTCGCGGTATGCATACACCCGTCCGCCGGGCGCCACGGCAAACCAGAGCACCGCGCAGGGGTCGCGGTATCCCCAGTCCATCGCGCGGAACTTCCGCCAGGATTTGGGGATTGGAAACGGCTCAATCACGTGCCGCTCCCGCGAGAAGTCGCCGAAGTACTGCCCCGCCAGCACGTCCCAGTCCCCCTCCAGGTGGGCGCGCCTCAGCGGCTCCGGCAAATTCTCAAGCGTGGTCTTGTAGGAAGCATCCCGCATCAGGATCGGGTTGTCCGAGACGCGCGCCGGAATAAAGACGTAATCCCCGCTTAGCTCGCTTGCGCGATATTGGCGGTCGATGAAGAGTCGCTTGACCCAACCGTGCCCAACGCCGCCGGGATTGCATGTGTAGTACATGCGCGGCGAAAAATCGGTTCGCACCGAGCGGTTGCAGGTCGAGATAAACTGCATCTGACTCTCGGTGAACTGGGTCGCTTCCTCCAGTCCAATCACGTCGTACTCCTGCCCCTGATACTGAAATACGTCCTGCTCGTTGTCGCAATACCCGAGTTTGATGCGGCTGCCGTTCGGAAACGTAAATACGCGCTGCGTTTGGTTGTAGTTCACAAAACCCGAAAGTTCCGTTTGCAGCGGCCGCACGTGGTTCTCGGTCAGCTCCGGCAGCGTTCTCCGGAGCAGCAGGATTTGGAGGCCTTCGTAGTGTAGCGCGAGGAGTACAAGTTTTCTTCGCATGGCCCAGCTTTTGCCGCCTCCGCGCGCGCCGCCGTATGCGGTGTGCCGGGCTTTGCTTGCGAAGAATTCCCGCTGACGTGGATTTGGATACCCCTTTAACAAGAATTCCATGTCACTCGCCCCATCCTTCCCTGTCCTCCAGCACGATCACGATTCTGCGGTCGTCCCCGTCCGGCGGCAGTTTTTCGCCGGTTCCGAGTTCGTCCAGCAGTTTCGCCGCAACGCTGTACTGGAGTTCCCCCAGCAGCGCGCGTTCCACGATGTACCGGCCAATCCGGCGGAGCGCTCCGGCAAACAGCCTGCCCTCCTGCGCGTTCTCCCCGCTTCGCCCCTTCGCCAGAATTTCGCTCTGCGGCTTCTGCAGGTGTTCGCTCAACCCCGCCAGCGTATACGGCGTCTGCCGAATCGTCACGCTGCCGTTCTTGAGCGTAACCCGCTCCGCCGTTGCGTCGCAGGCGGCAAAATACGCTTCAATCTTGCCTTTCAGGGATTTTGGATTTGCCGATTCCATTCGTTCGTGCTCCTTTCTTGCGCGGCGGCGTTGTTTGTTGTCGAGACCGTTTCTCCCGCCGCCATGGGTATCGTAATGCAGATTGCGCATGAAAAATTACGATAATTCGGCTTTTCGGAAATTCCGATAATTTGGGGTAAACAAAAAAAGGCTCCCATCGGCAGACCGGTCGCCGAAAGGAGCGCGAGAATACCCGCGTGCGTAAGTCACTTTGTTTTCCACGAGAACTGTGCTAGAATACGGCTAATCTATAAAATAATGTTTTTCCGTTCACGCCGGAAACGTCCGGCTTGTCCCGAAAGGAATCTTGCCATGAAAAAAGTACTTTCCATCGTCGTCGCGCTCGTGCTGATCTTCGTCTTCGCCTCCTGCAAAAAGGCGGCCAATGAGTCGGTAGCGGCAACGTCAACCCCCGCTGCGGCGGAAACGCCGGAACCGGCGGAATCGCCCGAAGCGTCGGCACAAATCCCCAACCCCATCGTTGAGGTGAATGGTTCCGCGGACTTTGCGAGTCTCGGCTTCATCATTACGCCCTACCAGACCGCGGACAGCGTGAGCTATAGCATCATCGGCGGCACCGTCGCGCAGATCATCTTCACGCTCACCGGCGAAACCTATACCTACCGCGCGGCAAAGACCACAGAGGACATCTCCGGCGTCTACGAAACCTTCGACGAGTCCCAGCCGTTCGACCTCGAAGGGCCAGACTTTACGCTGAGCATCGGCGTTCGCACGATCAACGGCGGCGTAAACGGCGCACTGGCCACTTGGACGTACGACGGAATCAACTACTCGTTCTACACGCCCGATCCAACGGATTACGAGGAGATGACGGACGTGCTGCTCCCGATCCTCTATGTGGACTTCCCGTTTGTCGACTGCTGCGGTTGATCCATCTCCAAAAACAAAAAAGCCCGAACGGCGAAAACCGTTCGGGCTTTTTCTTACTTGTTTACTCGGGCTTGGGCGCGCCAACGGGGCAAACGTCCGCGCAGTTGCCGCAGTCGATGCACTTGTCGGCGTCGATTACGTAAATGCTGGAGCCTTCCGTGATGGCTTCGGTCGGGCATTCCGACGCGCAAGCGCCACAGCTGATGCATTCTTCGGAAATTTTATATGCCATGATGCTTTCCTCCGTATCCAAATTTCTCTAACATTATAGCACAGCGCTCGAAAACGTCAACACACCGGGGACGAAATTATCCTTCCGCCGCGCGATGAGCATCGTTTCTCGCCGTTACTGTGGTTTTTGTTCCGTCGGTGGGGTTGGCTGCGGGCGATTTCCGTCTCTTCTCGGCGGCTGGTTCGTCCTCGGCCCGTTCGGTCTCGGCGCGCCGCCCGGCTGACCCTGCTGTTGCGGCCTTGGCAGCTGCGGCGGTCTCGGCGGGCGATTCTGCTGCTGTTGCTGCTGCCCTTCCGGACGCGGCTTCTGGTTTGCGTTGTTTGCGTTGTTGTTCGGCTGCGCGGGTGCGCCGCTTGCGGGAGCCGCTCCCGCGTTCGGGCGGTTGCCGCTCTTGCCTCGTCCGCCGCGTCTGCGGCGCTTCCGGTCGGGATTCCGATCCTGCGCGGGCTGTGCCGCCCCCTGCGCCCCGTTGGGTGCCGGTGCCGTAGCGGCTGCTGTGTCGCGCTCCGGTTTCGGCGCGCCGGGCGCATTTTGCGCGGCTGCCGGCGGATTCGGCGGAACGGGCAGCGGTTCGCCCGGTTTTGCCAGCGATGTGTAGTGATACTCGCGAACGTCAATCGACCCGTCCGGCATGTTCAGCCGAACCTTGGTCTTTTCGGTGATCACGTTGTTTTCCACGACGAATCCAATTCCGTCCGGTGTGAGGATGTCGCGGTTGACATGCGGCATCTTGTGGCGCATCTCCTCATAGCAGGCCTGCTCGTATTGCAGGCAGCACATGAGCCTGCCGCAAAGCCCGCTGATCTTCGTCGGACTCAGCGAAAGGTTCTGCTCCTTCGCCATCTTAATCGAGACGGGGTGGAAATCATCTAAAAACGCCTTGCAGCAGACGACGCGCCCGCAGGAACCAAGCCCGCCGAGCATCTTGGCCTCGTCGCGAACACCAATCTGTCGTAGCTCAATCCGCGTGCGGAACTGCGACGCGAGATCCTTCACGAGATCGCGAAAATCCACGCGCTCGTCCGCCGTAAAGTAAAAGACGAGCTTGCTGCCGTTAAACGAATACTCCGCGCTCACGAGGCGCATGTCGAGCTTGTGCTGCTCAATTTTTTGCTGGCAAACGCGAAACGCGTCGCCCTCTTTTGCGCAGTTCTGCTCGCGCATCGTCGTGTCCTGATCGCTTGCGGGGCGCACCACGGGCTTGAGCGGGGAAACGATCATCGTCTCTTCCACTTCCATCGCGATTTGCGCAACCTCGCCGTATTCCTGTCCGCGCGCGGTCTCTACAATGACCCCGTCGCCTTCCTGAAACGTAAATTCCAACGGATCAAAATAATAGATGCGTCCGCTCGATTTGAACCGTACGCCAATTACCTTCATGTTATTCCCTGTTCTCCTTTATAAACAGCCTCGCCAGAACGCCATCCAGCGTGAGATACACGCTTGCGCCTCCGGCAAGATTCTGCTGTGCCTTGGCTATTATTTCTATGATACCCTGTATCTGCGCGGTTGTAAAGCGTGACGCAATCCGGTTGACCAGTGTGTTTTGATCGTTGTTCTTTGGTTCGCCCGCACCAAGCTGCGTACTCAACGCGTCGCGAAACAGGCTCTGCCAAATTGTCAACAACGATACCGCGAGCGAACCATCTCCGCGCTTGCGTTTTTTTCCGCCCTTTGCCTTCGGTTCGTCGTCCGTTTCCGGTTCGGATTCGGCTTCTGCCGAACTGACGGTGATCAAGTTTGCCGCGTCCGCAAACGGAGATGCGACAAACATCGCGCGTTCAAGCAGCGCAATCGCCGCTGTGCGAAACGCGCGCGCTTCCGGCGAAGCATATTCCCGCGCGCGGGCCGGAATACCGTCCGCCAGTGCGGCGAAAAATCGGGCTTCCCGTTCTTCCATTCCCTCGCGCATCAAGATACTCGCCGCTTCCGCTACGCTGCCCGCGCCCAGCCGTTCAATCAGGCAGCGCGAGCGAATCGTCGGCAGTAGTCCAAACTCATTTCCGGTCAAGATCAGCAGCGTGTCCTCGTGCGGCTCCTCCAGCGTCTTGAGCAGCGTGTTTTGAATCTGCACGCTCATATTCTGCGCGTTGAGAAACACAAACGCGCGCCGTCCGCCGTTGAACCCCTGCATCGCGGCGGAGGACAACAGCGTTCGAATGTCGTCCACCTTGACCGTATTCTCGCCAATCTCCAGATAGTTCGGGTTGTTCGCAAGCCGCTGCGGTGCATCCTCGCCGAGGCAATAGAGCGCGGCCGCGCGGCGCGCAAGTTCGCGCCTGCCGCTGCCCTCCGGCCCGGAGATCAAAATTGCGTGCGGCACGCGGTCGTTTACAATCGAATCCAGCAATCGTTCCTGAAGCATCTGTGTCAAACCTTTTCCTGTCGTACCACGAAGACCCTGCCGTCGCGCACGCCAAAGAGCGCGCCGCCGTTGCGTTCCTCCGTTAATAAGTCATCTATCGCCTTGTCGTCAACCCTCTCGCCAGGCAGTACCCGTGCAATGCCAGGCGGGTATACCCCCAGCGCCTCGCTCGCCACGCGGCCTTGGGACTGGCTCAGCGGCACGCTCTCCTTCGGCGCGAACGCCGCCTCGCGAATGCTCATTATCCGCTCGCCGCCGGAGATCACAGCGCAATGGTTCTGCTGTTTCTTCTGCTTGGCCGCTTTTCGCTTCGGCAGCGCCGCGAGCGCATCCATTAGGCGGTTATACCAGCTCGGCTCGTCGTTCGGCGTGGTGATCAACACCAGCCGCCGCGCATCCGCCATTTCCAGATAAATCCCGCTCGCCTCCAGCAGGCTCTGCGCCTCATAGCCACTCAAGCCCCGCGCGGAAACGTCAATCACGATCCGCGTCCGGTCGCGTTCCAAAATGCCGAGTTCCGGAATCGCGCCGTGGAGCGTCGTCAGCCCGTCAAGTGCTTCAATCTTTTGTTCCAGCGCGATGCAGCGCTCCACCTGCCCCGTCCAGTCGCGGCGCTTCGCCATGTAGATCGACCAGTCGAGCGACGTCATGAGCAGATACGATGGACTCGTCGTCTCCGTCATTGCGAGCGCGCGGCGCATCTGCTCTTCGCCGATTCGGCAGTTGGAGCGGTGCAGGCTCGCCGCCTGCGTGAGCGCGTCCATCGTCTTGTGCTGTGAATGCGCATATAGATCTGCCTTGCCGCCCAGCGTTGCGGGCAGCCGCTCCGAAAATGGAAAATGCGCCCCGTGCGCGCCGTCTACGAGCAGCAAAGCATTGTGCCGGTGTGCGACTTCGGCAAGCGCGGAAACGTCCGCACAGCAGCCGTACGCGTTCGGAGAGGTAATCAGTGCCGCCGTGGCGCGCGTGCGCATAAGCTCACGGTCGAGATCCTCCGCCGTCACCATGCCCAGTAACCCGGTCTCCTTGTCGTATCGGGGAGAAATGGTCTCTGTTCGAATTCCCCTAAGCGCCGCGCCGTCAATGGCGCAGCGGTGGCAGTCGCGCGAAAGCAGCAGAATATCGTCGTTCTCCAGCGCAAGAATCATCGCCTGAACGGCGTTTGTCGAGCCGTTGACCACGAGAAACGATTGCTCCGCCTCATAGACCCGCGCCATTTCGCGTTGCGCCTGCGCAATCGCCCCGTTCGGCGCATGCAGGTTGTCCGTTCGGGAAATCTCCGTTACGTCCCATGCGGCGAGCTCGTCCCGCCAAAACCCGGCGAGCCCGCGCCCCTTGTGTCCGGGCATGTGGAAGCGCGCGCAGTCCTCGCGTTCATACGCGCCCAGCGCTTCCTGCAAACTTTCGGATTGTTTTGGCGTTTGTTCGTCCATCGATCGGGTCACTTATGTGCTTTCCCGCTTGGCGTGTCTCTGTAATTGCGCCTGTAGCGTTGTGAAAAAATCGTCGCTTGGGCTGATGTATAAAACCGTCTCCCGGCCATCCAATCGGGCAGTCAGGCGAGCGGACTTGCGTTTGGGCAGTACGGATGCATATATAGCATGCGTTGCCGGTTTGCCGCCTTCGTAATCGCCGCGAATATCATCGATCTTGCTTAGATCAATCGCCGCCATCGTCCGCTCCCGGTTGCCCGCAATTCGATCCACGGCAAAGGTCTGATCCGTCAGCGTATACCGGTAACAAACATAGTGCCTGCGATAGACAAAAATACTTGCTATAATTAATATCGCATAGAGCGGCAGCTGCACCCATTCGCGTGGAATCTGCCAGTGTGTTGCGGCAAAATTGGCCACCGAAATAACGGCCAGCACCAGCGCCGTGAGCAGAAAATACACGGCTCCGGCAGAGCGATTCAGCCTTTTTCGCGGTTGCGCAATCTCAAACGCAACAAGGGTTTGAACGGTGTTCTCCTCCATACGATTATTATAAGGATCGATCTGTAAAACGTCAATCAAAGGCGAGTAAATTCGAGATTGAGCGAGAATGAATAAGATATTTTACAATAGTCACCGCTCATGCCGCGCGGGGTTCTTTGCAACCGGTGATGAATTCATGTAGAATTCACAAAGTAACGTTCCTCCTTAGCTCAGTCGGTAGAGCATGCGGCTGTTAACCGCAGTGTCGCTGGTTCGAGTCCAGCAGGGGGAGCCAGCTAAGTACTCACGAAATGATACGTTTCGTGGGTACTTTTTCTATGCAAGAAACCCTAAGTTAGGGCTTTATTGAGTTCGCGGTCTTCTGTTCGCTTGCTGCAAATATTGAAAACTTGGTTAGTTTTGATGTTTTGTACCAATTCTGCACCCACCTAGGAGTTACGCGCGAGAGTATAGCAGAAACGCGCAAGAGTATAGAAATGAGACTGATATCCATAAAAATGCCTTATTATTCAAGTAAATCGTACTTCAAAGCCGAATATTCAAATATTACCGTTTTTTGCGGTATCTCTGATACGGTTTTTGCCTATCCTGCTCCATGTGTGATGGTTGCATTTTAGAATAGGCTATTATTGTTTGATTTCTACCTTCTTCGAGCTATACCGGGTAGATTTTCTGTTGTTTCCCGTTTCGGTTTTAAATACATTGCTTCGCCGATTTCTCTCTTCGTTTGCTGCTTTAAATGTTTCTATTGATATAATCATTGGATTATTAGATATTGATATATACTGCTCATGTTTCCCGTCTGTATTTGTTTTTCTCTTTGATTCAGGAAAGCCTTCACAATATGTCTTGAATACTAAAACATCCCCTGAATATTTCTCATTAGCCAATATGTTTTCTATACTTCGTTTACACCATATGCTATTACCCGTCGGTGACAATATGTTGCTTCTTTCAAGTTCCCGTTTGATACCGATAATACTCTTTCCTGCTAAATACATATCAAAAATACTTCGAACAACGTCTGCCTCCATATCGTTAATACGCAAATCTCCGCTATCATCATTTAAGTAACCGTAACATCTTTTCAAGAAAATGCGCGCAGTTCCATTCTCAACTTTATGCTTAATACCAAGGCGGATATTTTCGCTTCTATTTAAATTCTCTTCCTGAGCTACACCTTCAAGAATTGAGATGTAAAGTTGACTTGCTGGGTCATTCGTGCTTATCTCTTCCAGCTCAAATACAATCTCGACTCTCTTTGCCCTCATCTCATTTATTGTTGCTAAAGTTTCGACCGTGTTTCTTCCGAATCGACTGATACTTTTTGTAAGCACAACGTCAATCTTCCCCGCTCGGCAATCTGTGAGCAGCCGCTGGAACTCGTTACGGTCAGCCTCTTCTGAGCCGGATTTAATATCGAGATAAATATCAGACAGTATCCATCCCGGTTTTGCTGCAACTAACCTTGTAAGGTAAGAAGCTTGTGTAGCCAAACTAGTCAGTTGTTCTTGGCTTCGGCTGCTCACTCTACAATAAATACCAACCCGGTAATGATATTTGGGTTTTGGTGGAATAATGGTAACTTTTCTTTCGTTTGTCATAAGCATCTTCAATCCTCAACACTCAAACCGATCAATGGTGGTTCCCCGTAAGATAACACCATTTCGCTATCTCAGCAAGGAGATCAAGCGGAAGCGGCTTGTTATATGGTAATTGAATAGCGCCTTTGCTTGTTTTGTAATCCACAAGACGATCTGAAAAGTGTTCTATAGCCTCTGACCCAGGATAAATGCCAATATGATTTTTGAATGCAGCAAAATGAAATATATTATGCTTGTCCCAATAAGTTGGCATGCTCCATGAGATACGCTCCTGAGCGTTCGGCAGTGTGTCCAGTAAGGTTTTTCGTAACTGATTTAGATATTCCTGAATGCTAAGAGGGTACTCCGCAATATATGATTCAACCGTTTTGGGAGATTCTCCGCAGTAGTGTTGCTGGTTTTCGTTTTCAAACTCTCGTCCGCACTTTGGGCATTTCCACATTTTGATTTCACCTCGCTCTTTCTACAATAGATACTTTTACAGCATCTCCGGGCTGCTTACCGATTTTTGCTCGAATTTCTTTTTTAATTCCAATGACATGACATGGAGTTTTCATTCTTACAAGACTGCCTTCATAACGCTCTCCATCAAAGGTGGCCGTTACTGGCACCCTACCTTTCCCGAATTCCATTTTCACGTCAAATGGAATTTCTATATATGCACCATCAATATCTTCCACTTTGCGAATCACTGCTTCAAATTCAAACGTCCTGGGGTTCATGCTTTTCTCCTAAATCAAAATCAAGATTCAGCGCTAATTCACATAAGGATTCGAATAATAAGACTTCTAGAATCTCTTGAATGATCTCTAAATACTGGTTGATTAGAGTCTCCAACTCGCGCTCTCTCGGTAGCGCGGCGAATGCTATTTTCAATAACAACTAGAAGCATTTATGTCATCATCTTGGGATCATCAGATGTGTATAATACTTTGATACTTTCAGAATCGAAATCTATCAGGCCTTCATCTCTCATTTTCGTTAATTCTCTTGAGAGAGATGTTCGTTGCACGCCAATCCTCTCAGCAAGTGCTTTTTTCGTGATTTCTAATTTTATC
>JAYFPQ010000004.1:0-21508 GCA_034927595.1 Christensenella sp.
GGAATATTGTATCAATCTTCCGGTCGATTGGCAAGCAGTAAATTGTGAATTATTCCCTAATTACGGTCTTTTTTCGCCTTTTCCCACAATTGATCCTGTTCTTCGAAGGTCAGGTCTTTCAGGGAATGTCCCTGCTGCTGCGCGAAAATTTCCATCTGTTCAAAGCGGGAAACGAATTTGTCCGTCGCGTGCATCAGCAAAAATTCCGGTTCCAATTTGAGCAATCTGGCTACATTGACCACCGCGAATAGCAGATCACCCATCTCTTCTTCGATGTTGCTGTTCTGCTCCATGGCGAGGCGCAGCTCCTCGGTCTCTTCGCCGATCTTATAGAACGCATCCTGTGCGCTGCTCCAGTCAAACCCGACGTCCGCCGCTTTCTTCTGCACTTTGCGGCTGCGCAATAGTGCCGGAAAGCTCTTTGGAACGCTTCGAAGCACCTCAGTTTGCGTCTGCTGGTTTCGCTGCGCCATTTTCAGCGCATCCCAGTTTTTGAGCACCTCGTCCGAACCGCCGACGCGAACCGTGCCAAACACATGCGGGTGACGATAGATCAGTTTCTCAACCAGATCTGTGCAGGCGTCCCGCGCGGTAAAGGCGCATTGCTCCTCGCCGATGGCCGCGTGCAGCGCGAACTGTAGCAAAACGTCTCCCATCTCCTCGCAGATGTGCGCGTCGTCCGCCTCGTCGATTGCGTCAATCAGCTCGTAGCACTCCTCAAGCAGTGCGTTCTTGAGCGAAGCATGTGTCTGCTCGCGATCCCAGGGACAGCCGTTCGGCGCGCGCAAACGGCGGACGATTCGCATCACGTCCTCAAAGTCGTGCCGCGAGCGTTGCTCGTATGTGCAGGACGGTACGTAGAGCACGCAGGTTGCGTCATAGCTCTTCTGACGATCCAGTTCGCAGAGTTTGATGTCGCGAGCGGAATATACGCCGCTTGGCTGAATCGAAGCGAAAGACACCGTCCATTCGTCCGGAAAGTACTCACTGAAAAACAGCTTTGCTTCCCCGGCAATCCGCGCGGAATCGATCTCCTCCAGTGTGTAACTCTGCTCCGGGTCAAGCCCTTGCGGCAGATCGTGTGCGGAAACCGCAATGGAGCGTGCGCGGTTCGGGAACGCAACGTCCCCCACCGAAAGATGCGGCAGTACCTGAACGGTTGCGCCGCTTTGTTCCGCTGCGGAAAGAATCGCGGGTAGCTGGCTGTTTTGAATGTTGCCGGTCGCAGCATAAACGCAGTCCCCCGCCATACAGAGCCGATCCGCAATCGAACGGTTTAAGGCGTCGAAGTCCGGCGCGGACTCGTAGAGATCGTCCATGGTATCAAACGGGCAACCCAGCGCAAGAATTGCGTTTGCGGTCGGATGCTTCTTCGTCTGTAGAAAGAGCCGCCCGGCCTGCGACAGCGCTGATTGATGCGAAACGGTCATCGCATTCGGCGCGGGAATTTGGGCAATTGTAATCTTCGACATATCATTCCTCGTTGCGTCAGCGGCGGCCAAATTGGAGTCTGGCGAGGATCGACCCGCCGGGAATGAACGCGAGGTCCTCTTCCGAGAACATTCGCATCCAGAGCACGCAGATTAAGTACAACCCTGCGCCGACGACGATTGCGCCCGCCGTGGCAACGGCGTTGGAGTGAATTTTGGAATAGACGAACGCATAGGAGAAATAGGCGGCTCCGCCCATGATCAGTGCGGCGACGAGCGGCTTGATAAACGTGTCCAGCACGTTGAGCTTGAGTTTCGTGTAACGAATCAGATAGATTGCGTCCAGGATTCCGGCGACCGTATAGCACGCGGCCGTGGAGATGGCGGCGCCTTGAATTTCGATGCGCGGATTGTGCATGAGCGTCAGCATGAGCACCACCTTCACGACACCCCCGATGAACAGGTTGATCACGGGGATATGCTGCTTGCCCACGCCCTGCAGAATGCCGGTCAGCGTTTGCACGAGCGAGAGAAAGATTACGCCGATGGCGGAGGTGCGCATGAGCGCGCTGGCTATCTCGAGCCGCTGTGCGTCGATGCTGTAAAGCAGATCGATCACCGGCGCGGAGAGCGCAAACAGTCCTACCGCGCAGGGAATTCCGATGAACATTGCGAGCTTAATACCCATGGCGGACACGGAATGAATCGCCTTCTGGTCGTTCGACGTTCGCGCAGCGGAAATCGACGGAACGAGGCTCATTGCTAGCGCAATGGTCAGCACGGCGGGCATGTTGATGATATTCGTTACGTTGCTGCGCAGCGCGACGTAGCGCATGGAAGCCGCCGCGTCCGAGAAACCAATCTCCAACAGTGTACGCTTGATGAGCGAAGCATCCACAATGCCGGTAATCGGCATGATCGACGCGCCAATGGTCACGGGAATCGCAATGGCCAAAAGCCCGCGAATGATTCCTTTGCTGCTGGATGTGCTCTCATCGGACACCGCTTGCAGCTCGATGTCACGTTTGCGCGTCAGATAGAACACGCCAACCACGATCAGCGCCAGCAGTTCAGAGAGCGTTACGCCAGCAACGGCGCCCATTGCGCCGTACTCGATCCCGCGGGGCATCCATTTTGCCGCAAGATACAGGCCGATTGCGAGCTTGCCCGCCTGTTCCGCGAGCTGGGACATCGCCGTGCCGGTCATTTTTTGTAGACCTTGTAGATAACCGCGATAGGAACACATGACGGAGACGATCAACAGCGCGGGAGACATCACCCGAAACGACGGCGCAGCCAGCGGACCAACGGTCGTCCGCGCGAGAAAGTCCGCGCCAAAGAACATGAGTGCGGTTGTCGCAAGGCCGATGGAAAGCAGCAGCACCTGCGACTTGCGGAAGACACGCTTTGCACCGAATACATCCCCCACCGCCATGCGCTCCGCGACCATGCGTGAAATCGCTGTCGGCAGTCCGGCGGAGCTGATGACAAGCAGCGTCGAGTAATACGGATACACCGCCTCGTAATACTGCATGCCGTCGCCCAGCATGTTGTAGAGCGGAATGCGGAAAAACGCGCCGATGATCTTGCAGAGCAAGCCCGCGACGCCTAAGATAACCGCACCTTTTACAAAAGTCTTTTTATCGTTTTTCGCCATGCAATACCTGTTCGTTCGGCGCCGAGTCGCCGCGCCGGAGACGTTCTTCTTCGTTTTGATCCTTGTATCTTAAATACACTGCGATATTATACCATCATTTTCGCGGGAACACCAATCTTTCACAATGGATTGGCATTTGCGTAACGTCGGTGCATCTCGACAAATAAAACCCGCGTTGGTATAATGAACGTATTAAATACGGAGGTAATTGCGATGGGCTTGTTATCCGCAGCCACCGGCGCAATCAGCGGCGCGCTGGCCGATCAATGGAGAGAGTACTTTTACTGTGAAGCGTTGAGCACGGATGTTCTCGTCAGCAAGGGATATAAACGCGTCAACGAGAAACGCAGTTCCAACACCAAGGCTTCCGACAACATTATTTCGAATGGTTCGATCGTCGCGGTCAACGACGGTCAGTTCATGATGATTGTGGAGCAGGGCAAGGTCGTGGACTTCTCCGCCGAACCCGGTGAGTTCATCTACGACACCTCGACGGAACCATCGCTCTTCTACGGCGGATTCGGCAAGGGCCTGCTGGAATCGCTCAAGATCATTGGCCGTCGTTTCACCTTTGGCGGAGATACGGCAAAGGATCAACGTGTCTACTTTTTTAACACGAAGGAGATCATCGGCAACAAGTACGGCACGGCGAACCCTGTCCCCTTCCGCGTGGTCGACAAGAACATTGGCCTCGACATCGACATCGCGATTCGCTGCTATGGCGAGTATTCCTACAAGTTCGTCGATCCGGTGCTGTTCTATAAGAACATCTGCGGAAATGTAGAGAGCGAATACCGCCGCGACGAAATCGACAGTCAGCTCAAGAGCGAGCTCATGACCGCGTTGCAGCCTGCGTTTTCCAGAATCAGCGATCTGGGTGTTCGCTACAGCGCGCTGCCCGGACATGCGCAGGAGATTGCCAACGCGCTCAACCAGGTGCTGTCTGAGCAGTGGAAAGACCTGCGCGGCATCGTGGTGTCGTCCTTTGGCGTAAGCTCCGTTACAGCCTCGGACGAGGACGAGAACCGCATCAAGCAGCTCCAGCAGGCGGCGGTACTCAAAGACCCGACCATGGCGGCAGCCGTCCTCGCAAGCGCGCAGGCGCAGGCAATGCAGGACGCGGCCAAGAACGAAAACGGTGCGTTTATGGCGTTTGCCGGCATGAACGCGGCAGCCAACGCAGGCGGCGCGAACCCCGCCACGCTCTATGGTCTCGGACAGCAGAATCAGCAGGCGCAAGCAACCGTTTCCGGTTGGACCTGCGCAAAGTGCGGTCAGACGGGCAACACCGGAAAGTTCTGCAGCAACTGCGGCGCACCGAAACCCGAAGAGGGCGGCTGGACCTGCGCAAAGTGCGGCCAGACGGGCAACACCGGCAAGTTCTGCAGCAACTGCGGCGCGGCAAAGCCGTAACAAATTTCGCTTATATTATGCGGAACCGTTCTCTTTCGGGAGGACGGTTCCTTGTTTTTCTATATGGCTCCGTTGTATTTATTCAAGCGCAATAAACACATCCATGTATTCAACGCCTTCTTTCACATAAATTCGTTCAAAACAAAATGTTTCCTGCACGCTTTCAGGGCGTAACGAGCAACCTTGCTCCTTGATAAAACGAAGTATGGATTTATACGCGTTCGGTATCAGTTCATATGCAGCGCGAAACGGCTCCCTAATCGAGATGGCCGCGTATTTTCCGCCCTCCTGCCAAACGAGTTCCGCACCGTCACAAGCGGGTGAGAAATCGGCTGGTATCACGCAGGCGGAAACGTAGCCATGCATATTGAACACATTGATCTGTTCCTGCGAAAGTTGTGAGAAATCCCAGCCAATGATATCCAGTTTATAATTTGGCAGCGCTGTTAGTCCGCTCTTTTCCGTCCATTGTTTCATAACGAGTATTGCGTCGTCCTCCGGGGTCACGCTGATAACCGCATGTCGCGCAAGCCGAAAGCGATCAAGAATCTCTATTCGAACGTCGGAATAAGCGTCGCTTGTTTTTATCAGGTTCGTTCGGAGTATCTGATCCAATGTACAGGAAAAGAAGTCGCAGAGTTCCATTAACTTTTCCATGGTAGGATACGCTTCGTCCTGTTCCCATTTTGAAACGGTTTGTCGGGAGACATTCATCTTTTCTGCAAGCTTTTCCTGCGTCATAGAATCATGCATGCTTCGAAGATACTGCAGATTACTACCGAAACTCATAGTTACTTCCTCCATTATCGATTATATTCATCGTAACAGACTGATTATGTCAATGCCACCACCCAGTCATATCAAATTATTCCATTTTGGCAACTTTTAGTTGCGCAAGGACTGCCAAGCGTAAACAAAAACCACCCTTTCGGGTGGTTTCTCATTTGGCAGGGGCACTAGACCTCTTCGCTTCGCCTGCGAACAGCTTGCGCTCCGCGCGTCGCTGTTTCGCGGCGGCGCTACCCTGCCGCTAAAAACACCGCACAGCGGTGTTTTCCAAACGCGGCTTCGAGTCCTCCTGAAACAAATACAAAACAAAAAACCATCCATTGGATGGTTTTTGTTTTGGCAGGGGCACTAGGACTCGAACCCAGAAGAACGGTTTTGGAGACCGCTATGTTACCATTACATCATGCCCCTATGGGTGCGGAAATTCGGTTTTCGAAAGCCCGCAAGCAGTATTGTAAAGGAAATCGAATGAAATTGCAAGCAATTTTCCGGCAAAAGGATCCTGAAAAATTCAGCCGTAGAGCTGTCGCTGACGGAGCGTTACTTATAGAGAATCCCGAATGCTGTCGATCGCTTCCAGCACGGTATCCATTGCCGAATGCTTTGGCGTAAAACCCAACAACGCTTTCGCCTTCGCCATTGAAGCCATCGGCGAGTGATCTATGTGCTCGGCGGAATCCGCCGCATGCTCCTTTGGAATACGTTTCAAAAACTCCGAGTACGGAACGAACACCTCAGCGGGCGTTTGCCCAAAATGGCGATATGCACCCTCCGCAAAACCAAACAGGGTTAACGCCGTCTCGCAGACGCTATGGAACGATTCGCTAATGGAGCGGTCATTGTTCAGGCAGGCCAGCGTCAGACGCGCAATGTCCTCGGAATGAACATGATGCAGCGTCGTCTGCCCGCGCTCCGGCAGCAGGATCGGTCTTCCGGCAATGATATCCCGAATCACCTGCGGGTCTCGGTTCCCCAGCGGCCCAACCGGCATCCAACCGCTTCCGCAGATGTGTCCCGGATGCAGAATGGTGACGCGTAGGCCGTTCTTGCGATGCTCGTTGAGCAGATACTGTTCAATCTCGATCTTGCCGCGTCCGTAATCGTCCTTTGCGGTTCGTGGATGCTCCTCCGTCACCGGAACCTCCAGCTTTTGGTCATAAATCCAAATGCTTCCAATGCTGATGAGACGCACTCGATCCGCAATTCCTTCCGCGCGCAGGTTGTTGACCAGCGCGCTGGCATCCGTGGCGGTATAGGGCACCAGATCGCAGATCACGTCCGGCTTGAACCCGGCGGCGATTGCAATGCCTTCCTCCCGCGAACAGTAAACATGCTCTACGCTTTGCCACTCCGTCCAGTGCGCAGTATAAGGCACTCGATTGCCGCGAGACATGGCAACTAAGTCGTAGCCGGCCCGAACCAACTCCGGCACCAGATACGACCCGATGTGGCCAGTTGCGCCAATGACAACCGCTTTCGGCATGTTACGCCCCTCCTGTCACTGCTTCGAATCTCGAATTACACATATTGAACGATATAGTCCCGTAGATTCTGATACGCGATTCGATACATCTGTTCCTGCGAGAATCCGCGTCTCTCTAACGCGGCAAACAACGCGGGAAAATCGCGGCTCGTGCGCAGATCGCGCGGGTATTGCTGCATGCCGTCAAAATCCGACCCGATCGCGCAACACCCACCGCCGCCGATTTCCACAACATGGCAAATGTGATCCGCAATATCCTCAATGCAGGCGTCGCTGCGCTTGGTGAGTTGCTGATAGTAAAAATTCACGCCGACGGTTCCGCCCTGCGCGGCGATTTCGCGAATCAACTCGTCCGGCAGCGAACGCGGATGCTCATGCACCGCCCTCGCGTTGGAGTGCGACGCAAATATGGGCCGTGTTGTCCGCGCGAGCACCTGCTCGATTCCGCGGTCGCTCAGGTGCGACACGTCAATCGCAACGCCAAGCGCGCACATCTCGTCGATGATGTCCTTTCCAACTGCGGTCAGGCCCTTGTTTCCGCGCCCCATGGCGGCTCCCGCTAGCTCGTTGTTCTCGTTCCAGGTCAGGGTCATGGCGCGGATTCCAAGCTTGTAGAGCACGCGAAGCACGGCCATGCTGCCGTCCACCGCTTCGCCGCCTTCCAGCGAAAGCAGCGTGGCGATCTTGCCGCTCTCCGGCGTGAATTCACGCGTAAAGGGTACCAACTCCGGATTTGCGTCCAGCATGCGGTTGTAGGCGTCGATCATCGCGATGCATTGGTGCAGCGGCGGCGTTTGCAGCGTGGTGTCAATCCAGCAGGCAAAGAACTGCAGCGCGACGCCGCCTTTCAGCAGGCCATCCAAATGGATGGATTGCTCGCGCCTCGGCTGCCGAAGATGGTAGCCGGACTGAACCGCACCATATAGAAAATCGCAATGACCGTCCGCAACTGGAAACATGCGTGCCTCCATTCTCGATTGGAACAAGAGATTTCAAAAAAGATTTAATACTGTTTTGACTAAGAGACTGACCGGATTGCATGAAACGGGGCATGGTTGTTCCCCATGCCCCGTTGAACGCTTGCGTTATTTCGCGTAGTCGACCGTTCTGGTCTCGCGGATGACGCTGACCTTGATCTGGCCAGGGTATTCCAGCTCGGCTTCGATTCGCTTGGCAATGTCCTTTGCCAGAACGACCGCGTCGCTGTCGTTCACGCGATCCGGCTTAACGATGATGCGAATCTCGCGGCCAGCCTGAATGGCATAGGACGTGTCCACGCCTTCAAAGGAATTGGCAATCTCTTCGAGCTTCTCAAGACGCTTGATGTAGCTCTCGAGCGTTTCGCGTCTTGCGCCGGGGCGAGCTGCGGAAATCGCGTCCGCCGCCTGCACGAGAATTGCTTCAACCGTCTGCGGTTCCACGTCGCCGTGGTGCGCCGCGATGGCGTGAATAATCGCGTTGTTCTCGCGGAACTTCTTGGCAAGGTCGGCGCCAATCTGCGTATGCGGCCCTTCGATTTCGTGGTCGATGGACTTGCCGATGTCGTGCAGCAGGCCGGCACGTTTTGCCAGCGCGACGTTCGCGCCGAGCTCGGCCGCCATGATGCCCGCCAGATGCGCAACTTCGATGGAGTGCCGCAGCACGTTCTGGCCGTAGCTCGTGCGGTACTTCATGCGACCGAGATAGCGAACCAGTTCGTGGTGCAGGCCGTTGACGCCAACTTCCAGCACGGCGGCTTCGCCCGCCTCGCGGATCGTCGTGTCGACTTCCTTTTTCGCCTTTTCAACCATTTCCTCGATACGCGCGGGATGAATGCGCCCGTCGAGAATCAGCTTTTCGAGCGCGATTCGCGCGATTTCGCGGCGAACCGGATCGAATCCGGAGAGGATGACCGCTTCCGGCGTGTCGTCAATGATGAGGTCGACGCCCGTCGCCGTCTCCAGCGCGCGGATGTTGCGACCCTCGCGGCCGATGATGCGGCCCTTCATGTCGTCGTTTGGCAGCGGCACAACGGAGACCGTAACCTCCGCCACGTGATCCGCCGCGCAGCGCTGAATTGCCAGCGTAATGATGTTTCTCGCGCGCTTGTCGGCTTCTTCCTTCGTCTTGGACTCGATGTCCCGAATCAGGATGGCCGCTTCGTGTCTTGTTTCACGCTCCACGTTGGCAAGCAGCATGTTGCGTGCGTCTTCCATGGACAGCCCGGAGATCTTCTCCAGTTCGCGGATCTGCTGATCGTAGAGTGCGCGCATGGAAGTTTCCGCGTTCTCCAGTTCCGTCTCGCGGTTTGCAATTGCGGCTTCGCGTTTTTCGAGCGAATCCGACTTCTTGTCCAGGATCTCTTCCCGTTGAAAAATGCGCCTTTCGTTTCTCTGAATCTCTCCGCGGCGCTCGCGGTTCTCTCTTTCCGCTTCGGAGCGAATTTTAAATACTTCTTCTTTTGCCTCGAGAACCTTTTCTTTCTTGATCTCTTCGGCTTTGCGTTGAGCATCGTCATAAAGCTTTTTGACGGCATCCTCCGCCTTGGCAACCTTCGCTTCCGCGACATTGCGTCGATAGGCATATCCAACGAGGAAACCGGAGAGCAACGCGACAACGCCAATCACAGGGTATAACCACCACATATGATTTCTCCGATCTATAAAAAATGTAACCGCACATCTCTGCACGGTCACTTCATAACGTCTTCCACTTTTTGCCTTTGCTGCGTAGCACTTGCAACAACGAAACGATCTATTATGAACACACCATAAGAGTGCAGGATTACTCCAAAAAAGTATATATCAACATATGTTTTCCGTCAAGGAAAAAGACTATTTGTGGGGTGAAACAAGCGATTTCAACGCAAGATATGTATGATTCTGAAAAAATCTTCTGCTCAAGTATACGAATTACTAAAACAGTGAAATCTGAGCGGACTTTTCCATGCCGTCAAAACAACCACAGCGTTCCATTGCCGCAATCACGCCGCTGTTTGCTTTTGTGATCGTGCGGAACTCGTCAATCGTGTGAAACACCTTCCCTTGACGGTTTTCCGCGAGCGAAATTGCCGCGTTGCCGCCGACGCCGGGGATCGCGTTAAACGGCGGACGCAGTGCGCCATCCTCAATTAAAAACTTTGTTGCGTCGGATTGATACAGATCGACCGGCAGTAATTCGATCCCGCGCATGTTCATCTCGTACACCACTTCCAGAATGGTGATGATGTCCTTTGTGCGTCCCTTTTCCGAGTCGGTCATCTTCGCCGTGGAGCGTTCCAGCTCCTGAATCGTCTCCAGCACGCGCTCTGCTCCGCCTGCCGCGAGCGAAACGTCGAACAGATCTGCGCGCACGGTGAAATAGACACTGTAGAACTCCAGCGGATAGTGCACCTTATAGTAGGCGACGCGGAAGCGCATCATCGTATACGCAACCGCAGGCCCGCGCGGGAACTTGTACTTGATCTTCTTGCAGGAGTCGATGTACCACGCGGGAATCTCGTTGTCGAGGAGCTTCTGCTCCATCTCCGGCTTGAGCCCTTTGCCCTTACGCACGGACTCCATGATCTTAAACGAGCTGGACGCGTCGACGCCATGCTGAATCAGATAGTTCATAATGTCGTCGCGCGTGCAGATGACCTCGTTGAGCTTTGCAACTTTGTTGATAACGAGTGGTTCCGCGTTGCCGAGCCAAACGTCCGTGCCGTGCGTGAGGCCAGAGATGCGAACCAGCTCCTCCATCGTCGTCGGCTGCGTTGCGTCCAGCACGCCGCGCACAAACCCGGTGCCGAATTCCGGCGTGCCGAGCGTGCCAACCTTGCAGTCAATGGCGGAAAGATCGACCTTGAGCGAATCGCTCGCAATGTAGATGCGCATCGTGTCCGGATCGTCCAGCGGAATGGTCACGGGGTCGAGACCAGTCAGATCCTGCAGCATGCGCAGCGCGGTCGGGTCGTCGTGCCCCAGAATGTCGAGCTTCACGAGACGGTCGTCCATCGCGTGGAAGTCGAAATGCGTGGTGATCGTGTTCTTATCCGACTTGTCCGCCGGATACTGAATCGGCGTATAGTCGAGGATGTCATCCTCCTTCGGTACGATGACGATGCCGCCGGGGTGTTGACCTGTCGTGACCTTCACATCCTGACAGCCCTTGGCGATGCGTTCGCGTTCCGCGCGCCGGAATGTCTTGCCCAGCTTTTCTTCGAAAATACGAACGTACTCAAACGCCGTGCGCTCCGCAACGCCGCTGATTGTTCCCGCGCGAAATGCATGGCCGCGACCGAACATTTCTTCCACGTATTTGTGTGCAATGGGCTGGTACTCGCCGGAGAAGTTCAGGTCGATATCCGGCGTTTTGTCGCCGTCGAACCCCAAAAACACCTCGAACGGAATGTCAAAGCCCGCTTTTTTATACTGCGTGCCGCAGACGGGGCAATTCTGATTTGGCATGTCAATGCCGCAGGCGTATGTCAGGCGGTCGACGTTGAAGTCGCTGTGCTTGCACTTCGGGCAGACATAGTGCGGCTGGAGCGGATTGACCTCCGTGATGCCGGACATGGTCGCGACAAACGACGAGCCGACCGAACCACGGGAGCCTACGAGGTAGCCATCCGAATTGCTTTTATGCACGAGCCGCTGTGCCATTAGGTAGAGCGAGGCAAAGCCGTTGCCAATGATGGACTTCAGCTCGCGGTCGAGCCGCGCCTGAACGACTTCCGGCAGCGGGTCGCCGTAGATTTCGTGCGCCTTGCCGACCGCCATGTCGCGTAGGATGTCGCTCGCGTTCTCGATGGTCGGCGCGTGCGTGCCGTCCGGGAACGGCTTGAGCAGGTCGCATTGCTCTGCAATTTCGTTTGGCGCATCCACCACCACGCGATGCGCGGTCTCCTCGCCCAGATAGGCGAACTCCTCCAGCATTTCGGTGGTCGTCTTAAAGTAGAGCGGCGCCTGAAAAGACGCGTCGTCGAATCCGTTCTTCGTGAGGATGACCTCGCGGTAAATCGCATCCTCCGGCTCCAGAAAATGCACGTCACCCGTTGCCACAACCGGTATGCCAAGGCGGTCGCCAAGGGCAACGATCTCGCGGTTGATGTCGAGAACGCGCTCCTCCGTCGCCTTTCCCTCGCGAACGAGGAACGCATTGTTGTCGCGCGGCTGAATTTCCAAAAAATCATAGGTGCGCGCGAGGTATTCAATTCGCTCCTGCCCTGCATCGTTTAGAATCGCCTGATATAGTTCCCCCGCCTCGCAGGCCGAGCCAAGAATCAGCCCTTCGCGGTAAATTGAAAGCAGACTGAACGGAATGATCGGGCTGTAGTGAAAATGGTCGAGGTGCGCATAGCTCACGAGGCGGTAAAGGTTCTTCATGCCCGCCTGCGTTTTTGCCAAAATAATGATGTGCTTGGTCGGCGCGCGTTTCTTTCCGCGTTCCTGCTTTGTCTCTTTCGAGCGCACGGGCAGCTTGTCCAGACCAAGTGCGCGGAGTTTTTCGAGCAGCTTGAGGAAGACCTCCCCCGTCGCCTGCGCGTCGTCCGTTGCGCGGTGATGCTCCAGCAGCACAACGCCCAACGCCTCGCAGACGGTGTCCAGCTTGTGATTGATCAAATCGTGCATCAAATCGCGCGCGAGCATCAGCGTGTCCGCATAATGGTTTGAAAACACGAGATTAAAACGGTTGCCGTGGTGGCGGATAAAGCCCATGTCAAACTCGGCGTTGTGCGCAACGAGGCAGCAGCCCTCTACGAACGCATGGAACTGCGTGAGCACCTCGCGCGCATTTGGCGCGCCCGCGAGCATATCCGTCGTGATTCCGGTGAGCTGCGTAATCTGCGCGGGCACGACAACGCCGTCGTTGACGAACGTCTGAAACCGGTCGACAATTTCGCCGTTGACGAGCTTCACCGCGCCGATCTCGATGATTTCGCACTGCTCCGGTTTGAGTCCGGTTGTTTCGAGGTCGAATACAACGTAGGTTTGATCCATGTCGATCAACTCCGACTCGCGCAGCAGATACCCCTCCACACCAAAAATCGGCTTGACGCCGTTCTTCTTTGCGGCTTTCGCCGCCGCGGGAAACGCCTGCACCACGCCGTGATCCGTAATCGCGAGCGCCTTGTGCCCAAAGCGTTTTGCTGTTTCAAACGCGAGATTGACGTCCGTAATCCCGTCCTGCGTGGACATCTTGGTGTGCAGGTGCAATTCAACACGCTTGAGCTCACTTGTGTCCTTGCGCCCCTCAAACGGAACGACGCAGACACTGTTCGCGTAGAACATCAGTTCGCCGGTGATGATGGATTCGCGGCAGACGCCGTTTGCGAGGATGTGATCTCCTCGCTTTTGTGCGCCCTCAAACTCTGCCACCATGCTGTTTTTCTGTGATTCGTTGTCGAGCAGCAGCGAACAATAGATCGTATCCGTTCCATCCGTAAGGGAAACGTCCAGCGGAAAGCTGGTCTCTCCCTTGCGTCGTTTGTTCTTGAACGCGTTTCGCTCGTTGATCGAAACAACCGTGCCTTCAATCGTAGCCTTGTCGCTGCCGCTCTTGAGCGAGCGAATCAACGTGATTTTGCTGGACGCGACATAGCCGCCAAAGATCGAGCGTTTGCCCGCGATTCCGGCGGAAGGTTTTCCCTCCGCCTTTGGCGCAGTCATGGCGGTCGGTGCGTTACTGGCAACTTCCTCCGGCTCCACGCTGTCTTCGGCATTCCACTGCACGCGAACCCGTGTGCCGAGCCTGCTCTCCAGTTCGCTGACCAGCTGCTGCGTCAGCGCCAGCGAAGGTTCCCGCCCGCAACGAAAAAATACCGTCAGCATGTTTTGCTCACGGTTTAGCGTAACGTTTTCGAGGCAGACGGATGCATCCGTAATGCCTACCCGCGCAAGTGTTGCGTTCAGTTCCTCCTGCAAGGTAACCCCATCCTCCGACTGAAAAGCTGAATGATTCTTAGAAGTTTAATCGCTTATTTTGCTGACAGCATTTCGTTTGCGCGACGAACCAGCTCGTCGACCACTACCTGTGCTTCGCCGTGGAACACCTGTGTTCCGTGTTCAAACAACACGCCGTTTCCGTTTCCAAACGCGACGCCGATGTCCGCGTCCGCTGCTTCACCGGGGCCATTGACCGCACAGCCCATGACGGCGACCTTTAAATAGCCTTTCTTGTGCGGCAGGCGGCTGTTTACCTGTTCAACCATCTGCATCACGTTCACGCGCGTGCGCCCGCAGGTCGGGCAGCTTACGAGTTCAATGTCGTCCCGCCGGAGCCCCACCGCGCGTAGAATCCGCAAGCCGGTTTCGACTTCGCGAACGGGATCGTCCGTTAAAGAAACGCGAATCGTATCGCCAATTCCGTCGAGCAGCAGCGCGCCGATGCCCGCGGCGGACTTGACAATTCCGTTTGCCACGTCGCCGGTCTCCGTTACGCCAACGTGCAGCGGGTAGTCCACGCGCGCATGAATCGCGCGATAGGCGTCCACCGTTTCCCGAACGTTGGATGCCTTCAGCGAGAGCACGATGTCCGTAAAGCCTTCATGTTCGAGCAACGACACGTGCTTGAGCGCGCTTTCGACCATTGCCTCCGTCGTCGCTCCGCCGTATTTTAAACGAAGCGCGGGTTCAATCGATCCGGCGTTGACGCCGATTCGAATCGGCGTATGGTGCGCCTTTGCGCAGCTCACGAGCGCGCGGACACGGGACTCGTCGCCAATGTTACCGGGGTTGAAGCGGAGCTTGTCCGCGCCGTTTTCGATGGCAGCAATCGCGAGGCGATAGTCAAAATGGATGTCCGCAACGATCGGAATACGAATTTGGTCCTTGATGCTGCGAAGCGCGGCTGCGCAGGCCATGTCGTACACCGAGGAACGAACGATGTCACATCCCGCCTCGGTGAGCGCTGTAATCTGGCGCACCGTCGCTTCCACGTCGCGCGTGTCCGTATTCGTCATCGACTGTACCGTCACCGGTGCGCCGCCGCCAACAGGTACCCCGCCAACGACGATCTGTTTCGTCTTTTTAACCAATTTGCCCTCGAATTAAATTCGTAATGTCGTTGTAGGTCAAGAGAATCATCAGTCCAAACAGAAGAATGAGGCCGACAAAGTGCACCATGCCTTCCTTCTCCGGCGCAATCGCCTTTCCGCGAATTACTTCAATCACCATAAACGTCAGCCGCCCGCCGTCCATCGCCGGAATGGGCAATAGGTTCATAATACCAAGGCTCGCGCTGATGAGCACCAGCAGCCTGAGCACGTTTTCGCCGCTGGAGCGCACCGCCTCGCTAATGAGCGCGACAATTGCAACGGGGCCAGCCGCGTCGGAACTCGAAACGTCCCCTTGCGCCGCCCGGCCGAAGAAGCGAAACGTTTCAACCAGCGTAGCAGTCACATAGTTGACCGAACGTCCAATGGACGCGCCAAAACCGAAGTGCACGCGTACTTGCGAAATGGTCACGCCAATCTGGTTGTGCCCAAGCTCTTCGTTGTAGATATTGTTCAGCGGAAGCGTTATTTTCTCGCCGTTGCGATCGACCGTCAGCGTCGTGTCCTTCGACTCCACCGCGCGGATCATGTCGACCGTTTGGAAATAAAACTTAACGGGTTTGTCGCCAACCTGCTCGATTACGTCGCCAACCTGAACGCCGGCAATCGCCGCGGGAGATTCCGCAGTCACCGCCTGAACACCGGGCATGAAATCACCAAACGCCAACAGCGTAATTGCCGAACAGACGATTGCAAACAGCAGGTTCATCACGGGGCCGGAAAGCACAACGACGATCCGTTTCCAGACCTTCTGCGCGTTGAACGAGCGCTCGTTGACCACGCCCTCATCCTCTCCCTCAAAGCGGCACATGCCGCCAATCGGGAACGCACGAATGGAAAACTCGGTTCCGTTCCTCGTTTTTTTCAGTAGTTTCGGGCCCATGCCGATGGAGAATTCCAGTATGGAAAAGCCGAGCGCCCGCCCGGCCAGATAGTGCCCAAGCTCATGAATCATAACAAGCAGCGACAGCAACAGCAGCGCTACCAGAATGGATAATATGGTCGTCAATGCGCATTCCGCCTTTCCTGAGCGAGCCGGTTGATCGTTTGATTTGCCAAAATTCGAACGAGCCGATCCGCTTCCATGATGTCCTCGAGGCGCGTAAGCGCCACGGGCGTGTGACTACTCAAAGTATAGTCCACGACCCGTTCGATGTCCAGAAAGCCAATTTCGCCTTTGCAAAATGCTTCCACAGCTGCCTCATTTGCGCCATTATACGCCAGCGGGACCGATTTGCCCGCACGCAGCGCATCGTAGGCCAGCTTGAGCGAGTGAAACCGCTCCAGATCCGGCTGGTGGAACGTCAGCGGCTGCTCCAGATAGAGCTTCAGCGGCGTACAGCTCGAAGGCTTCCGTTCGGGATAGGTAATGGCGTATTGAATCGGCAACCGCATGTCGGGTTTGCTCATGTTCGCCATGCAGGTTCCGTCGCGATAGGCGACCATGGAATGCACGATGGACTGCGGATGGATCACGACTTCAATCTGCTCCGCTGGAATGTCGAATAGGTAAGCCGCCTCGATGACCTCTAGCCCCTTGTTAAACAGCGTAGCGGAGTCAAGCGTAATTTTTTTGCCCATGTTCCAGGTCGGGTGCGCAAGCGCCTGCTCAACCGTGATGTGCTCCAGCTCAACGCGCGATTTTTGCCAGAACGGCCCGCCGGACGCGGTGAGAATCAGGCGTTCAATTTCTTCCCTACGCCCATTTTGCAAGCACTGAAAGATGGCGGACTGCTCGCTGTCCACGGGCAATAGTTCGCCTTTGTACTCGCGGATTGTCTCGTCGAGCAGCGCCTTGCCACAAACGACGCTCTCCTTGTTGGCCAGCGCAACGCGTTTGCCCGCCTTGAGCGAAGCAATCAGCGGCGCGAGCGCGGAAAACCCGCTGATGCCATTTACGACGACGTCCACCTCCGCCATGGCGGCGAGTTGATTCACTGCGCCTTTGCCGAAATGCACTTCCGTACCAGTTGGAAGTCGGGACGCGTCAAACTCCGTTTCGCAGGCAACAACGCACGGACGGTATTCGTTTGCCTGCCGAATCAGTTGTTCAATATTGCTGCCAGCCGCAATGCCAAAGAGCGCCATCTCCTCCGGATGAGAGGCGATGACGTCCAGCGATTGCCTGCCGATGGAACCGGTGCAGCCAAGCACCGTAACGAGCTTTTTCATGTTTCTTCCTGTTGTACCAATCGAAATTGCATTGTGCTAAAAAATTGCGCGTTAAAACGCGGAGAGTTTCTGCATGACTAAGAACACGCAGAGCACCAGCGGCGAACAGAACAGGATGCTGTCGATTCGGTCGATAATGCCGCCGTGTCCCGGAAACACGCTGGAAAAGTCCTTTACCCCCGCCCAGCGCTTGAGCAGCGAGGCAAACAGGTCTCCAAACTGCGAAAACAGCCCGCAGCCCAGGCCCAGCAGAATCAGCACGAGTGAATTGATGCTGCCGCCCCAAACGTGCTGGAGGTAAATCATGCCGATGCCCATCACCGTACCGCCAAGCAGCGCGAAGACCGCGCCTTCGACCGTCTTCTTCGGGCTGATGGTTGGGCAGAGCTTGTGCTTGCCAAAGAGCGTTCCGCCAAAGTAGGCGAACGTATCCGAGCATTCCGGCGCGGCATACGCCATGCACGCGGCAACAAGCGCAACGGGGCGTTCAAAGCTGAAGTACACGAGATGCATGCAGATTAAAAACAGCGTCGGATAGCTCAAGATGAACAACGACGGAATGATGTCGTTCGTCGTACGGCGTTTCGAAAAGAGCGACCAGATCATTGTTGCCATCACGGTTGCCATATACAGAATAATCAGCGACAGCAGCCCGAAATAGAAATCGACAAACGGGTATGCCAGCGCGAACACGTAAGCGGGAATCAGAATTGGATTATAGCTCTTCTTTCGGAACGTGAGCCCCATTTCGTAGATCGCCGCAATCGAAAATAACGCGAGCATGCTCAACAGAATGAATCCACCGAAATAAAGCACCGCGATCATGAGCAGCACCAGCAGCGAGCCGACGATTACCCTCGTTTTCATTTGCTCTCCCCCAGTCCGCCAAATCGCCTGGATCGGCTTTGATAGGTCTTTAGCGCTTCGATGTAGCGCTCGTCCGAGAAGTCCGGCCAGTACTCTTCCGGAAACAGAAATTCGGCATACGAGAGTTGGTACAGCAAAAAGTTCGACAATCGCTGTTCGCCGCTCGTTCGAATCAGCAGGTCCACGTCCGCCTGATCGTGCGTATACAGAAACGACTCAAACAGCTCTTCGGTGATCGCCGTGCCGGTCTCCTGCGACTGCTTCGCCGCAAGGTTCGCCGCGCGCAAGATCTCCGCCCGACTGCCGTAGTTCAGAGCGATGTTCAGAATCAGGCCAGTGTTCGCCTCCGTGCGCTTCATGGCGCGTTCCACCGCCGCGCGAGGCCCGTTGGGCAGACCTTCGTATGCGCCGATGATTTTAATACGAACGTTGTTTTCATGCAGCTCGTCGATCTCATTGGTAAAATACTCGATCAACAGTCCCATGAGTGTGCCGACTTCGTCCGAAGGGCGCTTCCAGTTCTCCGTTGAGAACGCATACAGCGTCAGCGACGCAATCCCGAGGTCGGAAGAAAGGCGAATGATTCCGCGCAGGCGGTCCGTTCCCGCGCGGTGTCCCGCGCTTCGCGGCAGCCGCCGGCTCTGTGCCCAGCGGCCGTTGCCGTCCATAATGATCGCAACATGTTTGGGAATCCCTTGCGGGTTTAGTCCCAACGCGCGAATCTGTGTTTCGTCGTATGCTGCCATAATCCTCTTTACAAATTGAGGTGCAGAGCGAAAGTACCCTGCACCTCAAGCATTCGCTTCATTTGGTTTTGTGCGGAACACCGCATACAGGAGCGAAGCATGATTCGCATCCAGATTGGTCTGCCGAACGACGCGGGACTGCGTTCCGTCCACAACGCCTTTTCTCGAACGAACTTCGACACAGGTCACTTGAATGCCTTCTTGCGAAAGAATCTCAACAGCCTGCTCCAGCGGCAAACCGAGAACGCTCGTCAAACCGAAAGAATCTCCTTTTCCTTGGCGGCCAGAATGTTGTCGATCTCCTTCATGAGATCGTCTGTCATCTTCTGCACCTTTTCGTCCAAGTCCTTGCGGTCGTCTTCCGTAATGAGCTTGTCCTTTTCGTCCTTCTTGATCTGCTCGTTCGCGTCCCGGCGAATCGCGCGGATCGCGATCTTGCTCTCTTCGCCCTTCTTCTTCACGACCTTCACGAGCTCCTTGCGGCGCTCTTCGTTCATCTCCGGGAAGAGCAGGCGAATCACCTTACCATCGTTGGCAGGATTGATGCCAAGGTCCGACTTTTGAATGGCTTTCTCAATGGCAGGAATCGCCTTGTTGTCCCAAGCCGAAATGAGCAGCATGCGCGGCTCCGGCGTGGAGATGTTGCCGAGTTGCTGAATCGGCGTTGGCGTTCCGTAATAATCCACCATGATTCGATCGAGAAGCTGCGGGTTTGCGCGCCCTGCGCGAAGTCCGCCGAGTTCCGATTTCAACACGGCAATGGTTTTCTGCATGCGTTCTTTGGTGATGTTCAATACGTCGTTTGCCATGATCCATTCCTCCTGTCCGATCTTTATTCTACTATAGGTCAAGCACCGGATTCAAGCCTGAACTTGATGATGCAATTTCAGAAAATAAAAACGCCTTTGCCGCGGAAACAAACCGCTCTGCGGCAAAAGCGTTTTCTACCTAGTCTTTTTTCGTAATGTGCGTTCCAATGGAATCGTTCTCGAAGATCTCCTCGATCTGATCGAGCGCGAACACGCGAATCGGAATATTCTGCTCCTTGCAGAGGGTAATCGCGGTCAAATCCGTTGCGCGAAGGTTTTCTTTCACCACGCGGTCATAGCTGATGTGGCTATAACGAATGGCGTTTGGATCTTTCTTCGGGTCGGCGGAATAGATTGCGTCTACGTT
The DNA here is from genome assembly GCA_034927595.1 of Christensenella sp. Classification (GTDB taxonomy): domain Bacteria; phylum Bacillota; class Clostridia; order Christensenellales; family CAG-138; genus UBA7703. The sequence continues at coordinate 19,748 of JAYFPQ010000004.1, forward strand.
CTTGGCCAGCAGCAGCGCATCCGCGCCGATCTCCGCCGCGCGCAGTGCCGCCGCCGTATCCGTCGAAAAAAACGGACAGCCGCTGCCGCAGGCAAAGACAACGACTGTGCCTTCGCTCAACAGTTTCTTTGCGTTCCTTGCGGAATAGGAATCGCAGAATCGATCCATGTCCACCGCGGACTGCACGGCGCAGGGCACGCCCGCGCGCTCCAGCGCGTCCTGCAAGGCAAGCGCGTTGATCGCCGTTGCCAGCATGCCCATGTGGTCCGCGCGGTTGCGCTCCATGCCCTCTGCGCTTCGCCCGCGCATAATGTGTCCGCCGCCGACGACGACGCCGATCTGAATTCCCTTTTTCCAGAGCGCCTTCAGATGCGAAACGGTCTGTTGCACGGTGTCCGAGCAGATGACCGCGTTTTCGGAGGAGAGCGCCTCCCCGCTGATTTTGAGCAATACTCGTTGATACATATGTCGCTGAATCCTTTCGACCAAATTCCCGTTCGGATGATGGAACCGAAAAAAAGGAACACGCTGCCGTGTTCCTTTCTGGCTTGTTATGCCTTGGTCTGACACATAACTTCTTCAGCGAAGTTGTTCTCGCGTTTCTGCAGGCCCTCGCCCATCTCATAACGGGTGAAGCGCTTGACGGAGATCTTCGTGCCGAGCTGCTTGGAAGCGTTCTCCAGCACCTGGGTGATCGAGAGACTCGTGTCCTTGACGAAAATCTGCTCCAACAGGCTGATTTCCTTGAAGAACTTCTCAATGCGGCCAACCAGCATCTTTTCGATGACGGCGGCGGGCTTGGGTTTCTCTTCGTTGAGCGCCATGTTGCGGTTGATTTCCTTCTCGTGCTCGACTTCGTCCGCCGGAACTTCATCACGGGTGAGGTAAAGCGGGCGCGCGGCGGCAATGTGCATTGCGATGTCATGCGCAACTGCTTTGAGCGCCGGATCGTCCTTGAGGCTCGCAGGCGCGTCCATGTCGACGAGAACGCCGATGCGGCCGCCGAGGTGGATGTATACGTCCACAACGCCCTCATAGCGCGTGAAGCGGCGGATGCTGATCTTTTCGCCAATCTTGGCGACCATTTCGTTCAGCGTAGCGCTGACGGTGAGCCCCGGCGCGAAGATCGCATCCTGCGCAAGCAAGGCGTCTACGTCCGCGGGGTTCTTCTGGCCAACCTGCTCGGCGAGCTTGGACACATACGCCTGAAAATCGTCGGTCTTGGCGACAAAGTCCGTTTCGCAGTTGACTTCGATGATAACGCCAACGCCACAATCGGTGCAGATATAGCTGCCGACGATACCTTCCGCGGCAATGCGGCCAGCTTTTTTCGCGGCGGCCGCGAGACCCTTCTCGCGGAGGTAGTCCTTGGCTTTTTCAAAATCGCCTTCGCACTCGGTGAGCGCTTTTTTGCAGTCCATCATGCCGGCCTGCGTCAGTTCGCGCAGAGTCATGACATCTTTTGCGGTAAACATGCTGAATCCTCCTTATGGATTGGTTGAATACGGGTTATTCCTGATCTTCGCTCTCGACAGCGGGCGCTTCCTCTGCGGTGAGCTGCTCGCCCTGCTTGCCTTCGATCACGGCGTCCGCAATCTTGGCGGTGATGAGCTTGACTGCACGGATGGCGTCGTCGTTGCCCGGGATCGGGTAGTCGATTTCGTCCGGATCGCAGTTCGTGTCGATGATGGCGACGATCGGGATCTTGAGGGTACGCGCTTCGGCGATGGCGATGTGCTCCTTGCGCGGGTCAACGACGAA
>JAYFPQ010000055.1:0-5023 GCA_034927595.1 Christensenella sp.
CGCCACGGAAAACACCAGCGCCAGCATCCATTGCCGTTTTACCGTCATCGTTTTGTCCCTCCCAACGCATAGCCCGCGCCGTATTTCGTGATCAGAATTTCGGGGTTACGCGGATCGCGCTCAATCTTCTGGCGAATCTTCTTGACGTAGCTGTCGATGTTTCGATCCACGCCTTCGTAATCGTCCCCGTAGGCCTGTTCAATGATCTGCTCGCGCGAAAACACCTTGCCGGGATTGCGAAACAGCACGTGCAACAACTGATACTCCGCCGTGGTCAGCTCAATCTCCTCGTCGCCGCGATAGAGCTTCCGGCTGCCGGTGTGCAGGGTCAGGTCATCATGGCGGTAGACAATCTCGTCCGTCTCGCGATAGACCCGCTGCAGCAGGCGGCGAATGCGCAGCATCAGCTCGCTCGCGCTGAAGGGCTTGACGACATAGTCGTCCACCCCGGCACGGAACCCCTTTACGCGGTCCATCTCGCTTTGGCGCGCCGTGAGCATGATAACGGGGATCTCGGATACCTTCCTGATTTCACTCAGGACTTCAAATCCGTCGATCCCCGGCATCATGATATCCAGCAAAACGAGGTGGACGGTGCTGTTGTTGAATGCGGCCAACGCTTCAAACCCGTCGCATGCGCTCGTCACGTCATATCCCTCTTTGAGCAGATACTTCTCGACGATGCTTCGAATTTCCTGTTGGTCTTCGACAACCATCACCCGGTATTTCACCGTTCCACCTCGAATGCTCGTTTGTTGTTTTGGCGACTATTTGCCGAGCGTCTCTTTCATCTTGAGATACTCTTCGCTGGTCAGTTCGCCTTTGACGAAGCGCAGCTTCAGCGCGTCCTGCGCATCGCTGGAAGTGCCCTTGCGCTTCTTCGTCGCGGCCAGCACGACGAGAATCACCACGGCGGCCACGACGGCTGCCGCAATTCCGGCCCAGCCCCACGGGTTCGCAAACCCGAGCCCGCCGCAGAAGCGGCCGAAATCACCAAATCCTCTTACAAACATCATTGTACCATACCTCCTTATTCATTCACGATCTTTAGCATGTTTTTGTACTCTTCTTCCGTGATTTCCCCGTTCACGAACCGCCTTTTCAGCACTTCATCGGGGTCCTCGGCGGATTTTGCCGCAAAACCTTCACGTTTGCCGGGTTTCACCAGCACAAAGTAGAGCACAAGGCCAATGAGCAAAAGCCAAAGGAACATCATAATGGTTTACCTGCCTTTCGAATTAATTCCAGCTGTAACCGCGCATCATACCAGGGCCATAATACCCGTCGTATTGGTCGGTTGTGTCGTTCCAGTCGTAGCCGCGCATCATGCCGCGTCCATAGTATCCGTCGTATTGGTCGTTCGTGTCGTTCCAGTCGTAGCCACGCATCATGCCGCGTCCATAGTATCCGTCGTACTGGTCGAATGTGTCGTAGCGATCAAAATCGCCGTAGCAGCCGCCCATTGCGCCGTAGCCGTAGACGTATCCGTTTTCCGCGTGATACTGCGCCATGGTGTCCAACCGATCCTTCTCCAACTGTCCCTGCTCCGCGGTCAGCAGTCCGTCCGCCACCAGCTTGTCGATCGATTCTTTCCGTAGATCGATCATCTGCTGGTAGGATTCCGCGAGGTCCGCTTGCTGCTCCGGCGTCAGCTCCTGCTGCGCTGCGGCAACTTCAGCCACGCCCCGTGCGGGCGAATTTGCGATGAGCGCATATGCGCCGACCGGCGCGAGCACGAGAAGCGCGATTGCGAGAATCAAGAGTGCCTTTCTCATGGGTTTCACCTCCTTGGGATGAATGTTTTCTATATCTGCATCATACCGATGGAATATGGTTGAATTATGATTACGGTTACTATTCTGCACATTTGGAAGGAAACCGTAGCGCGCCCCGTCGCGCTTCGTTGAATTTCGAACCGGAATGGTGTAAGGTAATGCATAGAACAAACATGATAAAAAGGCAGGACTTACCTTGAACGAGACCACCCGGAAATACGAATATCTCCTCTTCGACATTGACAATACCCTGATGGACTTCTCCGCAGGCGAAAAGGCCGCGCTGTACCAGACGATGGCAGAGCTCGGCAGCCCCATCTCGGACGAAGAACACCAGGCTTACCTCGCGATCAACGCGGGCGTTTGGGCAAAGTTTGAGCAAGGCCTACTGGACAGCAAAACCGTCCAACATCTGCGCTTTGAGCAGTTTTTGGAGTATCTGCGGCAGGACCCCGCGCGGGCGCAGGCCGTCAACGACCATTATGTGGAAAACCTCGGCAAACAAGCCGTCGTCATGGACGGTGCGATGGACATGCTCCGGCGGGTCAAGGCGCACTATCGCCTCGCGGTGGTCACCAACGGGCTGCACCTCGTTCAGCGCGCGCGGCTGGAACGCTCCGGCTTTCTGCCGCTGCTCGACGGGGTGTTTATTTCGCAGGAGATGGGCGTGCAGAAGCCGACTAAGGCGTATTTCGACGCGGTGCTCTCCGCGTTTGGCGACGGCAACACGAACAGGTACCTGATCATTGGCGACTCGCTCTCCGCGGACATTCAGGGCGGCATCAACGCGGGCATCGACACCTGCTGGTTCCGTCCGGCGGGCATGGAGCCGCGCGAGGACGTGCCACCCACGTATACGGTCGGCGGGTACGACGAACTGCTAGCGCTGTTGCTGCCGTAACGATTCCCCGTACTCTCCCCAAAGCGAATGATGCGTAGGAGGTTTCCCATGCGGCGGAAACTCGGTGTGCTGTTGTGTTGCCTGATCCTTCTTCTCGCGGTTCCATCGGTCGCAAAGGCGGATATGGGGCCAAAGACCTCTACTGAAATTACCTTTACCGGTCTCGAAGGAGAACGCTATTATGCCGTTTTTCTCGTGAAACCGCCTGTGCAGGAGGATTTTTTCTCGCCGCCGTTGCTTCGCGATTCCATGGACACTATATCCGCGGAAAACACGGAGGAAGCAGCAATTCTTCAAAAGTTTGCCCAATATCCGGACGCGGACGGATATGTCGCTTTATTTTGGGTGGACGATTGTACCAAAACACACCGGATTGATTTAAGCCGATTCTCCGTCCCCGAGTTTAAAATACTGATTTACTTCCCCGCAACCGATCATTTTGTGGTGAGCGATCGAATCTATCAGCCATATGCGTTCAACAGTTCTTTCGCCGTACATGCCGAACAATGCGGCCTAAGCCCCGATTCGCAGGGGGAGTTGGACCTAAAGCTTCAGAACACCTATCATTACGGGCGCATGGCACTTGCCTTTCTTGTTCAAGTTGCAATAACGTTGGCGATTGAGATTGGCTTCGCTTGGGCATTCGACTTGAAAAAAAAGCAAGTGATTCAATTCATTATGGTGGTCAATATCGTAACGCAGGTTTTACTGAACGTCGTACTGTATTTGCTCAACTATAAAGCTGGTTTCTATTCAATGGCGATCAATTACCTTGGTCTGGAAGTACTCGTTTTCCTGTTGGAAGCCGTACTCTACGCCATTTATTTCAGGCGACTAAAGGATGTGTCCATTGCCTGCTGGAAACCGTGGGTTTATTCCTTAACAGCAAATATGGCGTCTTTTCTCATTGGAATACAATTATCTTTATTTGCCTCCATTCTGCAATGATGTTCAGCCGTTCGTATGAAAATCGCGACGGCGTGCAGTTTCTGCTTTCCTTTCTCCCCCGTTTGCGGTACGATTAGAAACAATATTTTTCGGTCGCGGGAGGAAACGAATATGGATCGGTTTGAACAGGTCACCATCGTCAAGCAGGCGAATGTGTATTACGACGGCAAGGTCACGAGCCGCGCGGTGCTCTTTGCGGACGGCACGAAGAAGACGCTCGGCATCATTCTGCCCGGCGAGTATTCGTTTGGCACGGCGGACAAGGAGATTATGGAAATCCTTGGCGGTTCGCTCAACGTGCAGCTGCCCGGCGCCGCCGAGTGGGTCACGTTTTCCGCGGGGCAGTCGTTCAGCGTACCCGCGAACAGCCGCTTCTCGGTTTCCACCGACGGCGTTTGCGACTACTGCTGCTCGTATGTGAAGGAGTAACACCCGACCGACATCGTGCACGGAGGGCGAAGCAAATGCGAAACGTTGTGCTGTTTATTGCCATGAGCCTGGACGGCTACATTGCCGCGCCGGACGGAAGCGTCGCCTGGCTCGGCGGGCAGGACCCCGGCGGAAACGACTCCGGCAGTTACGACCGCTTCCTTTCGGGCGTGAGCGACATCGTTATGGGCTACACGACCTACCATCAGCTCAAGACGGAGCTTTGCCCGGACGCGTGGTCGTATCCGGAGCAGACGACCTATGTGCTCACGCACCGCGCGCCGGAAGCGGCAAAGGGCGTCGTCTTTACCGGCGAGCCGGTGGAAGCGCTGCTCACCCGCCTCAAAGCGCAGGAGGGCGGCGAAATCTGGATCTGCGGCGGCGCGTCCGTCGTGCACCAGTGCATGCGGCAAGGGCTGATCGACCGCTACCACATCAACATGATTCCGACGATCCTTGGGGACGGAATCCGGCTCTTCGGCGCGCAGGAACAGGAAATCCCGCTGCGGTTGCTCTCGACGGAGCATTACAACGGGATTGTCGATCTGGTGTATACGAAGCGGTAGCGGCGCGGTTCTGGCGCGGGTTTGCGCGGGTGTGGTATAATAGACGGGAAAGCGAGTGATTGATTTATGAGAAAGAACATCGGCAAGTTGCCGCATTTAATCAAACGCGCGGAGGAGGAAGCCTCCGGCGCGGAGTTGCCGCACCACGGCGAGAAGAAAGTTTCCCCAAATAACAGCGCCCTGCGCAATCCTTCGACTGCGGGGAAGTTGACGAGCATGCGGCAGTATGCGAAAAAGGGGTAATTGAGGTTTTAAAACAAGGAAAAGGGCGGCATATTGAACTGAACCCCAGAAAACGGACATTGAAAGAAAAGGGCCTCCTATCGTAGGATAAAGCGATAGGAGGTTTTTGTATGGGAAAACAATTTGGGCAAGAGATTTTACCGAAGGTACTGGAATTAAAA
>JAYFPQ010000021.1:0-42378 GCA_034927595.1 Christensenella sp.
ATCTCCGCGCTCCGCGCCGGAAAGCACGTGCTCTGCGAAAAGCCAATGGCGGTGTCGCCGGTGGAATGCGATCGGTTGGCGGAGGCGGAACGCGCCTCTACGAATATCCTCATGATCGCGCAGAACCAGCGGTTCCACGCCGCGCATGTCAAAGCGCGTAAGTTGATCGCCAGCGGCGCAATCGGCCGTATTCTCACCGTCCAAGCCTCTTTTTCGCACGGCGGGCCGTCGATGGACGCGAATTCCTGGTTCTTGAGCAAGTCGGCCGGACGCCTCGGCGTGCTGGGTGACCTCGGCGTGCACAAAATCGACCTCATTCGGTTTTTAACCGGTCAGGAGATCGTCGCCATCAGCGCCGTGGTCGATACGCTCGACAAAAAGAGCAAGGACGGCGGACGCATCGAGCTGGACGACAACGCCGCCTGTCTCTTCCGCCTCAGCGGCGGCGCAATCGGCACTCTGACCGTTTCCTGGACGGCCTATGGCAAGCCGGACGTTTCGACCCGCATTTGCGGAACGCTTGGCACCATCGAACTCATGCGAACCTTTGAGGAACCGCTCGTGCTCTATCGCCCCGGAACCGAGCCGGAGCAAATCGCCGTCGAGTTAAATACCAACAGCGGAGTCGTCGACGCGTTCATCGGTGCCGTCGTCTCCGGCGCGCCATCCCCCGTCTCCGCTGCCTCCGTTCTCCCCAGCATGCGGGCGCTCTTTGCCGCCTACGAGAGCGGGCGCACCGGCGGCAATATGATCCGGCTGGATTAACCGTCAATCCTGCCAAATACTTCAATAAAAAACCGCGCGAGTCTGTCCGGAAACAGTCGCGCGGTTTCTTCTTGTGTTTTCTTACAAGTTATGAACCCGTATGCTTGCTGCGATACTCGCTGGGTGTCATGTTTTCGTACTTTTTAAACACCTGCGTAAAGTGCGAAAAATAGGAATACCCCAACTCCAGCGCGATCATGCCGACCGAGAGGCTCGAGTGCTCCAGCATTTCCTTTGCCGCGGAAACCTTCGACAGCGCAATGTATTCCTTAATGTTCTGCCCGGTCTCACGCTTAAAGAGCTTGGTAAAATACTCCGCGCTCAAATTCACGTGGTCGGCAACATCCTTCACCGTTATGGGGTTTGCCATGTTGTTGATGATAAAGCTCTTCGCCTTCTCCACGTCGCTCTTTGGCATGTTGCTTTTGTGGATCTTCTCCACCGCGTTGAGCATGAACGCAACGCCCTTTCGCAGCGAGTCGATGTCCTTAAAGCTGTCCATGTAGTCCGTATACGTATACTCCGCGTTGAACAGATCGCTCATGTCCGCATTGTTTTCGTAGAGAAACCCGAGGAAGATGTGCGTGAGCTGCTGGTGCAGCTCGCAAAGCGCGCGAAACTTGTTTTTGCTCTTCCTCTCCGTGTCCTTCAAAAACTCTTCAATCTCATACTCGAGAATGCGCTTTTGTCCGCCGGAAACGAGCGTTTTCCAGCGCTCCGCGCTCTCCGCGAGATTCGTCGACACCGCGGCGGAGATGCCCTCGCCGGAGGTCAGGTAGATGCCCGCCGTGTTGCTGATGTTCTCGTCGATGTACTGGTGGATCACCTTCATCTCCTCGCGCATATCGGTAAAGCGGACCCAGTTGCCGACGTAGCAGTTCAGCACCTCGCTTGGCAGCTCCAGACAGAGTTTTTCAAAGAAGGTTTCATATTGCTCCGGCGAGAACGAAAGCTCCTCGTTCGTTGCGGAAAACAGAACGAGCACAAACTGGCGAAAACGGTTCAGGGTGCTGAGTTTGAGCACCGGATAGATCATATTCGCCTGTTTCAGCGCGTTGGAAATCGCCTTGTGAATGCTCTTTTCGGAGAAGATGGGTTCGTTGGACGTTCGAAACGACTGAACGTTGATGATGACGACCTGAACGCGCTTATCCTTGTGGATTGCATACCCCATTTGGTTGAGAAACTCCAGCGAGGAGTCCACGTCCTCCGGAACACGCGAAAACAGCTTGGTCACCACGTGGTTCATGAGCTCGGTTTCGTTCGTTTCGAGCAGTTGACCGTATTGTTGCAGCCGCGCGCGTTTTCGCTGCTGGTAGAGCTGCTGCAGCGCCCTGCGTAAGCAGTCCTCAATAACCTCATACGGCGCGGGCTGGAGCAGATAGTCGAAGCAGCCCAGCTTAATGCTCTCCTGCGCATAGCGAAACTCCGCGTGCGAGGTCAGCAGAATCCGCAGCGTCTCGGGGTATTGCGCCTGCACCGCGCGGTTGAGTTCCAGTCCGTTTTCGCCGGGCATTTCAATGTCCGTGAGCATGATGTCAATCGGAATCTCCCGAAATACGGCCAGCGCCTCCTCGGCGCTTGTCGCCGAGCGAACCTCGTCGATGCCCAGTTCCTGAAAATGCACGCCGGAAAGAATGCCGCTCAGAACCGAAATCTGATCGTCTACAACCAGAACATTCATGTGTCATTCCCTCCGTTTCTCAGCGGCGCAGCGGCAGGTAAATCAGCGAGCAGGCGCCGCCGTCCTGCGCATTGAAGAACGCAATCTGAAAATCGTTTTGATAGATCAGCGACATCCTCCGCTTGAGGTTGCTGATGCCGATGTGATACTGCTCAAACTGCTCGTCCGGCTCCAACAGCATCTTGAGCGTTTCGTTGCTGTAGCCAACGCCGTTGTCCCTTAGCCGCAGGCGTATGTAGGGTTTGCCGTCCATCTCAATCTGATCGATCTGCACGTTGAAGCGCAAGAACTTCCGGCTGTCCGTGTTGTACTTGTAGGAGTTCTCCAGGAAGGTCTGAATCACCAGCGGCGGAACGCGGCAGTCCAGCAGGCTTTGATCCACCTCAAGGTTTAGCAGCAGTGGACGCGCGCGATCCATCTGTATAATGCGATAATAATCCTGCGCCTCGTCGAGCTCCGACTTGAGCGTAACGAGCAGCAGATTGTCGTGAAACACGTAGCGCAAATGGTTCGAAAAGGCGAGGATCATGAGTTTCATCTTGTCCATTTCGCCCTTTTCAGACATGTTATACAGGCTCTTGAGGCAGTTCAAAAAGAAATGCGACCGAGTCTGCAATTGATAGTATTGCAAAAGCGCGTGCTCAATCTCCTGGGTCTTACTGGTGTTTTCCTGCACGAGCTGCACCTTTTGCTCCACGAGCTGATTGAGCGCTTCCCGAATCGTCGCAAACTCCTGCAAATTCTCGTGCTCCTGCGTGAGTATCTCGTTTGAACCCGCGAGACGCTCGGAAGCCTGCGTAATCTGATTCAGCGGAAAGATCAAAATCCGATTGATGAACGCGTAGATTACGAGATACAGCGTGCAGATCACCAGAAACGCAATTAGAAACAACACGACGGATATGCGCGAGTAGCTCCAGATCCCCTGAGTGGACATGATGCCGCTCAGTCCGATGCCGAAGGAGGGATAATAATCGGACTGAATGATGTTGCCGACAAAAAAGTACGGAAAGCGCGGCGTCTCCGCCGTTTGAATCCGCTCCAGCGTAATTCCCTCGCGTTCCACATAGTCCACGTTGGTCAGCACCCGCTCGTTCGAGAAAAACGAGTATTCAATGGAATCGATTCCCTTCGTGTGGCGGCTGATGAACGCGTTGAGATCGAGAATGGAGCAAACATACATGTCCCCCTGCCGGTAGGCGTTCATCAAGAGGACGTATTGATCGGTCGAATACGCGTGCCAGCGCATCAAGCCGCCCTGCGGCTGCTCCAGCCACCATTGCCGAATGTCGTTCATGAATTCCATAATCGGGCGAGTCAGCGTTCCGCCGAGAAAATCGGGGCCAAAGCTATAGAAAAACTCGGAGCGGGACTCGTTGAACAAAAAGATTGCTCCCGCGGGTGGCACGCGGTTGGAAATGGTCTTTCTCAGGTTGTATTCCGGCAGAATCTTCTCCTTGTCCGAGAGGAGATCCGCCTTGCCGGAAAGCAGCATAAAATCGGTATCGGTCGAGTACATGTCCTGATTGAACGAGGTCAAATCCTCCAGCACATAGATCAGGTTGTTGGAGTATACGTCCAGCGCGGCCTGATTGCTAAAGATGAGCTGCTGTTCGTACATCCAGATGGAATACACGCCATAGGAAACCAGACACAGCAGCGTTATGAGCAGCAGCGTCAGGAAATATTGCATCATGCTTTTTTTCGCGGAGCGGACTCGCTTCAAGGGCATGCCCCTTTTCAACTCGATCTGATGTTGTTTTCGAACCGGATGGCAATACCGGCGCAACAGGAATTGCGAAAATCAGTACTGTTATTCTATCAATCCGCGAAATAATGAGCAAGTTATTTCGCAGGGAACGGCTCTCGCGGCATTTCCCGCGGGCTTCGTTTCATGCTATAATTCTCATAACCAACCTACGATTTGGAGTACAAACATGCCTTTTGATTCAAACGAAGTCTCCATTGCGCGCTGTGAAACCTACGATCCCGCGGCGGTCAAAGCCGCGCTGCTGGAAGCGCTCTCCCCCATTCACGGGCTGGACTGGGTGACGCCCGGCATGAATATTGTCGTCAAGGCAAACCTCATGATGCTCAAAAAACCGGAGAAAGCGGCAACCGTGCATCCGGAAGTGGCCTTTGCGCTCTGCGAACTATTGATTGAAAAAGGCGCAAGCGTCGTCGTCGGGGACAGCCCCGGGGGGCCATTCAATCTGGCCTATTTGACGCAAATCTACGCCTCTACCGGCATGCGTCGCGTGCTGGACGCGGGCGCGCAGCTCAACGAGGACTTCTCTACGCGGGACGTCTCCTTTCCCGAGGCGGTTTCGGCAAAGGAGTTCCAGATAACCGACTACTTATTGAAAGCGGATGCGATCATCGACCTTTGCAAACTCAAAACGCACGGGCTGATGGCGTATACCGGCGCCTGCAAGAATCTCTTTGGCGCGATTCCCGGCACGCGAAAGTCCGAGTCGCACTATCGCTACAGTACGCACACGTCGTTTGCCAATATGCTCGTGGACGTCTGCGAATACTGCAAGCCGCGCCTGTCGATTGCCGACGCGGTGATGACGATGGAGGGCAACGGCCCTTCCGGCGGTACCCCGCGCTTGATGGGCGCGATTCTCGCGTCGTTCAATCCGCACGCGCTGGACGTTGCCGGCGCGCACCTGATGAACCTCGGCGCTTGCGATGTGCCAACGCTTCAGGCGGCGGTGGAGCGCGGACTCGCACCAAACGACGTCTCCGGGCTTAGCGTGTTTGGCGATCTGGAATCGTTCGTGATTCCCGATTTTCAACTGACCCCCAAGCACGACGTCCAGTTCTGGGGCTCGAAAGACCCGACGATTTCCAAGGTGCTTACGAAGCTGTTTGCCAGCACGCCAATGGTTGACCGAACGGGCTGCGTCGGCTGCGGCGAATGCAAGAGCGTCTGCCCCGCAAACGCGATTACGCTTCGCAACCGAATCGCCGAGATCAACCGGCAGGCCTGCATTCGCTGCTTCTGCTGTCAGGAGTTCTGCCCAAAGGGCGCGATTCGCGTCCATCGCCCGTTCGTCGCGCGAATGGTGGACAAACTATAATAGAATTGCTATTGAACCAGCGGTGTTCTCTACCGGAATAGTTTCTGTACACAACAACCAATCCTCTTGAAAGGCGGAAGATGACATGCAACTCGGTTTGATTCTGATCGACATTCAAAACGATTACTTCGCGGGCGGTCGGCATGCGCTGGTACACCCGAACGAGGCGGCGGCAAACGCGCTTTTGATCTTGTCGGCGTTTCGCGCCAAGGGCTGGCCAATCTTTCACGTGCAGCACATCAGCACCAAACCCACCGCAACGTTCTTTCTGCCGAATACGCCGGGCGCAGAGTTTTATGCAGATACCGCGCCGGTCGGCGGCGAGCCGGTCATCCTGAAGCACAAGCCAAACAGCTTTCTGGGCACCGATCTGGCAGAGCAGTTGACGAAGGCCGGCGTAGACGAACTCGTCATCTGCGGCATGATGACGCATATGTGCGTCGATACCACCGTTCGTGCCGCGGCCGATCTTGGCTATCCGGTCACGCTCATCGGGGACGCCTGCGCAACCAGAGACTTGAGCTGGTCAAACGAACCGGTTCCGGCTTTGCAGGTGCAGCGCGCCTATCTGGCGGCAATCGATGGTTCGTTTGCCAGCGTCGTTTCGGCGGAAGATTGGCTGAACAAGCTGTCTGGCCAAAGCAGTCAGAAAGAGAATCCAGCTTCGTCGAACAAGGCTACGGTGCTCGATTCCGGCCCGTTCTACCACGGCACCAAGGCGGACCTGCATCCCGGCGATCTCATCGAACCCGGTTTTCGCTCGAACTACAGCGAGCACAAGGCGAATTTCGTCTACCTGACCGCGACGCTGGACGCTGCAAAGTGGGGCGCGGAGCTCGCGGCGGGAGACGTGCGCGGACGCATCTACCTCGTGGAACCGACCGGCGCATTCGAGAACGATCCCAACCTGACGGATCAGAGATTCCCGGGCAACCCGACGCGCTCCTACCGCACCCGGGAGCCGATTCGCGTGGTCGGCGAGGTGCTCGGCTGGGTCGGGCACGCACCCGAAGCGCTGCAAACCATGCGGGAGCATCTGGAGCAGCTGAAACAAGCAGGCATCGAAGCCATCAACGATTAACTTATCCGTTCAAATCGGTTTTGGAGATAGCAGAATGAACTCTACCGACATAATGCAAACCGACCGTCTCCTCCTTCGCCCCCTGACGCTTTCGGACGAGGAAGCGTTCTTTCGCTACCGTTCGCTGCCGGAGGTCTGCCGGTTTCAGTCGTTTCAACCAAAGACACGCTCCGAAATCGAAGCGTTTCTTCGCGAAAACGAGAGCACGCCGCCGAACACGCCCGGTTCCTGGCGTCAGCTCGCGATATGCCTGCGCGACGGCACGCTGATTGGCGACGTCGGCCTGCATACGCTCGACGAGTGGCAGCTGGAACTTGGCTATACCCTCGCGCCGGAGCATCAGGGCAAGGGCTACGCAACGGAGGCGGTCGCCGCCGTGCTGCGGCAGGCATTTGCCGTTTGGAACAAGCATCGGGTCACCGCGTCCGTCGACCCGGAGAACCACGCGTCCATCCGACTGCTGGAACGGCTCGGCTTTGTGCCGGAAGCGCATTTTCGAAAGAGCTATCGCATGAACGAAGCTTGGGTCGACGACTGCGTCTACGCCATGCTCCGCGAGGACTGGGCAACGCTGGATCGTCCGCGCGTGGAGATTCTAGATGCAACCGAGCATCTGGATGACGTTCGGGCGCTCTTTTCGGAATACGCCGCTTCGCTCGAAATCGACCTGTCCTACCAGAATTTCTCCAAGGAACTCTCCGGCCTGCCCGGCAAATATGCTCCTCCGGACGGAAGGCTCTTTGTCGCGTTTGTCGGCGGTCTGAGCGCCGGATGCATTGCCCTGCGCCGGTTCGACGAGACCCGCGCGGAGATGAAGCGGCTCTACGTTCGCCCCGCGTTTCGCGGGTACCATCTCGGTCGGCTGCTCGCCGAGCGCGCCATCGCCGCGGCGCGGGACGCCGGCTATGCAGCCGTTCTACTCGACACGCTCAGCACAATGAACACCGCAAAGCAGCTCTATCGCGAACTCGGCTTTGTCGAAATCGAGCCGTACTACGACAGCCCCATTCACGGAACGACGTTTTTACAGCTCTCACTAGCGCAGCCGTTCTGCGGAAACGATGCCCCCGTTTCAACCGTCGTGCAACCAAACAAGCGCCTCTACATCATCGGCGGCACGATGGGCGTTGGAAAAACCGCAACGTGCCATTGTTTGCAGCAGCATTTGCCAAACAGCGTGTTTCTCGACGGCGACTGGTGCTGGTATATGCGCCCGTTTCAGCTCACCGAGGAAACAAGGCGTTTGGCGATGGACAACATCTGCTATCTGCTCAACAGCTTTCTGCATTGCTCCGCCTTCGAGAACATCGTGTTTTGCTGGGTGCTGCACGAGCAGTCGATTCTGGACGAGCTGCTTTCGCGTCTGGACACCGCGCAATGCGAGGTGCATCCCATCTCGCTCGTATGCAGTGAGCAGGCGCTGACCGAGCGCATCCGGCGGGACATCGACGCGGGCGTCCGTTCGGCGGACGTTCTCGAACGAAGCATCGCGCGAATACCGCTCTATACCGCGCTCAAGACGGATCATCTTGACGTTTCCTCCATCACGCCGGAGCAGGCCGCCGAGGAAATTCTTCGCCGTTACCCACCGGAATAACAAGTTTGATCCACCGCCTTGCGACGAGTGCCTCGCAAGGCTTTTTTGCATAAAGTTTTGTATATGCAACGGTTAAAGTGTGGTATAATTCCGCAAAGGCAAGTAGAACTGCCGAAACGGAGGCTTTTTCTATGGAGCAGAAGACCGTTGGCATTTTCCTGTTCAACGAAGTTGAAGTGTTGGACTTTGCCGGTCCGTTCGAGGTGTTTTCGCTCGCCGAGTCTGAAACCAGCGGCAAGCGCGCGTTCCGCGTCTGCACAATCGCCCGAACCAACGCGCCTAACCGCGCCCGCAACGGCTTGACCGTGCTTCCCGCATACGATTTTTCGTCCGCACCAAAGCTGGATTTGCTCATCGTTCCCGGCGGCTACGGCGCGGAGGAACTCGAGATTCGCGAGCCGGAGACAATTCGCTGGCTGCAGAGCATCGCCGATCAAGCCGAAATCGTTGCTTCCATTTGCACGGGCGCTTTTTTGCTTGCCGAAGCGGGTCTGCTCAACGGGAAGCGGGCGACGACGCATTGGATGGATCTCGACCGTCTGGAGCGCGAGTACCCCGCGGTTCAAGTGCTGCGCAACACCCGTTTTGTAGACGAGGGTGCCATCTTGACCTCCGGCGGTATCTCTGCCGGAATTGACCTGTCCCTGTATCTGGTCAAGCGTTTGCTCGGCGCGCCCGCGGCAAAGAAAACCGCAAGACGAATGGAATACGACTGCTCCATTCTATAGTTGTAAGTGAAGGAATTCTCAACCATCAGGACATGCCCCGTAAGGATGAAGCTATGAATACGAACATCGTTTTACTAGAAATGATCGAATACAACGCCGCCGACCCGAAACGCGCGCAGCACCTGATCAAGGTGCACTCGTTTGCGGAGCTGATCTGCGAGCTGGAGCACGTCGATCCGCAAACGCGGGAGGTCGTCTCCATCGCCGCGCTGGTGCACGACATCGGCATTCGTAACAGCGAGCGCAAATACGGCAGCAGCGCGGGGCGTTATCAGGAGTTGGAAGGCCCGCCGGAGGCCGAAGCGCTCCTTTCGCGCCTAGGCTACCCTGCGCCGTTCGTCGAGCGCGTTTGCTGGCTGGTCGGGCACCATCACAGCTACGGCTCCATACAGGAACTCGATCACAAGATTCTCGTGGAGGCGGACTTTCTTGTCAACGCCTACGAGGACGAGATGGACGCGTCCGCCATCGCGACGGTGCGCGAGAAAATATTCAAAACAGCCGGCGGCATTCGCCTGCTCGATACGCTCTATCCGCCGCGCGGCGAATAGAAACGGTGGCACTCCCCGACCGACGAAACCGAACAGGAGGGTTTGTTATGCAGAAAATCGTTCCGCATCTCTGGTTCGACACCCAGGCCGTTGAAGCCGCAAACTGGTATGTTTCGATCTTCGAGCACTCGCGCATTCTCCGCGTCTCCTCGCTGGAGGGCACCCCCTCCGGCCACGTGGACACCGTGGAGTTTGAACTCGATGGCGTCGCGTTTTCGGCCATCAGCGCCGGACCATATTTCGAACTGAACGCTTCGGTCTCGCTGATGGTCACCTGCCGCTCGCCGGAGGAGGTCGACCGGCTCTACGCGAGCCTTTCGCAGGGCGCAACGGAGCTGATGCCGCTCGGCGAATACCCATTTAGTAAGCGTTATGTCTGGCTGGCCGACCGCTATGGCCTAAACTGGCAGCTCACCTATTTTGAAACGGACGAAATATCGCAGAAGATTCGCCCGAACCTGCTCTTTGCGGGGGATGCCTGCGGAGAGGTCGAAACGGCTCTCGCGTTTTACGAGAAGGTTTTCCCAGGTGCCTCTGTCGGGTACGTCAACCACTATGCCCCCGGTGAAGCGCAGGACACGCGCGCAAAGATCAACTATGCCGAACTCTCGCTATTTGGATTCCAGTTTGTGCTGATGGATCATGGCATGGGCGGGGACGAAGCATTCAACGAGGCGTTTTCGTTTCTAGTCAACTGCGACGATCAGGCGGAGATTGACGCATACTGGAGCGCGCTTTCCGCCGTGCCGGAGGCCGAACAGTGCGGCTGGCTCAAGGATCGCTTCGGGGTATCGTGGCAGATTGTTCCGGCGAACATGTCAAGCGTGCTCGCGTCCCTGTCCGGCGAGGCGAAACAGCGCTATACGGAAGCGTTTTTGCAGATGAAGAAGCTCGACATCGCCACCTTAGAGCGCGCCGCCGAATAGCCGCCGAAAGACCAAACCAAACGAGGATTTCGATGAAACTACTATTGATCAACAGCAGCGCCCGCGCCGGCGGTAACACCGCGCGCGTGATGGATCTCTACGAAGTGGCGTTTTCCGCGCTCGCGCGCGAGCTCGGCGTCGAGATCGAGACGGAGCAAGTGAACCTTTCGCGTCTTTCGCCGAAAACCTGCCTCGGCTGCCGCGCGTGCTTTGATCTTGGCGAGGAGAAGTGCCCGCTTCACGACGAACTGCTGCCCCTACGGGATCGGCTGCTCACGGCGGACGGGTACGTCATCGCCAGTCCCGTCTACGTGGAGGACGTCAACAGCGTGATGAAGAACTGGATCGACCGCATGGCGTTTACCTCGCACCGCCCCGCGCTCTTTGGCAAGACCGCGCTGCTCTACACCACCTGCGGCATCGGCTCGTCGAACCACGCACTTCGCACCATGCAAACCGCCTTTGGCACCTGGGCCATGAAGACCATCATCGGCGGAAAGTATCGGCTTGGCGCAATCACCGAACCGGAGGAAATCCGCCGACGCTACGCAAAACAGATTTCACGTTCCGCGCGGCGGCTGGTCAGCTCCATTCAGAAAAAGCCGTTCCGCCCGTCCCTATACTCGTTGATTGCGTTCACCGTTCAGCAAACCTACTGGCGCAGGAACAAGGCGTATTTCAACACCTTCGACTACGCGTTCTGGAACAGCGCAGGCTGGCTGGACAACGGCAGGCGCTATTATGACCCCGCCATGGCGCGTTCGCTGCGCGCAAGTGTCGCGCGGCTGCTTGGTAAATTCGTTGCCCTGTTCTTTGGCTGAACGAGCAAACGCAACTGGAGAAACCAATGTTTGATCAACTGGATTTGTTTGTCTATTCCGGTACGGGCAACACCTATCAGGTCGCGAAATGCCTGCGCGATGCCGCGAGCCATCAGGGTCTGCAAGGCACCCTTCGCACCATCGACGGTTGCGCGAAGCCGCAGGCATACCAGCCGCGTGAGCAAACGCTGCTTGGATTGTTGTCGCCAACCATTGGCGCAATCCAGCCGCCGAGCTTCTTTCGGTTTGTCCTTGGCCTTCCAAAGGGCAATCGCCAGCGCGTGTTCCTCGCCGCAACCGGCGCCTGGACGCGAATTGGCCGACTGTTCGTCCCCGGCTACGTCGGCTTTGGCCTGTATCTCGCCGCGCTGATGCTGCTCTGCAAGGGATACCGCGTGGTCGGTATCAACGGCTTTGGCATGGCGCAGAACTGGACGACGCTTCTTCCGCCGTACAGCGCGTCTCTGGAACAGCGCATCAACGGGGAGATTCACGAGACGACGGAATCCTTTCTCGCGGAACTGCTCAACGGAAAACGCGTCTACCGCCGCATCGTCGATCTGGTTGTCACGCTGCTGATCTTTCCGTTGCCACTGCTGTTTCTGCTCCTCGGCCATCGGTTTCTGGCAAAGACCATGTTTGCGGGTTCGAGCTGCAACGGCTGCGGACTCTGCGCCGCGCGCTGCCCGCAAAAGGCAATTCGCATGTGCGGCGCAAAGCAGAAACGCCCGTTCTGGACGTTTTCCTGCGAGCAGTGCATGCGCTGCGCCGCATATTGCCCGCAACAGGCGGTCGAGAGCAATACGCTTACCTATGCGGCGTTCATTGCACTCTTTTCCGCTCTGCCGGTCGAGGCGCTGCTGCTGCAATGGTTTCGACAGACCGTTTCCGCGATCGTTCTGCCCGTTGTAGCGATTCTCATCTGGCTGGTCGCGAACACCGTGCTCCTGCTGCTCGGCGCCGCCGTTTCCGACGGGCTGTATCTGCTGGGCCGGATTCCCGCCGTCAACCGGTTCTACACGTTCGCGTCGTTCTCGCGCTTCTGGCGCAAGTACCGGCAGACGAGCGTTTCGATATCCGAACTGACCCCGACATCCAATATAACGGCATCCACTCCCAAGAAAACGACTCTTGAGTAATCGATTAGGAGAACACGCATGACGCAAACCAAGTTTCAGCAACACATGAACCAAACGCTACAGGAAAAAACGATTCTGGATCAGGCGAAGCAGTACGCCTTTGACTATCTGGACGGCGTGTCCGACCGGCGCGTTTCGCCGGACAACGACGCCCTCTCCGGTCTGGCTGTCTTCGACGAACCGATGCCGCAGCAGCCGCAGCAGCCCGCGGAGATTCTCGCGCAGTTGCAAACCTACGGCGCGCCCGCTACCTGCGCGCAGGGCGGCGGACGATACTTCGGCTTCGTCAACGGCGGAATTACGCCCGCGGGGCTTGCCGCCCGCTGGATGTCGGACGCCTGGGATCAGAACTGCGGGCTGTATGTGATGTCCCCCATCGTCTCCAAGCTGGAGGATGTCTGCGAGCGTTGGCTGGTCGATCTGCTCGGCCTGCCGCAAGGCGCCGCCGCCGGGTTCGTCAGCGGCTCCTCCACCGCCATCATCTGCGCGCTTGCCGCCGCTAGAAACGAGTTATTGGCGCGACAGGGCTGGAACGCCTCCGAGCAGGGCTTATGGGGTGCGCCGCCCATCCGCGTGGTGCTTGGCGAGCAGGCGCACTCCTCCGTCTTCAAGGCGCTCTCGCTGCTCGGCATGGGCAAGCAGATGGTCACCCTCGCTCCGGTCGACGAGCAGGGACGCATGCTTGCGGATCGTCTGCCCGAGCTCGACCAAAATACGCTGCTCATTCTACAGGCGGGCAACGTCAACAGCGGCGCGTTCGACCCGCTCGACGCGCTCTGCGCCCGCGCAAACGAAGTCGGCGCCTGGGTGCATGTCGACGGCGCGTTCGGGCTCTGGGCAAACGCTTCCGAGCAGACGCGGCATCTGGTGCGCGGCGTGGAACTCGCGGATTCCTGGTCGACGGACGCGCACAAAACGCTCAACGCGCCCTACGACAGCGGCATTGTATTCGTAAAGGATCGTGCGGCGCTCGTGCGCGCCATGCAAGCCACCGGATCGTACCTGCTCTACAGCGACCAGCGCGACGGCATGCTCTATACGCCGGAGATGTCCCGCCGCGCGCGGAGCATCGAGCTCTGGGCAACGCTAAAGGGCTTCGGTCAATCCGGCGTCGGCGAACTCGTGGACACGCTCTGCGAAAACGCGCGGTACTTTGCCGGGCAGCTTTTGCAGCACGGGTTCCGGATTCAAAACGACGTCGTGTTCAATCAGGTACTTGTTGGCTGCGACTCTCCGGACGAAACCAAGTCGACGCTTGCCCATTTGCAGGCAAACGGCGTCTGCTGGTGTGGCGGCGCGGTTTGGAAAGCGGAGCCGGTCATCCGCATCAGCGTCTGCTCCTGGCGGACGACAAAAGAGGATATTGACGCCTGCGTTGCCGGATTTGTCGCGGCGCGAAACGAGGCGAAGGCACACATCCAGTAACAAGCAGAAACGCGTAACAAGAAGGTGCATGCCGAACAATTTGGCATGCATCTTTTTTGATAAAAACAGTTGTACAATCGATTTTTCCTTTTATAATAAAACCAATAGAACATTTGTTTTGTATTAATATCTAGGATACGCAGATGTTTTTCTCCAGTAGAATATCGATCGATAGAACATTTGTTTTGTATTAATTTTTCGGTTTGAGGAGGTTCCTTTGCAGATTCAAGCACACATTCATCCCGAGCTGGATGTTGTTTCCGCGGTGCGCGCGCTGGAGGCCGTCTGCCAAGCGCAGGACGGGCTCACGGGAACGCTGTTTCTCGATCCCTCCCTCAATGTTGATCCAGGCATCCCCTGTCTGTTGACCCTTTCGGAGCCGGGCGAACTACTCGCCGTGCTCACCCTCTTTGCGCCTTCGCGGGACGAGCTGGAGCTCGTCGGGCTCACGTACCCGTCGCACCGGAGAAACGGGCATTTTCGCGCGCTCGTGCGCGCCGCCGCCGAAGTGGCGCGGGCAAATTCCATTCCGGATCTGGTGTTCTCCAGCGAGCGTACGTCCGAAAGCGGCGTCGCCGCCGTGCAATCGTTCGGAGCTGCGCTGGACTTTACCGAGTATCGCCTGCGCTATGACAAGAAAGCGCTTGCCGGTCAACGCCCCGTACCGCAAGGGTTGACCCTCCGCGAGGCAACCCCCGACGATCTGGAGGACATGTGCGCCATCAGTAGCGTCACCTTTTCCGAGCCGCCGGAGCAGACGCGCCGTTTTCTCCAGCGCGCCATGGAAGCGCGAAACCGCACGCAGTATGTTGCGCATCGAGACGGAGTTGCCGTCGGCATTGCCGCAATTGGCTATGAGGAAGGCGAAGCAACCGTCTTTGGCCTCGCGGTTTCGCCTGCGTTGCAAAATCAGGGGATCGGGCGCGGCATTCTCGCGCTGCTGCTGGGTGATCTGGCCAAGCGCGGCGTCGATCAGATTGCCATCGAGGTGGACAGCACAAACGCGAACGCGTTACATCTTTACCTCTCCTGCGGGTTTGTCGAGGAAGTCGTCAACGACTACTATCGTCTGCCCGTTTCACAGATGCTTTCGGAGGAACCGCAAAAATGACGCAGGCAGTACTTCGTTTTTCCAGCGAGCGGCCAAGCGTTGAGGACTATTGCAAGCTGCGTGTCGATTCCGGCATGGGCGAAAAGGTCTATGCGCATGCCGAGACCGCGCTAACAGGTTCGCTCTTTACCGCCTGTTTATACGACGGGGAAGCGCTGGTCGCCTTTGGCCGCGTGGTCGGCGACGGTGCCATCAGCTTCGTGGTCAACGACATCATGGTGCATCCGTCCTACCGGCGGCAGGGGCTGGGCGACCGAATCATGAGCGCCATCGACGAATACTTCGACGCGCATGCCTATGCCGACAGCTACATCTGCCTGATTGCGAATCAGCCCGCGGACAAGCTCTATTTGAAGCACAAATTCGCGTATCTGCCCGAAACCAAATGCGGCATGCTCCGCAAGCAGCGTTAGCCTTCTAAATACGAGCAAAGGAGAATCGTTCTATGGCATACGACATTCGCCCCCTTTCGCCCGATCTCGCGGAGACGTTTTCGAATTACCTGACGAATCTCGACTTTTCCAACACGCCGCACTGGGCCAGCTGCTTCTGCCGATATTACCAGACGACCTGCTCGTTTGAGGAATGGCGCAATCGCTCGCTGGAGACCAACCGGAGCGAGGCGTTGCAGGAAATCAAAACCGGCAACATGCGCGGCTATCTCGCGTTTGACGGCGAAACCTGCGTCGGCTGGTGCAACGCAAACGACATCGTCAACTTTCCGCGCATCTATCCAGATGTGGAGCCGTTCTGCCGCGGCAAGCACGTCGGCTGCACGATCTGCTTTCTGATTCACCCGCTGCATCGCGGAAAAGGACTCGCCCGCGAAATGCTCGCGCGCGCCATCGCGGACTTTCGCGCCGCCGGATTCGACGCAATGCTCGCGCTGCCGGTGGAAACGGCGGACGCAGGCCAGCGGCGTTACCGCGGAACCCTGCATATGTACCAGCAGGCGGGCTACCGAGAATGTAAGGTCGAAGACAATCTGCATATCATGTGGCTCGAACTGAAATAGACAATCGAAAGGACACTTAACCCCCATGATTCGTTACTCGCATACCAACCTGATTGCTAAGGACGCCCGTCGGCTCATCGACTTCTACAAAACGGCGCTGGGCTGCCGCAGCATCGGCGAAACGCGGGATCTTTCCGGCGAATGGCTCGACAAACTGACCGGCATCCCGAACGCGCACCTGACGGGTGAGCATCTCGCGCTGCCCGGCTACGAAGGACACGGGCCGACGCTGGAAATCTTTACGTATGACTCCGTGGTTCCCTCCACTTCCGGTCTGGTCAACGCGGCGGGCTTTGCGCACCTCGCGTTTGAGGTGGACGACGTGGCCGGTGCGCTCGATCGCGTCCTCGCCAGCGGCGGCGGCCAAATCGGTGAGCTCGTGCAGAAGACCTATGCGGACGGGCGGACAATCTGCGTTGTCTACGCGACCGACCCCGAGGGAAACATCCTTGAACTGCAAGGTTGGTCCTGATCCGCTCATTTTTTGCTCACTTTTTCAATACACGGGAGGCATTTCTTGAGACGAAACGAAATCGACAACCTGCGCTGGCTTTGCATTCTGCTGCTGTTTCCCTATCACGCAGCGATGATCTACAACTGCTGGGGTGAGGGATTCTACGTGCGCGGGATCTCCAGCGAAGCCATCTCGAGCTTCATCATCGCAACCTACACCTGGTTCATGCCGCTGTTGTTTGTGCTCGCGGGCGCAAGCTCCGCGTTTGCGCTGCAAAAGCGAACACCGAAGCAATACGCGCTGGAGCGCAAAAAAAAGCTGCTGATCCCCCTGCTGCTTGGCATCCTGATTCTCATTCCGGCGCAAACATACTTTGCCGAGCGGTTCCACAACGGCTACACCGGCGGATATTTCGCGCAGTATACGCTGTTCTTTGGCAAATTTGGCGACCTGAGTGGCTACACCGGCGGGTTTACGGTTGGGCATCTTTGGTTCCTGCTGTACCTGTTCGTCATCTCGATGCTCGCGCTGCCCGTCATGCGTCTTTCTCAGCGAATCTCCGGCAAGTTGAAGCTCGGCGCGCTGCCGGTGTATGCCGTCGTGCTGCTGTTTTTTATTCCGCTTCTGTTCGCGCCGGTGTTTGAGATTGGCGGAAAGAGCCTGGGACTCTACTTTATGCTGTTTCTGGTCGGGTATTTTCTGCTGGCGAACGAGCAGATTGCCGAAAGGCTGGAACAAAGCCGAATTCCGCTGTTCGTCGCGGCGGTCGTTCTCGTAGCCGCAAAGCTCACGCTGTATTTTGCGCTGCATGTTCGGGACGGATTGCCCTCCGACCTGTTCGACGGTCTTGTGATGGCGATCTGCGTCGTTGGTTTCTATGCCATGGCGAGGCGGCACCTGAACCAGTCCACGCCGCTGACGCAGTGGCTCAGCCGCGCGTCGTTTCCGCTCTACATCTTGCATCAGTCCGTGCTGATCGCCGTTGCATACTATGTGGTAACCAACATATCGTCCATTGCGGCACAGTTCAGCCTGATCACCGTCATCAGCCTGATCCTGACAGTTGCGCTGTATCTGGTGCTCAAGCGAATTCCCTATGCGCGTATGCTGATTGGTTTATATGAGCCACCACGTAAGCAGAAATCCCCTGCGCCAAGCAAGATAGCAGAATAACGTTTCTACCAGAAAGGGGTCCCTATGCCAACCTACCTCGCGCTGCTTCGCGGCGTCAACGTCGGTTCCGCGAACCGCATCAAGATGGACGATCTACGGCGGCTCTTTGAGCAGGTCGGCTGTTCGCGCGTCGAAACCTATATTCAAAGCGGCAACGTCCTGTTCGATTCGCCGGGTTCCGAGGAAGAACTCATCCGTAAGACGGAGTCGGCGCTGCTGGAAGGCGCGGGCATCCGCACCAACGTTGTGATTCGCTCCGCCGACGAGCTTCGTCAAACCGTCGCCAATCTTCCGTTTTCGGCGGAAGAAATCGGCGCCGCCGTCGCGCGAAACACCGAGGGCGAAAGCCTCTACGTGCTCCTAGCCGCCGCGCCGCCCAAACCGGAGGCGCTGATCAAGTTTGAAAAGCCGGGTGAATCGGAAGACCAGTTCCGCCTAGTCGGGCGCGAGGCATATCTGCTGCTTGCGCAGAGCATCCGCAACTCCAAGTTAGCCGTGAGGCTGCAAAACGCGCTCTCCCCTGTGACCGCGCGCAACTGGAACACCACCTTGCAGCTATTGGAGCGACTCAACGCGCGGTAATGCGCGGTTATCGATATCATGTTGTTAAATGAGGTGTTAATCATGCTTGTTCAACCGTTGCCCAAGGAGGATTTGCCCGCCGCGCTCGATTTGGTCTGGCGCGTGTTTCTTGCGTTTGAAGCACCGGACTATTGCGAGGAGGGAGTAGAAACCTTTCGCTCTTTTCTAAAAAACGAGGAGGAACTCGAAAAACTCCAATTCTACGGCGCTTACGAAATGGATTCGCTCATCGGCGTGCTCGCCACGCGCGGCGAGGATGGTTCGCATGTTGCGCTGTTCTTCGTCGACGCCGCCTGGCAGGGGCATGGAGTTGGAAAAGCGCTGTTTTTATTTGCGCGCGAGCAGTGCCGGGGCGAGCGAATGACCGTCCACTCCTCCCCCTACGCAAAGAACATCTACGAGCACCTTGGGTTCTCCGCCGTCAGCGGCGAGCAGCTGTCTAACGGCATTCGTTATCATCCCATGCAATATTCGAAAACCGGAGCAAAAGGAGCGTAAAACGATGTTGACCGAAACCGATTTGATTGAGCTGAAAAAAGAAGAGCTGCCCGCCCGCGCTGCGGCGCTATCCTCCGATGAAATCGTCTGTCTGGTCGACCTGCTCGCCGAGAAGAACGACAAGATTCGCTATGGTGCGTTTCAGCTGCTCAACGAGCGATCAATGTCGCATGCGGACGTGTTTCCCTGTTGGGACGTGTTCGCGGCAAAGCTCGCGAGCGACAACTCCTATCAGCGCAGCATTGGGGTTATGCTGCTGGCGGCAAACGCGCGTTGGGACGAGGAGAGCAAAACGGCCGCCGTTCTGGACGCGTTTCTCGCCATTTTGCAGGACGAAAAACCAATCACCGTTCGCCAGTGCATTCAGTCGCTGCTGTTGATTGTCCCTTATCACCGCGGACTAGCAAAGACGATTGCGGAGCGTCTACTTTCACTCAGCCTGCTGGAGCTTCGGGACACGATGCGAAAGCTCATTTTACTCGACATTGTCGACGTGCTTCTACTGATTCGTGAAACAGAGTCCATCGACGGCATCGACGCCTATCTGTCCGCCGCGCTCTCCGGCGACCTGCTGGACGCGAAGACGAAAAAACAGATTCTCGCGAGGATGGGTACTTCCGCGCAGAAGTAGATTCAAAAGCAACCGAAGGAACGCAAAAGCGACTGTCGCGAGGACAGCCGCTTTTTTGATGCGGATCGATTGGTTAACCTTTCTTCGGGCTTTTGCTGGACGGTTTCTTCGCCGTCGACTTCTTCGCGGTTGTGGATTTCTTGGCCGTCGAGGTCTTCTTTGCGCCGGAAGAGCTGCTCTTCTTTGCGCCGGACGAGGACTTCTTCTTCGGCGTGCTCTTCTGCGAGTCGTCACCAAAGAGCCCCGTCAGCAGGCTCCCCCCAAGGCTGTTGTTGCCACCGCCGAGCAGGCTGCCGAGCAAATCCCCGCCGCCGCTGCTTCCGCCGGAAGAGCCGCCGAGTAGACTGCCAAGCAGGTCACCGCCGTCGTTGTCGTCGTTTCCGTTGTCATCCGAAAGCAGCGTGGAAAGCAACGTTCCCGCGACGCTGTTGTTCGAATTTGAGGAGCTGGAGTTGTTGGAGCCCAACAGGCTACCGAGCAGCGCGCCGCCGAGCGAATTGTTCGATCCGCCGGAACCGCTGCCGAGCAAACTGCCGATGAGCGAACCGGCCGCGTCGCTCGTGTCGCTGCCGAGCAGCGACCCAATCAGCGAACCGGTGTTGTTGGAGCCGGACCCGCCGAGCAACGTGCCAAGGAGCGATCCGATTCCGCCGGAACTGCCCTGATTCTGCTGTCCCAGCAAGGAGAGCAGCAACGGAGCCAGTTGCAGCAGGATCGACATGGTCTGCGACTTCTGCATGCCCGTCTTCTTCGAGAGCGCGGATACGGTCTTGTTCGTGTTGTCGCCAAAGAGGTGCTGCAGAATCTTCGCACTGTCCTGCGCGTCTACGCCGGATAGGAAGGACTTCACGTCCGTAGCGTCCGCGCCCGCGTGATCACTGAGCGCCTGCGCGAGCGCCTGTTCGCCCTTGGGTGAGCTTGCATTTTGCTGCATGCTCTCGAGCATCAGCGGCAGCGCCGCACCAATCAGGGACTCCACCTGCGTTTTCTTGGCTCCGCTGGTCTTGCTCAGCGCGCCAACCGCTTCGTTGCTAAATACGGTCTTGATCAATGCGTCCGAATTGCTCATAATCGACTCCCCACTTTGTTTTATTTGTTAGTATCTCTTATTTAGTTCGGTTCGTCTGTGACAACGTCATGGTGTTGTGTTCATAAACGCCGTGCCGGTGTCGTATTGGCGCTGTACATAGGACGGATTCTCCGCGTAGGTCGAAATCCCGACGTAGCCGAGTTCGTTAAACGGCATTGCCGGGTCCAGCGCGAACACCAGCGCCGGAACCCGCTCCGGGTGCTGCTCGTAATATTGCGCGAGCCAGGATGAGTCCATCGACATATTGAACGCGGAAGGTGTTGCCGCCCGAAGTCCCGTCACGAGATACCCCTCCGGAAACAGATAGGTGATCAGGATCGCCCCGCTCGACGGTGCATTCTCACGAATGTTCTCAATTAATCGGTCGTGCAGCTCCGCGCTCTTTGGCGTGGTTCGAATTCCCTTTGCCGCCCCGCTCTGGATCGTCACCGTCAGCTCGGGTACCGGCTCGTCGCGGTGCACCGCCGTGAGCCGCAGGTGCGCCGTTCCCAGCACGCACGCCGCGCAGGCCAGTATTGCAACTCCGCACAGAACAACAGGCCAGCGCTTCGACCGGCTCGGCACAAATCCAACTTCCTCCGCATCCCAGGCAAACAGCTCGTTTGCATGATCAAACAGATACAGCATCGTCGCCAGCGACGCAGGCAGCAGCATGCCGGAGGACGCGAGAATGCGCGTATTGCTGCCGAGCTGCACGGAGATCGACAGTCCGCAGCCAAGCCAATACAGCAACATGGTTCCGTCGTCCTTCCTTCGATCGGTCAGGAAGAACAGCCCCGGCGCGACCAGCGCAAAGCCCATCGCAAACAGGTTGATGCGGTGGACGCCATCCCAGTCGTAAAACATTGCAATGCCGACGACGCAAAGCAGCAGTAATAACGCTCCAATCGCGCCCGCCCGATGGAGCAAACGCCGAACGGTTGCCTTCCGGCTTCGTGTATATGCGATGCCCAGCAATAGGAGCGCGGCGGCGCCATAGCTCGCTGGAGAAAAGATCACCCGAATCGCGTTGAAGTACTGCCCCATCACCTCAACTAGGCTGACGGATTGGTGATCCGGATCGCCCAGCATGTTGCGTACGCCCGTCAGGAGTTGCGAAACCGACGCCCTCGAAAGCAGGAAGAGCACCAGCGCCAGCGCGACAGCAGCCGCCCCGGCAAAGAACGCGAGCATGCCAAGCGCGTTTCGTCTGCGTTCGTTCTTGTCCCGCAGACGAACCAGCCAGTAAACGAGACAAATTGGAACGACCAGCAGCACATAGGGAAACGCGACAATTGCCAGCGCAAAGCTCGCGCCGCCGAGTGCCGCAAACACGAATCCGCGCGAAGTACGGTTGAAAAAGGCGATGCACATCAACCCGGAGAGCACGGTATAGAGCTGCGTCATGCTGTCGTAAAAATAACTATTGATCGAGAAATGTGAGTACGCAAGCAGCATCGTCGCCACGAGCAGCGCGGGAATCCGCCCGCTCTTTCGCTTGAGTACAAAGAACGCAACCAGGCTGACGCAGAGCTGAAATGACACGTAAAAGTACCGCAAAAACAGCACCATTCCGTCCGTACTGCCGCCGTTGAGTGCCAAATACCCCTTGAGCACTGGAGCGGCAAGCATCGCCGAAAACTGGTGCACTTCCCAGGTGTCCACCAGCGGGCGGTCGCCCTGAATCAGCCGATAGCCGATTTCGGAAAAATACTGTTCGTCCGTCCAGTCGTAGCCAAATGGAACGCGCCAAAGAAGCAGCGCAAACAAAAGAACCAGCGTCAGCACGCAAAGTAGCGTCTTGACGTTGGCCCTTCGGTTGTTCGTCGATTCTATTTCCATACGCAGATGATACCATTAATTCCGGTACGCTTCAAGAGCGCGAATCCGTCTCTGCGTAGGTACTGTCAGCGCGCCTTTTCGTTGAGAATCAACATGATGACTTCGAGGTCCTCCTCGCTGGGGTTGCGCAGCGCATGGCTCTCGCCACTCGCGCAGAGGTGCATGTCCCCTGCGTGCAGCGTTGCAACCGCACCGTTGTCGGTCACCTCGGCCGTGCCGGTGAGAATATAGTAAACCTCAAATTCACCGTCGTGCCGGTGTTCGCCAATGGAAGCGCCCGCCGGAATGACTGTCTTGGAAAAGAGTGTTCCCGCACCAAAAGATTCTTCCTGGGTCAGAAAATCGTGAAACTAGAGTTTGCCAACGCCGCCGCGAACCTCTTCCCGCTCGCGAACCGTCAGTTCTGCCGATCGTTTGATCATAATGTGATTCTCCTGTTTCTATAGATTTTAATAATATCGTTTGGTTAAATATAATTCGTATTGCTAGAGATTTCCTTCGTAAACATAAGGCAGGTACTCCCGCGCGACACGTGCGAACCGAAAAATCGTCCCCGGCTCGGTCGGCAGGGCACCAAGCATGTGATAGCGCGGAAAGAAGCGCGACAGATGCAGCGCAATCTCCTTGGATTCTCCCGCCAGCCACTCTGCCTCACGGCGCAGCATCGCCTCGTCGTCATTGAGTCCGGGCACGATCAGCGTCGTCACCTCAACGTGAATCCGCTCCGCCGCAATGGAGATCGCCTCCTGCACCGTGTCCAGATCCCCGCCGAGCTGGCGGTACCCCTCGCGGGAGAACACTTTGAGGTCGATGTTTGCCGCGTCCACATAGGGCAAAAGCTGCATCCATGGGTCTGAGTTGATCATTCCGTTTGTGACGAGCACCACCCGTAGATCGCGCTGTTTTGCGAGCTTTGCGCAATCCAAAACATATTCGTAGCCAATCAGCGGCTCGTTGTAGGTAAACGCAAGGCCGATGTTTCCATCCTTGCGCAGCGCCTCCGCACGAGAAACCAGCTCGTCTGGCGGAATCTCCTTCCACTCGACGTATTCCGCGCGCGCCATCGAGATTTCGCTGTTCTGGCAAAAGGCGCAGTTCATGTTGCAGCCGTAGCTGCCGACGGAGAGAATCCGACTGCACGGGTAGAAACGCCGGAGCGGTTTCTTCTCAATCGGATCGAGCGCCATAGACGTTACCCGCGCATAGTTCTCGCAAACGACAACGCCGTTCCGGTTTGTCCGCGCGCGGCAAAAGCCCAGCTTACCCTCCTCAATTTCGCACTTTCTCGGGCAGATGTCGCAGGTTGCCTTTTCCATTAACTCACCGCCTCAAGTCGTATGTTTGAAAGCGTCCTCCGCTACTGGTGCCGAACCACCTCAAAGCGCTCCATGCGG
The DNA here is from genome assembly GCA_034927595.1 of Christensenella sp. Taxonomy (GTDB): domain Bacteria; phylum Bacillota; class Clostridia; order Christensenellales; family CAG-138; genus UBA7703. The sequence continues at coordinate 23,573 of JAYFPQ010000021.1, forward strand.
CAGCGTTCGCCTTCCGGAATGCCTGCCTTGCGCTTGGCAATCTTTATCTGTTCCTCCACGGTGTCTACGCCGTCCAGATTCGGCAGCAGCAGCCCCTTGCGGTAGCCGGAGATCACGACGACGCCGTAGCGCTTTGCGTCCAGCTGTTCCATGGAATCCACGCGCTCGGTCTTGCCCAGCACGTCCACGCTATACTGAATCCGCTCCAGCTCCTCTACTCGTACCGGTTCAAACCGGGGGTCTTCGCTGCAGGCGGACACCGCGTTCTTGCGAATTTCTTCAGCAATACTGTCCGTCACGGCGCTGATGGTGCCAATGCAGCCGCGCAGTTTCCCCGCGATCTTGAGCGAGACAAACACACCCGCGCGCGTTTTCGTCAGTTCCTCCGGTAGGTCGTCCGGCAGGGGAAGCGCCTCCCCCGTTTTCACAAACGACTCAATCGTCTGCCGCGCGAGCCGCGTATAAACATCCTCCCGTTCGCGGGCGGCACTTATACGCGCGCGCTCGGCGCGCTGATAGGTTACGTCAAACGCCCGCTCCCGATCTTCGCCCTGCGGCAGGAACGTCGCGACGGCGTACCCAACGCCAAACGGGCCTTGGTAGCTGAGCAGCTCGCTCGCCACCGCCGTTTGGTCGAGCGCGCCAGCGAGAATGCGAAACGCGCCAAGTCCGCACTCCGCCGCCGCCTCGCTCAAATTCAAATCCATGGTCAAAAGCGACAGAAAGTCGCCCTTCCCCAGCGCGGCGGTCGCAAAACGGTCGAACTCCGGACCTTGCTCGGCGTAGCCATAAGGTCCCGATTCGAGCAGCTTGTGCGACAGATCGCCGCTGGCGACGACCGCGATGTCGCGGTTGAGTTCCTCCGCCGTCTTCTTGATGCACTTGCCGAGGCGATAGTGCGCCGCCGGATCGAGACCGGAGAGGCCAATGCGTACAATCGAGCAGGGCAGCTCGCGCTCCGCGAGAAACGTCAGCGGAATCATGGTTCCGTGGTCGAGGGTTGCGTCCTGTTCCCCCTTCGTTCCGGCGGGAACCCCCGCGCGCTTTGCGTTCTTCTCCAACGCGGCAACAAACTCCTCGTCGTAGAACGCGGTGACCTCAACCTGTTTTGCGCCGAACCGGCGAAAATCGCCGCGCGCCTTCTTGCCGGGCGAAATATGAAAATAGTCTGCGTAGCTCGTCGCATGCGGCGAGAGAATCACGAGCGTCTCCGGCTTTGCCTTTCGAACGCGCCGCGCAACCTCGCGATACGCCTCTGTGGTCTGGCGGATTTCGTGCTCCTGTCCCAGCCCGATTTCCGGCAGGATAATCGGCGGGTGCGGCACAACCGCGGCAATGAGAACGGCCATATATATCTTCCTTTTATACTCGCAACTAGTTTATTTGGATTCGAAGAATAACGCGTGTAGAAACGTCTTCCGATACGAGGGTGTTCAGGTGTATTTTAGCATTCCGGTGCTCTGCTGTCAAAAACCGGGAGTTCTGCGCTACTCCCTGTGTTTGTGTTGTGATTGGCAATTGTGCTAGAATGGTTTCGAGCACTTTTCTTGAAAGGCGGACGCTATGACGGAACGGACGAAACAAAGGCGAAAACCGGTTGGCATGCGCAGCGCGGCGGTCATCGCGCTCGGCGTGGTGGTCGGGCTTTGTCTGCTGTTTCTGGTGATCGTGCTTCCGCTTCGCGCGCTGTTGAATCCTGCGCCGGTTATTGCCGAATCCCCCGTGCCGACGCAGCTGTTCGTCACCATTCCGCCCACGCCGGAACCCACGCCAATGATTCCCAGCGTACTCACCTTCGACGAAAGCACGGATGACCCCATGCCGGTCAAGGAAAGCCGCCTTCCGCTTGGCAAGGGCTACCGCCTGCGCGGAACCGTTCAGTCGAACTACCCGCTGCTTTCCGTCTCCATCTCCATCAACTGTGCTTATAACGAAGACCTGTTCTATCCGTATATGCAACAGGTTACGTTTGATCCGGCAAAGAATGTCTATTCCTACGCGCTGGACGACGCGCTGACGCAGGAAGGCATGTCGCTCGATCAATTGACGCAGATTTCCGCACTGCACACGGGCATCCATACGCTCACCATCTTCGCAACGAGCGTCGGTCAGCCGACGCCGGAGCAGTTGTATCAAACGCAGTTCTATGTGCTCTCCGACCAGTGGAACAAGATTTCGCGTTCGGATTTCAGCAACAGCAGCTACGAAACCGCGTTTAAATTCTTCAAGGACAAGGATTTGTTCCTCTATCGATACCAGTGGGTGGACAAGCGGTATATCGTCGCCGACCCGGACTGGGAAAACGAAAACATCATCTCCTACGAGTGCCTGCCCGGGCGGGAACTCTGGCGCATCCATAAAAAAGCACTGCCGTATTATCAGACCGCGTCGTACTATCTAAACAACGTGCATGTGCGCGTCTCCGGCACCAACGGGGACTCCGGCGTGCTGCTGCTCAGCGATCTGATCGATACCTACAACGGCTCGTATTGCTCGCGCTTTACCTCGAGTGAACAGTCGATCAGCCATCATGCGTTCGGCACGGCGACCGATCTCAACGGCGGCATGGGCGTAAACGACAATCTTAAGGAGAACATCGCGCTCATCAACACCGAGGTCAGCGAAAAGCTCGCGTACAACGGCACGAAGACGGAGAAAGGCGTTTCGTATTACGACTACACCTATTCCGGCGATTCGCTGATTTGGGTGTTTCAGAACGTTCCGGAGACGGTGATCAATTATCTGCTCTACGAACTGGCGTTCTATCGCGCGGGGTTTGAATGGGGGCACTACTATGTTTCCACGAGCGACGGCATGCACTTTACACTCACGGACAACATTCGCATCAGCCACGACGGGAACAAGGGTTTAAGAAAAGTATTTGAGTATACGGAGAACTACGCGCAGTAATCTGTTTTAATACAAGAATCCACCCCGAAAGACCCCGTGAATACAACCGCACGAAAAAGTATTGTGACATAGAGGAGATGGACGACGTTGATCGGACGAGATGTAAGAGTGGGTGCTTGCCTATATGCCGAAGACATGGACCGTATGGTACGATTCTATAGAGATACATTAGGCTTTCCTACACAATGGAATGGCGGGGATTTCGCGGAGTTTGAGACGGCAAGCGGCGCACTATCCTTGTTCATGTACAGCAGAAAGGCATTCGCGCAGGCAATTGGGGAAAGCTATATCCCTCCAAAGGGAATCAATCAGACGTTTGAAATTGCCCTTTGGTTGCCCTGCTTTACCGATGTGGATGAGGAATATGAGCGACTATCCAAGTTTGGCGTGCGATTTCCAACTGGAGCGCCCACGACCTTTTCCTTCGGCATCCGCAACTTTTATGTGGCCGACCCGGAGGGTAACCTGCTTGAAGTCGGCAGCATGAGCGAAACATGATTCGGAAGTTCGAGCCATCACAAAGGCTCCATGTTTGCGCCTTCTGTTCGAAAGAATACGAGTATTCTGTGTAGTCGGCTTTTCAAGCATTACTACTCATTCGCTTAAAATATAAAACGGTGAGATTAAGCTCTCACCGTTTTATGTTTCTTATCTCACCGCAATTATGGGTGGATTTTTTTGTAGTGTGTCTTCTTACTTTTCATTGATCTCGGCCTGCGCCGCCGGATTCCCCAGAAAAAAATCCACCCCGAAGGGTGGATTTTTAATGAAATAACTTCTTACTTTTCGTTGATCTTGGCCTGCGCCGCTGCCAGTCTCGCAATCGGCACGCGGAACGGCGAGCAGGAAACGTAGTTCAGCCCAACCTTGTGGCAGAACTCGATGCTCGACGGATCACCGCCATGTTCGCCACAGATGCCCAGCTTGATGTTCGGGCGAACGCTCTTACCGAGGTCAACCGCCATCTTGACGAGCTTGCCAACGCCTTCCTGATCGAGACGGGCGAACGGATCGGACTCGAAGATCTTCTTCTTATAATAATCGTCGAGGAACTTGCCCGCGTCGTCGCGGCTGAAGCCGAACGTCATCTGGCTGAGGTCATTCGTGCCGAAGCTGAAGAACTGCGCATGCTCGGCAATCTTGTCCGCGGTCAGAGCGGCGCGCGGCACTTCAATCATCGTGCCGACCAGGTACGGAATCTCGACGCCGCGCTCGGTCATGACGGCCTTGGCGGTCGCGTCCACCGTGTTCTTGACGTATTCGAGCTCTTTGACTTCGCCAACGAGCGGAATCATGATTTCCGGAACAACCTCAATGCCGGTTTCCTGACGCACTTCAATTGCCGCTTCAATGACCGCGCGGGTCTGCATTTCGGCAATCTCCGGATAGGTAACCGCCAGACGGCAGCCGCGGTGACCGAGCATGGGGTTGAACTCATGCAGGCTCTCGACGGTGTGGCAGAGGTCTTCGAAGGTGAGCTTCATCTCCTTGGCAAGCGCGCGGATATCCGCCTCTTCCGTCGGGAGGAACTCATGCAGCGGCGGATCCAGGAAGCGGATGGTGACCGGACGGCCGCCCATCGCCTTGTAGATGCCCTTAAAGTCTGCGCGCTGCATCGGCAGGAGCTTGCCCAGCGCACGGCGGCGGGAATCCTCGTCCTTGCTGACGATCATCTCGCGCATGGCCGGAATACGGCTCTCGTCAAAGAACATGTGCTCGGTGCGGCAGAGGCCAATGCCCTCCGCGCCAAACTTGACCGCGACTTCCGCGTCATGCGGCGTGTCGGCGTTCGTGCGAACCTTGAGCGTGCGGATTTCGTCCGCCCATTCCATGATGGTTGCGAAATTGCCGGAAACCTGCGCGTCGATGGTCGGCAACGCTTCGCCGTAGACGTTGCCCGTGGACCCGTCGAGGGAGAGCCAGTCGCCTTCTTTGAAGGTCTTGCCGCCCGCGATCACGAGGGTCTTGTTTTTTTCGGAGATATTCGCTTCCGAGCAGCCCGCCACGCAGCAGGTGCCCATGCCGCGGGCAACGACCGCCGCGTGGGAGGTCATGCCGCCGCGCGCGGTGAGAATGCCCTTGGAGGCGTACATGCCTTCGATGTCCTCCGGCGAGGTCTCCTGGCGAACGAGAATGATGTCTTCGCCGCGCTTGGACGCTTCCATCGCGTCCGCAGCGGTAAAGTAGATGCGCCCGCAGGCAGCGCCCGGGGAAGCGGGCAGACCGCTCGCAATCGGTTTGGCGCTTTTCAGTGCCTTGGGTTCAAAGGTCGGATGCAGCAGAGCGTCCAGCGAACGCGGGTCGATCTTGGCGATGGCTTCCCGCTTGGTGAGCATTCCTTCGGCAACGAGATCCACCGCGATCTGCAGCGCGGCGGCGGCGGTGCGCTTGCCGTTGCGGGTCTGGAGCATGAACAGGCGTCCGCGCTCAATCGTGAACTCCATGTCCTGCATGTCGCGATAATGGCGCTCGAGCTTGTCCGCAATCTCGGTAAACTGCTTGTAGACTTCCGGCTGCGTATTCTTGAGTTCGTCGATGGGGCTCGGCGTACGAATGCCGGCAACGACGTCCTCGCCCTGCGCGTTCATCAGGAACTCACCGTAGAGCTTCTTCTCGCCGGTGCTGGGGTTGCGCGTAAACGCAACGCCGGTGCCGCAGTCGTTGCCCATGTTGCCAAAGACCATGCTCTGGACGTTGACGGCGGTGCCCCAGTCGTAAGGAATGTCATTTTTCATGCGGTAGACGTTGGCGCGGGGATTGTCCCAGCTGCGGAAGACGGCCTTGATGGCCTCCATGAGTTGCTCGCGGGGATTCTGCGGGAAATCGGTTCCCTTCTCCTCGCGATAGAGCTTCTTAAAACGAATGACGATTTCTTTCAGGTTCTCGGCGGAAAGCTCGGTGTCCAGCTTGCAGTTGTTCTTTTGCTTCACCTCGTCAAAGATCTCGTCGAACTTCGCTTTTTCGATCTCCATGACAACGTCCGAGAACATATGGATGAAGCGGCGGTAGCTGTCGAACGCAAAGCGCTCGTTGTTCATGAGTTTCGCCATGCCGACAACGGTTTCATCGTTGAGGCCAAGGTTCAGGATGGTATCCATCATACCCGGCATGGAGGCGCGGGCGCCGGAACGAACGGAAACAAGGAACGGATTGGACGGATCGCCGAACTTCTTGCCCGCGTTCTTTTCGGTAACGGCGAGCGCGGCCTCGATCTGGTCGATGATCTCCTGCGCAATCGTCTGCTTGTCCTGATAATAACGGGTGCATGCTTCGGTCGAAACGGTAAATCCACACGGAACCGGCAACCCCAGATTGGTCATCTCTGCCAGGTTCGCGCCCTTACCGCCGAGCAACGCGCGCATATCCGCGCTGCCCTCACTGAATAGATAAACGTATTTGTTTGACAAAACCTCTTACTCCTTCTCTGATCTGACAACTAAATATTATATCGAACCCCCCGATCTTGTGCAAGAAAAATCGCAAAAGTCAGAGGGTTGACTGCCGTACAGCCGTCTATTGGCGCGTTGGAATCGATGAAAATTCGTTCATTTCTCGCTTTTTTATTGTCTTGCGGAAAGACTTCTACGATTAATTTAGTCTGCACGCAGGAATTCCTGCAAATCGTTCGTTACAGCATATACTTAACATTTACTCGTTCCTACGATCCCGCAATCAAAAACACACGTATACAAGCTGTTTCTATTCAATGCGAACAGTACTTATTTTGGTTCGGTTGCACCGGGCTCCTGGTCAACCATCAATAATAAATAAGAAGGTACGCCGTTTTGAACATCCAGCTTAACGCCCCACAAATGCGTAAAATGCGCGCTTCTCCCCACAAATCCATGCGATTCATAGACAAAGTCCACCATTCTGTTTTCCGCGTTCGCCGCGCTTACCTCTTCGCGAAAGCGCTTTAAATTATCTCCGCGGAAAAACGCGGAAGCGTCCCGCGCGAACAGGCGCATCTGTTCATAGGTAAAGCCGGTGATCTCCAGCGCCCCGTCGTTGAAAAACGTGATCTCCAGCCGCTCGCCGACGCGCATGATGAACACGCCGGTTTTCGCCTGACCGGCAATCTCCTTGAGATGCTCCGACGCGGTGTGCAGCTCGGTGATATCCGAAATCACCGCCAGAATCACCGGTTTCCCCTCGGCCATGCTCGGCGCGCGCACGGCATTCATGTGCCGCCAACCGTAGCCGCCGTCGGCCAATGCGTTTCGATAGCTGATCTGAATCGGTTCGCCCTCCCAGGCGCAAGAGCGCACCGCATGCTCGACCATTGGAAAATCGTGTGGATGAATCGTGGACTCCGGAAATGTTCCGTTCTGAATAGCTTCCGCCATAATGCCACGCAGCAGAAAATACCCGTCGCTGATGAACAGCGGCTGAATTCGATCTCCAACTTCAAATAGAACGACGCCGCCATCCAGATGTTTGAGCAACGGCTGCAATTGCAGTTCGTATTCGACGGTATGCGACTGTCTCGGCGCCGGTGCTTCAGTTTGATTTGGCGTATGAATACAATACCGGTTCTTTCCGGCATTCTTCGCTTCGTACAGTGCGCGATCCGCCTCGGCATAGAGCGCTTCGTAATCCACCTGATCCCGGGCGGCGACCACCACGCCGATGCTTGCGGTCAACGCAATGCCGGCATTGTTGCCCGCCGAATAGGTCATTTGAAGCGCTTTATTGAGCGCCGCGGCCTTGCTCTCGGCAAACTCCTCGCCCGGCACCTCCGGTAAAAAGACGAAGAACTCATCTCCGCCGATGCGCGCGAGAATGTCCGAGGCGCGAAACACGCTCTGAATCGCCTGACTGATCTGAATCAGCGCCAGATCGCCGTGCTGGTGCCCCAGCGTATCGTTGACGAGCTTAAAATTATCCGCGTCAATCATGAACAGCGCCACGCGTTCGCCCGTGCCGAACTGAAGCGCTTCCTCAATTGCGTTTCGCGCGGCGGTTCGATTCAACAACCCGCTGAGTTCGTCGCAAAGCGCCAGATTGCTGAGGCGTTCAATCTCCAGATTGATGTCGTCGAGCTCCTGCAGCGAGAGAAACGCCTTGACCTCATTGTTTTTCGGTGAGAGAGCCATCTGCGCGGTCAGCAGGCACAGGCGCTCGCTTCCGTCCTTTCGCGTGAGCCCGATCTCCGCCTCGTCCTTCAGAATTCCGCGGGAGGTCAGCTCGCTCAGTCGCTCCAGAGAAACAAACGTCTGAAACCGCCGTCGATTTCCGTCGCCCACCATCTTCTCCGAGAAGCGAGTCAACAGCGGCTCTGCATGGCAGCCGGTGTCTCCTGCCTCGACGCAGTCCAGAAATTCCCCTTCCAGACGCTCGTAAACACCCGTCGTCAAACTCACTTCCATCAAGGCAGCGTACTTCCCCAGCGAGGTCAGAATTCGATTCTGCCAGTGCCGGTAGGAGGTCATTCGCTCGTGCAGTTCGTTGATGTCCCGAATGGTCACGATCACCTGCACGTTCGTTCCTCCGCCGTCGCCAATCGCGGCGAACTCAAAGCTGTACCAGCGCTGCGTTCCGCCATCGCCGCTCAGGCAGATTTCGGCCTGTCCGTTCGCGTTTCCATCGCGAATCAGCGCCCAGAACGCGCGGTAATCCTCCGCGCTTTCGGCGGCAACCAGCTTCTCCAGCGCGGCATAAGAGGTAAACCCAATGGTATCGAGCTGCAGCTGAATGTGATCGATCGTACCCTGACTGGAGAGTAGCGCTCCGCTCTCGATGTCAAACCGGGCAACCATGATGCCGCCCTGTTTGGCGGAGATGCGATACTCCTCCTCCGCGTTGAGCAGGCGTTCGCGCTCCCGGAGCGATTTCGTTGTTTCCGAACGGAAGAACAGCACGACAAACAGCGTCAGCAGCAGCGCGCTGAGCATGATGACGGCCACGAGCTCGTAGCTCCTTGTGCTTTGAACCTGTAACGCCGTCTCTGCTTTGTCCGCAGAAAGCACCATGCCAATTGACCAGTCGTTGACGCCGAGCGGCATATACACCAGATACCATCGTTCGCCCGCATACCGGAACGAGCCCGTTCCCTCCCGCCCGTTTCGCAGATTGGTTCTCAGTTGATCGGCAACGCTCCGGTTATCGGCGAACTTGTTCCCCAGCGAATCAAAGAGAGAATCCCCCGTTTTGCCAATGGGCAGCCCGTCTTCGGTATAGATCAGAGTACCTTTTGAATCGAATATCACCGTTTTGAAGCACTTAACTGTACTGCGATGGAACAGATCACTCAGCACCGTTTCTTCCAGCAAGCCTGCCACAGCGCCGTCGACCGCGCCGTCCTTCCATACAGGAACCGCAAACAGCAGACAAATGTTGTCCTCTTCCTCGTCGGAAAGGTTGAGCATCGACAGCGTTCGTTCGCCCAGCAACGCATGACCAACATACGCCGACGGGTCCGCCAAAACCAGAGTTCCCGCCTGCAGTTGAGCCTCTCCCGCCCGGTTCACGAGCAGAATCTGCTGAAATCCCGACGGTCCAACCAGGTGCTGCGCCTGCTCAAGCGTATTCTCCGTTAAGACCGTGTCCGAAGAGCCGACCACATCCGAGAGTACGTCCAACGCCGTAAAACTACCGTCCAGCATCTGCGTAAACTGCGATTTTTGCTCCGCAGCAGTCGTTAATAACGCGTCCTTACGCATGGTTTCAATCTGTGTGTTCCGACCGACGATATAAAGAAACAAAACAAGCACAAAAATCACAACCAGAATAATCGGTACGATCAGCGTCATGACAATGCGCACGTTCTTTTTCATTTCGCCGCTCCTCCAAACCGTTTTGTCGGGGATCGTTGTGTTGCTCTCGCTTGCTTTATAAGATTGTTTCGAGTGAAAAAAGAATGTTTATGATATGGTTAATTGTATTATATCTAACTTCGACTGGCTCTACAAGAATTGTACCACACTTCCAGGTCTTCTCGTTACATAGCAACTAAGAAAGGTGAAAAACGGAGCCGGATACAATCCGGCTCCGTTGACTCCGTATACGTTTCTTACAGCAGCGCGAAGACAATCGACGCCAGCGTTGCCAGCACCATTACGATTGCTACGATCAGGCTGAAAATCCGCAGTGCTTTACTCATGTTCTCTCGCCTCGCGATTATTGACCGATCGACGCGTAGTTATCCGGGTATTTCGTGACAAGCGTTTTGTCCGCTACCCAACCGGCGACGAGGTCGGAATAATACTGGTTCTGGTAGAGCGTCTGTTCATAGGCGTCCAGCTGACCCTTCACATCCGCATAGGGAATCTCGTGCGACGCTTCGGTGGAAACGCGCTTGATGATGTGCCAGCCGTAATCGGACTGCACCGGTGCGGACACGTCGCCATCCTTGGTGAGCGCAAGCGCGGCGTTCAGGAACGATTCCACATAGCTCGCGCCCGTGCCAACGAGGTAGCCAGCGGCGTTCGCTTCGTCCTGCATGCCAGGGTCGGTGTTATACTCCTTGAGCAGCGCTTCAAAGTCCTCGCCCGCGTCGATCTTCTGCTTGACCAACGCCGCGGTGGCTTCGTCCGCAACCAGAATCTGGCGAACGCGGAAGAATCCTTCCGGCACGAACAGCGGAATTGCGGAGTAGCCGTAGGTCGAGTACGACTCATAGCTGAAATACAGCGACGGGTCGGTGGTGAAGGCTTCCTTCTGGGCAGCCAGCTCGTCGGCATACTTCTGGGCGAGTTCGTCTTCGCTCAGCGAAACTCCCTGTAGAAGCGCTTCCTTATGCTTGGAGATCAGCGTGTTCTCCTCCGCGTCTGTGAGCATGGTGGCTTTGAGCTTGGAAACGGTGGTCTTGTTGGAGACCAGCGCATTGGTAAAGAGCGTCTTGGCATACGCCTCCGGATTGCTGGCGCCCGCTTGGGTCGCCTGGTCGACAAACGACTGGAAGGTATCGTCGTAGTTCTTCTGTGCCGTCTGCTCGGCGGCGGTCTGTTCGTCCGCCGTGAGGGTGATGCCGGCGAGCTTCGCCTGATAGACCTTCATGCTCGTGGAAATCAGGCTGTCGAGCATATAATCACGATAGGAGGTTTTGCCCTCCGCGGTGCTCGTGTCATATCCATAATAGGAGGCGTAATCAATTCCGCTTGCATAAGCGGTCTTGAGCTGCTGCACCGTAATCTCACGGTCGCCAATCGTCGCGGCGAGAGCGTCCTTGCTCTGGCATCCGCCAAGCAGGGCGGACATCGCCAGCGTGAGAACGAGGAGTACCGTGATCAATGTCTTGTGTTTCATGAATATCTGTCTCCCTATGTAAAATCGTGAATCGGATATCGATGGAGCGTTCGTTCCGCCAAACGCGGTGAAACGAGTGAATTATACTCTTGCGCGGGTGTCTTGTCAATGAAACCGGCAGATCGAAGCCTGTGCTTATGCGGCAAAACCGGGCGGTTTCTCCGTTGTTTCAGATCAGGCGCAGATACGCCGCCATACCGCCGGTGTTTCCCTGATCCCGCCGGTGGGAATACAGTCGCGGCGTCTCAGCCGTACAAACGCCAAACAGCGAAATGTGCTCGGGCAGCGCGCCCGCTTCGAGGCACTGCGATACGGCAACCATCCAGAGATCGACGTGCGGTCGCTGACCGGGAATTTCCAGCACGCAGGGCAGACCGGGGAATGCGTCCGCAAACGCCTGCGCAACGTTTTGCCCAACCTCAAAGCAGTCCGGGCAGATGGAAGGCCCGATGCCGACGATCAGATCGGCCGGGTTCGAGCCGTAGTGTTTCGTCAGTTCGGCGATGACGCCCGCGCCAATGCGCCCCAGCGCGCCGCGCCAGCCCGCATGCGCAAGGCCGATGCAGCGCTTTACGGGGTCGGCCACGTAAAACGCCATGCAGTCCGCGTGCCCGGTGATCAGCGTAATCGAAGGATCGTTCGTCACGAGCCCGTCGCAGCTTGGCAGCGGGTCCAGTAGATACCCCTTGCCCGCGTCCGCCGCGTCCACGCGAAGAACGGTGGTCTCGTGCGCGTAGTTGTCCATCACCATGCGCTCAAACGGAATCTCCGCCGCGCGGCAAAACCTGCGGTAGTTTTCCATCACGTTCTCGCGCTGCTCCGGGCGCGTAAAGCTCAGGTTCAGCGAGGTAAATCCGCCTTCACTGACGCCGCCGCTGCGCGCGGAAAAGCCGTGGTCAAATCCCTTGAGCCGCTCCAACGCAGGCAGGGTATAAATCCCCACCCCGTTGACGTATCGAAATTTGGACCCCATAGCTATGGCAGACATGATTTCGTTCATGTTTTAGTGTTTCGTTTCTTGCATGATACCGTTTTTCTGGAATGATGAAATCCGTTCATCCCGCTTCTCGTCCAGCAGGCGCTGATGTTCTTTTATAAAAGTTAATCCTGCTTCTCGTCCAGCAGGCGCTGCAGTTCTTTCATAAATGTCTGCGTGTCCTTGAATTCGCGATAGACGGAGGCAAAGCGGACGTACGCAACCTCGTCGACGTCCTTGAGTTTTCGCATGACGATTTCGCCGACGTCCCGCGTGGTGACCTCCGAGGCGAGCGTGTTGAACACCTCTCTGGTCACATCCTCCACCAGCTTATCCTGAACATCCGCCGCGACCGGGCGCTTTTCGCAGGCCTTGCGAATCCCGTTTCGAATCTTTTCGGAGTCAAAGGGTTCCCGCCTGCCGTCGCGTTTGACCACCATGATCGGAATTTCTTCGATCTTCTCGTACGTGGTAAAACGCTTGCCGCAGTTCATGCACTCGCGCCTGCGCCGGATGGCGCTTCCGTCCTCGGTTGGCCGCGAGTCGATTACCTTGCTCTCGATGCTGGCGCAATATCTGCATTTCATAATGGATAGCTCCTTATTTTGTGCACTATACCTTATTATACTACCAGATCTATTGCGTTTTTGCCAGTGGGATTTCAGCAGAGTACCATTTGATCGAGTTTTTGTTCGCAAGCATGTGAAACGACACCAAGAAGCAAGCGCACGAAAAAACGAACCGTTGCCGGTTCGTTTTTTTTGCATACTTGCGCCGAGCGATTAATACTTGCGCTTTCTGGCCGCTTCGGCCTTCTTCTTGCGCTTCACGCTGGGCTTTTCATAGTGCTCGCGACGACGGACCTCTGCCAGGACGCCGCTACGTGCGCACTTGCGTTTGAATCGTTTCAGAGCGCTCTCCAGGGACTCGTTTTCACCTACGCGAATTTCCATGCTTCTCCCCTCCCCTCCTAGACGACTCTTCCTTTAAGAAGACGCTAAAAGACATTATACGTGAGGCATATCTTGAAGTCAACAGGTTTTTCGCGGTTGAAACACCTGAAAAATATAAGTTTTAGGTCGGCAAAATTTCATTGTTTCCAATTTTCCGCTGTGGTATACTAACGTTAGATTCTGCGTTTTATGCAAACGCAAATTAATTGAGGAGGAAGATTCATGAAAAAAGCAATCGCGATTCTTTTGACGCTTTGCCTGGCCCTTTCGGTCGTGGCATGCGCGCCGGCCGCTGCCCCCGCTGCCGAAGCGACGGAAGCTCCTGCTGCGGAAGCAACGGAAGCCCCTGTTGTTGAAGCAACCGAGGCGCCTCTGGCCCTGAACATCGCCATGGTTACCGACGTCGGCAACATCGACGACAAGTCCTTCAACGAATTCACCTGGATGGGCTGCAAGAACTGGGCAGAAGAGAATGGCATGGTTGCCAACTACTATCGTCCGTCGGAAGACAGCGACGAAGCCCGCATTGAAACCATCAAGACCGCCATCGAAAAGGGTGCCAACGTCATCGTCTGCCCCGGTTACCTCTTCGGCGCTACCTATCAGCAGCTGCCGCAGCAGTATCCTGACGTGATGTTCCTTGGTATCGACCTTGGCCTCGGCGATGTGCCGGCGCCCCAGCCGAACACCGCGCTGATCACCTATCAGGAAGAACAGTCCGGTTTCCTTGCCGGCTATGCAGCCGTTATGGATGGTTACACGAAGCTCGCGTTCCTCGGCGGCATTGACGTGCCCGCGGTCGTTCGTTACGGCTTCGGCTTCGTCCAGGGTGCCGACGCTGCGGCCGCCGTTCTCGGCAACACCGCGGATGTCTCCATCAAGTACTGGTACTCCGGCACGTTCGGCCCGAACGACGAAATCAAGACCAAGACCGCCGGTTGGTACACCGAAGGCACGCAGGTCATCTTTGCCTGCGGCGGCGGTATCCTCTATTCGGCAATTGCGTCTGCTGACGAAGCGGATGGCAAGCTGATCGGCGTCGACGTCGACCAGTCCGGCGTGTCCGAGCGCATCATCACCTCCGCGAAGAAAGAGCTTGAAACCTCCGTCAAAGTCGCTCTGAACGACCTGCTCGCCAACAACGGCGTGTGGTCCGCAGCGTATGCCGGAACCGAGAACAAGCTTGGCGCCGCGCAGGAGTGCGTTGGTCTGCCGACCGATGCAGCAGCTTGGAAACTGACCACCTTCACCGTTGATCAGTACAACGAGCTCTATGCCAAGGTGAAGAGCGGCGAAATCGCCATCGCATCCGCAATCGACGTGCAGCCGACCGTTGCAATCGCCGTCGATTATCAGAACTAACTTCTGATTCAAACTGTATACTTGCCACAGAGGGGCTGGGCTAATAGCCCAGCCCCTCTTGCACAATTCGGCCATTCTGGATTATCCTATAAAAAAAGAACGTTTCATCCTTGCACGGCCCGTCTATCTAATTTGGGAAGGGATACCGCTTATGAACGATTATGTAATAGAAATGCTGAACATCACAAAGGAGTTTCCCGGCATCCGCGCGAATGACGACATTACGCTCTGTCTCAAGCGCGGCGAAATCCATGCCTTGCTCGGCGAAAACGGCGCGGGAAAATCAACGCTCATGAGCGTATTGTTCGGCCTTTATCAGCCGGAAAAAGGCACAATTAAAAAGGACGGAAAAGTCGTCCGCATCAAAGATCCGAACGACGCCAACGCCTTGAATATCGGCATGGTTCACCAGCACTTCAAGCTCGTTGAAATTTTTACCGTGCTCGATAACATTATTCTCGGCGTGGAACCCAGCAAGCTTGGATTTTTAAAGAAGAAAGAAGCGCGCAAAAAGGTTGTTGAGCTCAGCGAGCGCTACGGCCTGAAAATTGACCCGGACGCCTTGATCGAGGATATCTCGGTCGGCATGCAGCAGCGCGTCGAAATATTGAAGATGCTCTATCGCGACAACGATATTCTGATTTTCGACGAACCCACCGCGGTACTCACGCCGCAGGAGATTGACGAACTCATGAACATCATGCGCTCGTTCGCCAACGAGGGCAAATCGATTCTGTTTATCACGCACAAACTCAACGAAATCATGGCTGTTGCCGACCGCTGCACCGTGCTCCGCAAGGGCAAGTGCATTGGCACCGTTGACGTGAAGGACACGGACAAGGTCAAGCTCAGCCGCATGATGGTTGGCCGCGACGTGGATTTTATCGTCACCAAAGGCGACGCAACGCCCGGCAAGACCGTGCTGGAGGTCGAACATCTGACCGTTCCCAGCAAGGCGCATAAGAACAACGCGGTCAAGGACGTTTCCTTCAACGTGCGCGCGGGCGAAATCGTCTGCCTCGCGGGCATCGAAGGCAACGGACAGACCGAATTCGTCTATGCGCTCACCGGATTGGAAAAGCCGTCCACCGGTCGCGTGACGCTTAAGGGCGAGCCGATCCTGCAGGTTGGCCGCAAGCGCGACAGGCAGGCCGCCTCCACGCTCGGCAAGGTGAAGGCAATTCATATGCCGATTCGCCAGCGCAGCAAGGCCGGCATGAGCCATATTCCGGAGGATCGCCAGAAATACGGTCTCGTACTCGATTATACGCTGGAGGAAAACCTCGTGTTGCAGCGTTACTGGGAGCCAACCTTCCAGCGCGGCGGCTTTATCCGCAAAGATCAGGTGCGGCAGTATGCCGAAAAACTGATCAAACAATACGATATTCGCAGCGGTCAGGGCCCCGTTACCCCGGCGCGCAGCATGTCCGGCGGCAACCAGCAAAAGGCGATTGTCGCGCGCGAAATCGACAAGGATCCGGAACTTCTCGTAGCGGTTCAGCCGACGCGCGGACTCGACGTTGGCGCGATTGAGTACATTCATCATCAGCTCGTTTCCGCGCGGGATCACGGCAAGGCGGTGTTACTCGTCTCGCTGGAATTGGACGAAGTGATGAACGTTTCCGACCGGATTCTCGTGATGTACGAAGGCGAAATCGTCGGTGAGTTTGATCCGAAGGTCACAACCATCGGCGAACTCGGGCTCTATATGGCGGGCGCAAAACGGCAGTCCGCTGAAAGGACGGTGCACTGAAATGCAGCAAACCAAGAAACGCGCTCTGCACTTCCCCGGCTCCACCAGCATCCTGGCCTCGCTGATCTCCATCTGCGTCGGTCTGATCGTTGGTTTAATCCTTTTGTTTGTCTTGAATTCCAAAGCGGCGGGCGGCGCCTTTATCAGTCTGATCTCAACGGGATTTCGTTCCAGTGACAAGTTTGCTAAGGTGCTCTATCAGGCGGCTCCGCTGATTATGACGGGTCTTTCCGTCGGTTTCGCGTTTAAGACGGGACTATTCAACATTGGCGCAACCGGCCAGTACACCGTTGGAGCGGCGATGGCACTGATCGGCGCGATTCAGTTCCAGCTTCCCTGGTATGTCTGCCTGCTGCTCGCGCTCATCGGCGGCGCGATCTGGGGCATCTTTCCGGGGCTGTTCAAAGCGCAGTTTAACGTCAACGAGGTCATCACCTCCATTATGTTTAACTGGATCGCCATGTTTGCGGTCAATCTGACCATCAACAACCTGCCCATGATGCTCGCGAAGTATTGGGGCGGCGCGCAGATGGACCGCACGGCGAACCTCGCGCAGGCGAACCCGAGCGCGCTGATTCCGCGGCTGGGGCTCGACGTTCTCATGAAGAGCAACTACATGAACATCAGCATCTTTATTGCGCTGATCTTCGCCGTCATCTCCTGGATTATTCTCAGCAAGACGACGTTTGGCTATGAGCTCAAAGCCTGCGGCTACAACCGCAACGCCAGCATCTACGCGGGCATCAACGCCAAGCGCAACATCGTGCTTTCCATGGTGATTGCGGGCGCGTTCGCCGGCATGGGCGGCGGGCTCTACTTCCTCGCCGGAACGGGTCAGTACACGCTGCTCAAGCAGCTTCTGGCGGCCGGCTTCAACGGCATTCCCGTTGCACTGCTTGCAACGTCCAACCCCATCGGCACAATTTTCTCGGCGTTCTTCGTTTCCTATATTCAGGTCGGCGGCGACGCGATGCAACCGGACTTCGTCAAGGAGATCATCGATATCATCATATCGGTCATCATTTACCTTGCCGCGTTTGCGTTGCTCACGCGGGACCTGCTCTCGCGCCGCAATATGCGTCGCGAGGAAGAACCCGCGGCGATTCCGGCCTCCGTTTCCAACGCATCCGATGAGAAAGACGAGGTGAGATAATCATGAGTATACTGGCGGATATCATCAGTGCAACCATCCTCTTCATGGTTCCACTTCTGCTGGTCGCACTCGGCGGCATGTTCTCCGAGCGCAGCGGCATTGTCAACATCGCGCTGGAAGGCATTATGATCATCGGCGCGCTGTGCTCCTGCCTGTTTCTCCGCGTCATGGACAGCAGCGGGTTTGGCCCGGCGCATCCCCAGCTCGCGATGTTCTATTCGGTGCTCGTTGCCGCTGCAACCGGCGCGGTCTTCGCGCTGCTGCTCGCGTTTGCCTCGGTCAACCTCAAGGCGGATCAAACCATCGGCGGCACGGCACTCAACATGTTTGCGCCCGCGTTTGCAATCGTTTTGACCTGGGCCATTCAGGGACAGGGTCAAACGACGATTCTGATTCCGACCTGGTCGCGCATTACGCAGGCCACGCTCGGCATCGCCGCGAAGGATACCTTCTGGCAGAGTCTGGTGTTTAAGAGCTTCTATCAGACCACGCTCTGGGCGGCTGTGCTCTTTATCATTGCGGCGGTCGTGCTTTATAAAACGCGGTTTGGCCTTCGCCTTCGCGCCTGCGGCGAGCATCCGCAAGCAGCGGACTCCGTCGGCATCAACGTCTACCGCATGCGATACGCAGGTGTGTTCATCTCCGGCGTGCTCGGCGGAATCGGCGGCCTTGCCTATACGCTTGCCGCCGGAAGCGCGTTTCAGTCCACGGTTGCCGGCTACGGCTTCCTCGCGCTGGCCGTTATGATCTTTGGTAACTGGAAACCGCTCAACATCCTCGGCGCTTCGCTGTTTTTCGCGCTATTCAAGATTCTCGGCTCCTACAGCGGCAGCATCCCGTTTTTACCGAAATTCGACAACATCAAGGGCAGCGAATACATCTACCTGATGCTGCCGTATATCGTTACGATGATCGTACTGATTCTGACGAGCAAGAAGTCCCGCGCGCCGAAGGCCGAGGGCATTCCTTACGACAAGGGTCGCCGTTAATCGTTCCCCTTCCCTAAAATCGATCGTGCCTGACCGGCGCCGCGTCGAAGCGCATTCGCCGCGGCGCCGCATTCTTATCCCCTGTTCCCTACAAAACGGATTCAAAACGGAGGCAATATGGCAAAGCTTTACTTCCGCTATGGCGCAATGGGTTCCAGCAAAACCGCAAACGCCATCATGGTTTGGTACAACTATCAGGAGCGCTGCAAAAAGGCGCTGCTCGTCAAGCCCGGCGTGGACACGCGGGACGGCGTGTACACCATCCGCTCGCGCAGCGGCCTCGTCGCGGACTGCATCCTCTTTGACCAGATCGACTGGGACGCGGTGCGTGCGCATGCATACGACTGCATCATCATTGACGAGGCGCAGTTCCTCTCCACCGAGCAGGTGGACATGCTGCTGCCCATTGTGGACGAGTTCGACGTACCCGTCATCTGCTACGGCCTCAAGACGGACTTTCGCG
>JAYFPQ010000110.1:0-3311 GCA_034927595.1 Christensenella sp.
CCGACCTGCCGATTCAGAGCGTGCCAAAGGACTATCGGGACAACCACGACCTCAAGTTCCTGCGCGGGCTCATTGAGCGCATGAAGGAGAAATATAGCATCGACGAAGGACGCATCTTCATGCAGGGAATGTCGATGGGCAACCTGATGACGGATCAGTTCGCGCGTTATTATGGCGACATCCTCGCAGGCGCGGCGGGCAGCGGCGGGCCTTCGCGGCTGAATCTGCTCTTTGACGAGCAGGGCAACCTCAAGAATCAGGGCGGGCACCTGCCCGTTTGGCATTCGCGGCCGGAGAAGAACGGCACACCGCCGGGCAAGAACTACAGCGAGTATACGACCAATAAATACAACCGCTTCTACTGGATGAAGCTCAACGAGTGCGATCCCATTCCGCAGATCAGCGTCATCGGCGAGGACAACTTTGCGTTCTACAAAGGCAAGAAGGCTGATCTCGTGTACCTCGACATCAAGAATCGCGACCATGGGCAGACGCTCGACGAGGCGTTCCTTTATTGGGATTACTTCTTCTCCGGCACGCGGCGTGAAAAGGACGGAACGATTGTCCATACCGAAAGCATTCTGCCCCGAGTGGGGGACAAGTTTGCGCTCGCGTTTACGGAAGGCTGTGCAACGGCATGGTTTGAAAACCGCGTGCAGGAGTTGACCACGCCGGTGGTTCGCTGGCAAAAGCTCAAGTACCACGGGCTCAACGGCGGCGTTAAGGTGCGCGGCGAATATCTCTGCGCGCCGCTGTCGTTTTTGAGCAAGGTGTTTGGCGCGAAGTACGAGCCTTCCGCCGACACGCTGACCGCCATGGTCACGCTCAAGGACGGGCGCGTGCTTCAGTTTGCGCGCGGTAGCATCGGCTGCGTGATTGACAACGATCTTAGGAGCATGTATTGCGAAGCGCTGCATCGAAACGGCGAGCTGCTCGTTGGCGTGGAGTGGTTCTGCAAGTACCTGTTTAACCTGCAGGTCAGCGCGAGCAACGGGGTTGTGTACATTACGGATCATTTTGCGGAGCTCTCGATCTTTCTGGCGGACCTGATCAAGGATTTGCTCAAGGGCTGCCCGATGCCGAGCGATTTTCGGCAGATTGAAGATCAGGAGCCCGTGGAGTAAACAACCTGCGTTTAGAAACAGCCGCTGATAGGCGGCGGAGGCGGCTTTTGTGGTAAACATTAAGGATGTTGCGCGTCGCGCGGGCGTTTCGACGGCGACGGTCTCCCGCTATATGAACCAGCGGGAGATCGTTAGTCCCCGGGCGCAGCGGCGCGTGGCCGAGGCCATAGCGGAACTTCGATACGAGCCAAACCCGATGGCGCGCGCGCTGCAAACGCAGAAGAGCGGCATCATAGGGCTGGTGGTGCCGGTGGTCGATTACGCGTTCTTCAGCCGATTGACGGACGCGGTGGAGCGCGCCTGCAGCCGCAGCGGCTACAAGCTGATGCTCTGCCAGTCCGCCTACAGCGACACGAAGGAGCTGGAGATGGTCAGCCTGCTCAAGGCGAACAAGGTGGACGGCATTCTGCTTTGCAGCCGGCTCGGCGACGCATCGCTGTATACCGAGAGCGATTTTCCGATCATCAGCATCGACCGCGAGCTGGAAGGCGTTCCCTCGGTCATGGCGGACAATTTCGGCGGCGGCGTGCTGGCGGCGGACGCGCTCTACCGCGCGGGCAGTCGGCACGTTCTCGTGCTGACCACCGAGGTGCCGGAATACATGGCGATGTACCAGCGCCAAAACGGGTTCCGTGCGGAATGCGCTTCGCGCGGCATGGAATACGTCGAATGCATTCTAAACGACGTCAACTTTGGCACGGAGGAAACCGAGCGGATTCTCGCGCAGATGGAACAGCATCCGGAGATCGACGGCGTGTTTGCGCTCGGCGACCTGATTGCCGCGGGATTTCTGCATATGCTGCTGCAACAGCCGGATTCGCAACGAAGGCGCTTGCCGCTCGTCGGGTTCGACGGGCTGGACGTCTCCCGCTTGTTTGAGTTCTCCACCGTTGCGCAGCCGATTCAGAAGATGGGGCAACTGGCAGTGGAACTGCTGATTTCGCGCATCAACGGAAACCCCGTTCCGGAGCGATCCGCGCTGCCGGTGGAGTACATTGAACGAAAGAGCACAACCAGCATCCGCGCACCGCGAGCGAGCGACACCGCGCGATAGAAAGGGTTCTATGCAAGGCAAGATTTCCGTATTGGCAGGCACGCCAAACGACGCAAACCGCGACTACCTGCCGGAGGCGATCTATGGCAGCGACATGCTGGTCAACGAAAACGGCAACAACTCGCAGGTTTACCCGAAGCGCCTGACGGAGCACCGTGGGCAGATTACAGACGACGGGCTGGAGGACGTTTGGTACGAATACGTACCGGAAAGCTACGATCCCGGCAAACCGACGTCTCTCGTCTTCTCCATGCACGGCGGGCTGATGACCGGCTGGGGACAGTGCATCTACACCTCCTGGTCGCTTGTGGCCGACCGCGAGGGATTCATTTGCGTGTTTCCAAACGCGCACGACAAACGCATGTGGATGATCGAGTGCGACCCGGAGACGCTGGACGAGGTGACGAAACCCGCGCCGCCGGGCATTCCTTCACTCAACCGCCCGACGGGAACCGTAGAGGAGTTTCACGACGTAAAGCTCGTGCTCGCGCTATTGGAGCGCATGAAACAGCGCTACAACATTGACGAGGGTTGCGTGTACATGCAGGGCATGTCCATGGGGGACTGCATGACGAGTCAGGTTGCGCGCTATTGCGGCAAATACTTTGCCGCATCGGCGGGTTCCGGCTGCCCGACGAACCCGAAGCTGCTGTTTGCGCCCGACGGAAGCGCCATCAACTAGGGCGGCGCGCTGGACAACTGGCAGTCCCGTCTGGAGCACGACAAAACGCCGTATCACTACGGCGCGGACGACCGCAGCGTGGTTCGCGCTAATCTCGACTACTGGCGCGCGGTTAACGAGGCGTACGAATTGCCGCAGATTTCGATTCGCGGCGAAAAGGGTTTTGCGTTTTTTTCGGGCAACAAGGCGAACGTCGTGTTGATGGACGGCAAGAACCGCGATCACGGACAGACGTTTGACGACGCCGAGCTGGTTTGGGACTATCTGTTCTCCGGCGTGCGAAAACACGAGGACGGCACGCTGGAACACACGATCCCGCTGCGGAAGCGGGAGGGCGACTCGTTCGCGATTGCCGTCTGCGAAGGCGCGGCAAGCGCCTGGGTGAACAACCGGATCGTTCCTATGGGGGCAAAGACGCTCCGCTGGGACAAGCTGAAATACCACGGTCTCA
>JAYFPQ010000034.1:0-5162 GCA_034927595.1 Christensenella sp.
TGCTGACGTAGCGTTTGAGCAATCTGGCCTGTTGCTGCGTTAACGCCGTTCCCAGGCTTGCTACGGCGTTTGTGACGCCCGCCTCGTAGAGGCCGATCACATCCGTATAGCCTTCTACCATCACGAGATCGGCCAGCTTCCCGCTCTTTTGCTGGTTTAGGCCATAGAGATTGTTTCGTTTGTTATACAGCAGCGTGTCTCCGGTGTTGATGTACTTCGGCTTTTCCTCGTTGTTCAGCACGCGGGCGCCAAAGCCAACCACCCTGCCGCTGGCGTTGATGATTGGAAAGATCACCCGGCCGCGATATGCGTCGTAGGTGCGCCCGCTTTGCTCGTTTCTCACGAGCAGCCCCGCTTCCACGAGTTCCTCCGGCGAAAATCCCTTCTCGCCAAGGTAGCTCTTGAGCGCTTCCCATTCGCTCGGCGCGTAGCCGATGCCAAAGCGCTTGACCGACTCACTCGTGATGCCGCGCTTTTTCAAGTACGCGCGTCCGGCGGCGCCCTGCTCGCCCAGCAGCGTTTCCATGTAGAACCGCGCGGCAATCTTGCAGGCCTCGCTCAGCCGCTCGCGTTTGGCGCGCTCGCGCTGCATGGCCGCGTCGTTGACTTCTTCCGGCATTGCCATGCCGGAGCGGTTTGCTAAGAACTCCACCGCCTCCGGAAACGTCATGTGCTCGACGTCCATAATGAACTGGATCACTGAGCCGCCAATATGGCAGCCGAAGCAATAGTAGAGCTGCCGCTCCGGCGAAACGGAGAACGAGGCGGTCTTTTCCCCGTGCACGGGGCACAAGCCCCAGAGCCGCCTGCCCTTCGGTTTTAGTTCCACGTAGGAAGAGACGACGGCAACAATGTCGTTTTTACTCAGCAGTTCGTTCAGCCAGCTTTCCGGAAATGCCATTCCATCGTCCTTTCCACTCGTATTCGTTCGATCCGTTCAAACAGGCCTATATAGGATTCGACCCGTTTGCGCCGTTTCCTGCCTGCAAACCAAATCAAATGCAGATTTTACGTTTTGAGATCGACCCAGGCCTTGGGCACGAAGATGCGAATATACTCCGAAACTGCGTAGTTGTCCGTCATTCCCGCAATGTAGTCCGCAACCGCGCGCTCCTTGCCGTCCTCTTCCAGATATTTCGCATATTCACCCGTGAGCAGCTCAATGTGCTCAAGATAATACGAAAAGAGCTCGCGGATCATCCGTTTGGCCTTTTCCTCTTCGCTCTTGGCAATCGGGTTTCGATAGACGCGCTCAAACATAAATTCGCGCAGCGCGTCAAACTGCGCGTAGACCTCCTCGCTCATGCGCACGACCGGCGTGCCGAAGCTCTGCTCCACCACGTCGAGAATCATCGTGTTGATGCGCTTGCCGTGCAGATTGCCGAGCACCCGAACGCACTCCTGCGGCAGATCGCTTTCCTGAAGCACGCCCGCGCGCATCGCGTCGTCAATGTCGTGGTTGATGTAGGCGATTCGATCCGCCAGTGAAACAACAGCACCTTCCAGCGTGGCGGGAGTTCCGTTTTTCTTGTGGTGGAGAATACCGTCCCGCACCTCGAAGGTCAGGTTGAGGCCTGCGCCGTCGTTTTCCAGTTTTTCCACGACACGCAGGCTCTGCACGTTGTGCTCAAATCCGTCGGGAAGCAGCTCGTCAAGCACGTCCTCGCCGGAGTGCCCAAACGGCGTGTGCCCTAGATCGTGCCCCAGCGCGATTGCCTCCGTCAGGTCTTCGTTAAGCCGCAGCGCGCGGGAGATCGTCCGCGCAATCTGGCTGACCTCCAACGTGTGCGTCAGCCGCGTCCGGTAGTGGTCGCCCTGCGGGGAAAGGAACACCTGCGTTTTGTGCTTGAGCCGCCGAAAGGACTTGCTGTGGAGAATGCGGTCCCGGTCGCGGATAAAATCCGTCCGAATCTGGCAGAGTTCAACGGGCGTTTCGCGCCCGCGCGTGTTCTGCGAGAGCATTGCATAGGGCGAGAGCGTCTCCGCCTGAATGCGCTCGTAATACTGCCTTGGGTTTTCCTGTGTCATTGCCGCACCTCCGATCTACGTGTAGTTATTCGCCGAAAACGGTGAAACTCCTTGTTTTCGGTCGATCTGGCGCGCAAAAAACCCCGACCGGAACGAATCCGGCGGGGTTCAGGTAGCTCAGTGCCGCGAAAAAATCAGTCGACGTCGTTCCCGTCGATTCCGGGGATCTCGAATTCGATGGTCTCGTTGCAGTTCGGGCAGATCAGCCCGTCCTCGCTGTCGATCATCTCTTCGTCAAAATACACCGTTTCGCCGCAATGCGGGCAAACGACTTCGATGAACCCGTCCTCGTCCAGCTCGCCGTCGTATTCCTCGTCCAGCTCGCTCTCGATGTCGTCCAGTTCGTCGTAGATGCCGTCGACGCAATCCGAGAGATCGTCGATGCTCTCGTCCTGTTCCTCCAGCGCCTCGGCAATTGCGCCGAGCGTTTCGATAATGCCGCGCAGGACCTTATCGGTTCCTTCGTCCTTGAGTTTCAGGCCGTCCGCCAATCCGTCAAGATAGGCAACCTTTTCTGAAATAAAGCTCATAGGATTTCTCCTTTCGGTTCCGTTCGATGACGGTTTCGTTCGTTAGACGCGTTCCATGTACTCGCCCGTGCGGGTGTCGACGCGAATGCGGTCTCCCTCGTTGACAAACAGCGGAACGTTGAGCGTGTATCCGGTTTCCAGGGTCGCGGGCTTCGTGGTGCCCGTTGCGGTGTCGCCGCGCACGCCGGGTTCGGAATGCGTAATGGTCAGTTCCACAAAGTTCGGCGCTTCCACGGAGAACGGCGCGCCCTTGAAGAAGCGAACCTTCACGTTCTGGTTTTCCATCATGAAGTTGATGGCGTCTTCCACCTGCTCGTGGTTGAGGGGCAGCTGCTCGTAGCTTTCCGTGTCCATAAAGTAATACAGGCCGCCGTCTTCGTAGAGGTACTGCATTTCCTTGGTCTCAATATGCGCCGGCGGATACTTATCCGTCGGGTTAAACGTGCGCTCGAGCACCGCGCCCGTCATCACGTTCTTGAGGCGAGTGCGCACGAAAGCCGCGCCTTTGCCGGGTTTTACGTGCTGGAAGTCCGAAATCTGCCAGACCGACCCATCAATTTCCACGGTCATGCCCTTACGAAATTCGCCTGCGCTGATCATACAATATTTCCTCCGTTATTCTGATACTCTTGCGTTTATTCTGTCATTATCAGCATACACATGCTGAAAACTTTAATATTGGGGTCAGATCGTGATAAGGTCTTTCGTGACGGAAACGAAGTTGTGGTATCCTTTTTCGGTCACCACGCAGCAGTCCTCAATGCGAACGCCGCACTTGCCTTCCACGTAGATGCCCGGCTCGATGGTAATCGTCATGCCGCTCGTAAACGTGTCCTCGCTGGCAACCGACGCGCGGGGCTGCTCGTGAATCTCCAGCCCGAAGCCGTGTCCCAGTCCGTGGCCAAAGTTGTCCCCGTAGCCGCGGCTTTTAATAAAATCGCGCGCAACGGCGTCCAGTTCGCGGCCGGAAATGCCGATCTTGAGCGCGTCCAGCGCCATCTGTTGCGCGGTTTTAACGATTTCGTAAATCTTCTTGCTTTCCGCGTCGATTTCGCCAATCGCGAACGTCCGCGTCATGTCGGAGTGATACCCGTCGATCATGCAACCAAAGTCAACAACCACGAGGTCGCCCTTTTGCAGCTTGCGCGTGCCGGGCACCGCGTGGCACATGGCGCCGTTCGGCCCGCCGGCGATGATGGGATCAAACGAAGGTCCCTCGCTGCCGTTCTTCATGCAGACGTAGTTCAGCTCGGCTACGGCCTCCAGTTCGGTCATTCCAACGCGAACGCGGCCAAGGAACTCGAGGTACGATTTGTCCGCGATGCGCTGCGCCTGCTGTAAGCTTTCGATTTCCTCGTCGGACTTGTAGAGCCTCGGTTTGGTCAGCTCCGCGCTGAAGGGTACCCACTCAAACGGCATCGCCTGATACGCGCCAAACTCGCCAACCGACATTGCCTGCTCTTCGAAGGCAACGCGCTTGCACCCGTCCGCCAGAAGGAATTCGCGAATGTGCGTCTTCTGCTCAGTAAAGGCCGCCTCGACCACCTGGGAAAGCCCCTTGGTCTGCGCCTTGGCCTGAATCGTATAGCGGAAATCCGTCACCAGATAGGCGGCAGTCCGGGTGACCAGAAACATGCCGTCCGAACTTGTGAAGCCAGAGTAGTAACGGATGTTGACGCCGCTCGTGACGAGCGCCGCGTCCAACGAAGAATCGCGAAGAATTTCGCGCAGCATTTCAATTCTCTGTTTCATACGGAGCTATTCTACCATAGATTATGTTCGTGTTCAACAAAATTGATTCACTAACACGGTCAAATGATAGAGCACTTGTTAGGGACACAATCCATATCCTTCCTGTATTTCTTATAGCGAAATTAAAACTCCAGCGGAATGCTCCGCCGGAGTTTGAATTCTGAGTTTCTTACCAGTACTGCTGGAACTTGCGCACGTTCTCCTGATGTTCCTCGTAGGTCTTTGCAAAGATCAGCTCGTGCGTCTCCGCCGGATTTTGGTTGCAGAAGTAGAGATACCCTTCCGAAACGAACTGCTCGTTGGGATACAGCGCCGCCTCGATGGCCGCTTTGCCGGGATTGCTGACGGGGCCGACCGGCAGGCCATTGTATTTGTAGGTGTTGTAGAGCGATTCCGAGGCGCGCTCCGCGTCCGTAAACGTATACTTCGTGATGCCGAGCACGTAGGAAAGGCTTGCGCAGCTCTGCAGCGGCATATCGGAGTTCAGGCGGTTGTGGAACACGGCGGACACCTTGGCAAAGTCGCCCGGCGCCTGCGCTTCGCGCTCAATCAGCGAAGCAAGCGTCACGACCTGATCCAGCGTCATGCCCAGCTCCTGCGCCCGCGCTCGATATTCGTCCGTAAATACGTCGTTAAAGCGATTGAGCATCTTGATGAGAATCGTCTGCACGCTCGCGTCCGCATACACCTCGTAGGTATCCGGGAAGAGGTATCCCTCCAGCAGATATCCGCGCGAAACGGCGTTTTGCGTCATGGCCGCATCGTTTATAAACGCAAAGTTCGTGAAGGCCTCTCCCGTTTTCGTCGCGTCAAAGAGCTGACTCTCGTTCATGATCAGCCCTTTTTCCATCA
>JAYFPQ010000104.1:0-22713 GCA_034927595.1 Christensenella sp.
CGATAAGGTCGGCGTGGACGAACCCTGCGTCAAGGCGTACGTTGCGGACGTGCCGGAGAGCCAGCCGGTCGTTGCGGAGGTCAAGGCGAACATTGCGCGCCTGCGGGAAACCGATCTTGGTTACGACGCGGGATCGCTCGCGGTGGTCGTCCGCCAGATGGACGACGCGGACTGGGAGAACAACTGGAAGGCCTACTACAAACCGCTCAAAATCGGCAAGCGGCTCTACGTGCTGCCCTGTTGGTTGACAGAACCCGCGCCGGAAGGCCGCGTCACGCTCAAACTCGACCCCGGCGTCGCCTTTGGAACGGGCGAGCACCACACCACGCGGATGTGCCTCGAGCTATTGGAGCAGGTGGTCAAACCCGGCGACGAGATGATCGACCTTGGCTGCGGCAGCGGCATTCTCTCCGTCGCTTCGATTCTGCTCGGCGCGAAAAACGCCGTCGCGGTGGACATTGACCCCGTTGCAGAACACGTAGCGATTGAAAACGCCGCGATGAACGGCGTCGATCCCGGTCAATACGACGTGCGAATTGGTGATCTGCTGACGGACGACGCGCTCTGCGCGAGCATCCGTAAGCCCTACGACGTTGTTGCCGCGAACATTGTCGCGGGCGTCATCATCGCGCTGGCTCCGTTTGCAAAGACCTGCTGCAAACAGGGCGCGCCATTCATCGTCTCCGGCATCATCGACGAGCGGGAGGACGAGGTCAAGGCGGCGCTGCTCAAGGAGGGCTTTTCCGTTGAACAGATTTTGCGCAGCGAGGGCTGGGTTGCCATGCTGCTGCGCGCTTAGGAAACAACAAACATGCGACGCTTCTTTTGCGACAACATCGCGGAATCCACCGCGACCATTACGGGCGACGACGCGCACCACATCTCCCGCGTGCTTCGCATGAAGCCGGGCGACGCGCTCTCGCTCTGCGACGGCGCGGGCGGAACATATGACGCGGTCATCACCTCTGTTTCACCGGAGGCGGTCGTCTGCGCACTCGGCGAAAAGCACGACAGCGCGACGGAAAGCCCCGTTGCGGTCACGCTGTTTCAATGCCTGCCCAAGACGGGCAAGATGGAGACCATCGTGCAGAAGTGCACGGAGCTCGGCGTGTTCGCCGTGGTGCCCGTGGTCTCCGCGCGCTGCGTGGTGATTCCGAACAAGGATTTTGAGAAGAAGCGCGAGCGCTACAACCGCGTTGCGCTGGAAGCGGCCAAGCAGAGCCGCCGCGCGGTCGTGCCGCAGGTGCTGCCGCTCGTCGAACTGAAGAAAGTCGATCCAAAGCAGTTTGATTTGTTTCTTGTCGCCTACGAAGAGGAAGACGCGCGCTCGCTGAAGACCGCCCTGCGGCAGGCTGATTCACACAAAACCATCGCAATCCTGATCGGCCCCGAAGGCGGGCTGGAGGACAGCGAGGTCAGCCGGCTTACGGCAGAGGGCGCGCTCAGCGTTTCTCTCGGCAAGCGCATTCTGCGTACGGAAACGGCGGGTATGGCGATGCTCGCGCAAATCCTCTACGAGGTAGAACCATGAAGGCGGCGTTCACAACCCTCGGCTGCAAGGTGAATCATTACGAGACGGAAGCCATGCGCGAGCTGTTTCTCGCGGACGGCTGGGAGATTGTCGCGTTCTCGGAACCGGCGGACGTCTACGTCGTCAACACCTGTACGGTCACGCAGACAAGCGACACGAAGTCCCGCCAGATGATTGCCCGCGCGCACCGAATGAACCCGGACGCGCTCGTCGTCGCCGTCGGCTGCTACGCGCAGGTTTCGCCGGAGACGGTCGCCGCGCTGGAGGGCGTCGGTCTCGTGCTTGGCACGAGCGGGCGAAAAGATATTGTCCCCCGCGTGCACGAAGCGCTGTCCGCGCGAACCACGGAGACCTATATTCAGCCGATTGCGCAGCAGCGCGAGTTTGAGCCGTTTTCCGCCGTGCGCGATTCGCGCACCCGCGCGACGCTCAAAATTCAGGACGGCTGTGTGAATTTTTGCTCCTACTGCATCATTCCCTACGCGCGCGGGCCGCTGCGCTCGCGTCCGCTGGGCGAGATTTCGCGCGAGGTCGCGCTGCTCGCCAACGAGGGTTACCGCGAGATCGTGCTCACGGGCATCCACCTCGCAAGCTACGGGCGCGATCTGACGGGGCAGGGATTGACCCTGTTGGACGCAATCCGCGCCGCGAGCGAACCGGACGGCATCCGGCGGATTCGCCTTGGCTCGATAGAGCCGTTGTTTGTGACGGAACCGGTCGCAAAGGCACTCGCGGAGAATCCGAAAATCTGCCGACAGTTTCATCTTTCGCTCCAGAGCGGCTCAAACCCGGTGCTCCGGCGCATGAACCGGCACTACACGGCGGAGGAATACCTCCATTCGCTCGATCTTCTGCGAACGTATATGCCGGACTGCGCGATCACGACGGACGTCATCGCCGGATTCTGCGGCGAAACGGAGGAGGAGCATCTGGCGACGCTCGCGTTCTGCGAACAGGCGGCGTTTGCCCGCATGCACGTGTTTCCGTTTTCGCTACGAAAGGGCACCAAGGCGGAAGCGCTGGGCGACAACCTGCCAAAATCGGTCAAGGAAGCGCGCGCCCGGGAGCTCATCGCGCTTGGAAAGCGGCTGACGGAGCAATACTTGCGCTCGCAGATCGGCAGCGTGGTCGAGGTGCTTGCCGAGAGCGACGGCGCGGGCTACAGCGGAAACTACATTCGCGTTGCCACCGACGCACGCGAAGGCGAAATCGTCCGCATCCGCCTCACCGGGTTCGAAGGTGAAACGGCGTTTGGCGAACAATTGAGTTGAAACAAATCCGCTTTGCGGAGTAGAATTGGAAAAAGGAGTTGAAACAGCAATGAGCGACTGTATCTTTTGCAAAATCGTTTCCGGCGACATCCCGTCCACAAAGATCTTTGAGGACGAGCAGGTCATCGCATTTCGGGACATCAACCCGCAGGCGCCTACGCATGTGCTCGTCGTGCCGAAGCGGCATATCCCCGGCGTCAACGAACTGGCCGAGGCGGACGAGGCGCTGGTCGGGCACGTCTACAGCGTTATCTCCAAACTGGTGCGCGAGCTCGGCATCGACGAGTCCGGTTATCGCGTCGTCGTCAACAGCGGCGCGGACGGACAGCAGAGCGTTCCGCATCTGCACTTCCATGTGCTCGGCGGGCGGCTGCTCGCGTGGCCTCCGGGTTAAGGGTTTTTTCTTGCTTGCTTGCGCAAGCAGAGCTACGTTATAGACAATAAAAAGCCGCAACAAAGCGGCTTTTTTGTTGGTTCGTAGGATTATTTTGCGGCGGATTTCCGCTCCGCGCCGCCCCAGAGGTCTTCCTCCGGCTCGCCGGTTACAAGAAAGATATCCTCTTTTTCCTCCGTCGAAAGCGCGGCGAGGTTCCCCTGTTTCTGGAAGGAATCAATCCCCTTGAGCACCGCGTCGAACCGGCGCTTGTTGACCTTGTTTCGAATCGCAAAGATCAAACATACGCTCAATAGCACGACCGGAATCAGCACAAACATCCAGCGCAGGCCGACCACGAGCGTACTCTGCGCATACGCCGCGGGATCGAAGCTCGCGTTCTCCGCCTTGAGCAGGTTGTATTGCGCCTGATCAAACCCCAGTAACCGCAGTCCGAAACCGAGCAACAGCACGGCGACGCCGCTGGCAAATTTGCGCAAAAACGTCGTCAACCCGCTGTAAACGCCCTCGCGGCGGCGGGAAGTGCGAATTTCGTCGATGTCGTACACGTCCGTGAGCATCGACCAGGTAGAGAGATTGCCGGAAGAGGAGCCAACCGCGATCAACCCCGCGAGCACGCAGAGCACGACCACCGGCGTATCGCTCTTGACAAACAGGAACGCAATCATCGTGAGAATCCAGACCGGCATGCCGATGAACAGCGGAAACGCCTTGCCTTTCTTTTGCGCAACCCAGCCCATGATCGCCATAAACACGAGCGAGAACACGAGCAGTACGCCCATCACCAGCTCGTAACTCTGGTATTTCAGCACGACGATGTCGATGTAAAAGATAAACAGCGCCAACACGAGGTCAACGCCGACCTGAAACGAAAGAAAGATGCCGAGGTAGTTGCGATACGCCTTGTTTTTAAAGAGCCCGAACCAGTCCCCCATCGATACCTTTTCCACCGGCGGCAGGTCCTGTTTTTCACGCGTGCCAAGGAACGCAACAAACCAGCAGAGCCCGAAGATCGTCGCCATTACGCAGGCCATCAGCAGGTATCCGTTCTTCTGCGCGGGGCCGTTGACACCTCCGCCAACCAGCTTGATCAGAATCCCCGGCACCACCGCCGCGAGCAGCGCCGCCGCGCCGGAAAACAGCATCCGAACGGTGGTAAAGCTTGTGCGCTCATCGTAGTCGCTCGTCATGTCCGATAGAATCGCGTTGTACGGCACCATCACAATCGTAAACGCCGTGCCGAAGAACATGTAGGCAAACGTATAATAGATGACCTTCGCCAGCGTGCTCTGCATGCCGAACGAATAGAACATCATGATGAACGAGAGAAACACCGGAATGATGCCGATCAGGAAGTAGAGCCGCCGCCGCCCGAAGCGCGAACGCGTCCGATCCGAAATGCGCCCCATCCAGGGGTCGGTAACCGCGTCCCAGAGCTTGCCGATGAACACAATCAGGCTCGTGGCGACGACCGGCAGCCCCTCGACCAGCACGAGGAAGTTCATGTAGAGCATGCTGAAGATCAAGAACGCGCCGCCCCCGTAGATGTCCCCCGCGCCGTAACAGAGCTTTTGAATGAGGTTCCCCTTGTTCCGTTCCATGCCCGATTCCCCTTTCTGAAATGATCAAAACAAATTCGTTACCCCTGCTTCTTACCGAATATGACAGCACGAAACAGATGTGTCTTCTACCCCTGCTTTTTACCGAAGATCGATAGAATTCCGCGCCGCTTCTGTTTCTTACGGTCGCCAAGTTCGGAAAGATAGATTTCCTTCTTCTGTTCGGAGCTGGCCATTGCCGCAAGCGCAAAGGCCAATACCTCCCGCCCGCGCTCGCCGGAGAGCACCGGCTCGCGTCCGTCCCGAATGGACTCGATAAAGTCCTGCGTCGAGTGGATAAACGCGTCCTGCCAGTCGCTGGGCACGTCCCAGTATTCCGTGAGCTTACCGTCCCGATAGAGCACAACCGGAGCAACGGTGTCCAGCATCTCCGCTGTGCAGCGCGTCAGCCAGAGCACGCCGCGCGTGCCCGTTACCTCCATGCGCTCGTCGCAGGTGTAGTATTTCCCCTTCACGTAGAGGTCCGGTGCGGCGGTCACGTCCCACACGCCGTAGACCTTTTTATCCGCGTATTTCCACATAATCACCGCGGGTACGTCCTGCATAATCCCCGGCAGGGCGGGCGTTTCGTCAATCCACGCGCAGACCTTTTCCACGCCGCCGACGAGATCGAGAAACAGCGAAAACTTATGGTACCCGTCGTCAAACACCACCGGCCCGCCGCCGCAGAGGGAACCGTTCAGCCGCCAGAGCCAGCTCGACGGATCGACCTTCCAACCCGTATGCGGGCAGTCGTCCTTCGATGCGTCCGTGTGCTTGGCCCGCGCGTCCGCACCGGGAATGTTGTCCGAGTAGAGCGACGCGTTGCACATTTTATACCGCACGCCGCGAATTTCGCCGATTTCGCCCTGCTCGATCAGTTGCTTTAGCAGCAGGTACGGCGGGTAGTGCACAAAGTTTTCAAACACCTTGAGTACAACGCCGTTTTCCTTTGCCGCGGCAATCATCTCGTCGCACTCCGCGAGGTTGAGCGCCATGGGCTTTTGCACGGAGACGTGCTTCTTTGCCCGGCAGGCGGCAATCGTGAGTTCGCAGTGCAGATGGTGCGGAACGAGCAGCTCCACACCGGTTACTGCGGGGTCGGCCAGCACCGCCTCGTAGGAGTCGTATACCTTCGGAATGCCGTGCTCCGCGGCAAAGCGCTTCGCCGCCTGCGGGTTTTTGTCGTAAACGCCCCAAAGCTCGGCGTCCTCGCGACCAAGATAGCCCGCAACGTGCAGCGTCGCAATGCGGCCGCAGCCAACGAGTACAAATCTCATTTTTTCCATAAGATACCTCTGTTTCATCTACTTGAATTGCAAAAAATAGAACGAACATCAGAAGAGAAACAAAAGAAATGCTTGATTATCGTGTGCTGCCAATCTCCGCGCTGAGACGCTTTGCGGTCTCCTGCATGCGGCGCACATAGAATTCGATTGTCGTGGTGTTCAGGCCGTTCTTTGGCCCGGACACGCCGATGCTGTAGCGAACGCTGTTGCGATAGTCGTACACCGGAACGGCGATGCAACGAACGCCGGGAGCCATCTCCTCGTCGTCCAGCGCAAACCCCTGCGCGCGAATCCGTTCCAAATTTTCCAGCAGTGCTTCCTTCGTGGTCATCGTCTGCTCGGTGTATTTTGTGAAGGTATAGTCTTCCAACAGCGCGCGGATCGTCTCCGGCCGGCGGTAGGCCAGAATGCATTTGCCAACGGACGAACAGTGCAGCGGTTCGATCATGCCGACCGTTGCGGAGAGGGAATAGTTCTTACTGGAGCGCACCTGATCCATCACGTAGACACTGTTGTTGTTGTAGGCACAGAAGTGCACGCTCTCGTTGATCTGCCCGCTGAGCGAAAGCAGCAGCGGCCGCGCGATGGAGATCACGTTCAGGTTGTCCTTGAGCGCTTCGCCCAGATGCAGAATGCGAAACCCCAGCCGGAATTTCTTCGTTTCGGGGTCCACGCGAACCATGTCCCGCCCACGCAGGGTCTCCACGAGGCGCGACGCGGTGCTCTTATCCACGCCAAGCGTCTCCGCGAGCTCGGTAACGCCCACGCAGCTCCTCTCCGCGAGGATCAACAGAATCTGGATACCGCGGTCCAGCGACTGTATCACGCGCGCACCCCCTCTTTATAACGTTTCGAGATAGGATAGGACGTCCTGCGCCAACGCTCGGTTTTCGGCATTGCGCAGCAAATCCAGAAACACTTGGTATTGCTTGAGCGGGCGGACAACCGCCGGATCGAGCAGCCGGAGAATTTCCGCCATGTCGCGGTGCGCCGCGCGGGAAATCTCGCTTAGCCTTGCCCTGCTCTGCGCCTGACTCTCGCTCCGCGCGGGCGGGTATCCCGCGCCGGGTGGGTCGCGAAACAGCTCGCGAAAGAGCAGCTTCAGGTTCAGTTCCCCCGCCCAGCCGTAGCCCTTGTTTAACGCGAGGGACACACAGTTGCCCGCGTTGATCTGCGAAAACAGCCAGGCATCCAGCGGTTCCGTCAGCAACCCACACACGACGTTTGGGTATTGCAACACGCTGTTGAGAAACCCCTGCCCCGTACCGCAGCCGCCGACGACGAAATCGCACGCACCCAGGTTGAGCAGCAGCGCCGCCATCAGCCCCGTTTGCAGATAGGTCAGCTCCGGCTCGTCACCGCTAGCCGACATGCCCGCGTTGTAGACGGTAATCTCGCCGTGCTCGGACAGCGCGGACAGGATATCCGCGTTTTTTAGCCGCGCGCTGACTTCGTTGATGACCGCAAGACGCATTTCTTTCTTCCCCCGTTTCGCTTCTTCGTGTCAGACCCGTTCGCCCGTGCGCTCGCGGTCGTATTTCGCGCGCCGTTCCTCCAGATAGGTTGGAATCGGCACGTCCCACCAGCCGTATGCCGCCCCTCCGGATTCGGGGTATTGGTCGTATACGTCCACCTCGATCAGCGCCGGTTTCTTCGAGGCAAGTGCCTTGGTCACCGCAGCAGCAACGCTCCCGCGCGCGGAGATTTTTTCGCTCGCAATGCCAAAGTTCTTCGCAATCTCCGCAAAGTCCGGCGAATACGGCTCTTCGCCTTGCTCAAAGCGGTTGCCGAACGCATGATTGCTGCCCAGCATCCCGCGCTGCAAATCCTCAATCGCCATCCAGCAGCGGTTGTTTGCAAGCACGACCACGACGGGGATGTCGTACTGCGCCATCGTGGAGAGCTCCTGCATCGTCATCAAGAAATCGCCGTCGCCAAGCAGGCAGACGACCGGGCGTCCGGGCGCGGCGAGTTTTGCCCCCAGCGCGGCGGGAAACGCCCAGCCCATCGTGGAGAACCCGCCGGTGGTCAGGTGCGTTTGCTCCTTGGTAAACGCATATTCCTGAAAGAGCTGCGCCTGCGTGTTGCCGGAGGAGGTCGAAATGATCGTCCCTTCCGGAAGGCAGGCTTCCAGCTCGCCGATCAATTGCGAAATCGTAATCTTGTCGAAGGTTCGCTCGCGCCCTTTTTCGATGTGCGCGCGCCATTCGGCGCGTTGTTCGGCAATCTCCCGCGCATACGCGCTTGTCCGCCAGTCGCGCGGCTCACCGTAGGCGTCGATGAGCTGCCGCGAAACCTGACTCAGATCGCCGAGAATGCCGACCTCGCAGGGGTAGTTCTTGCCGATTTCGCCCGCATCGATGTCCACGTGAATGAGCTTCGTCTTCGGAATGGAGAACGCAACCCCGTCCTTGTAGGAGCAGGTGGTTTCGTCCGCAAAGCGCGCGCCGAGCGCGAGAATCACGTCCGCCGTGCTCGTCAGGTGCAGCCCCAGCGGCGTGCCCTTCGACCCCGTGTGGAATCCATAGAGCGGGTGATCCTCCGGAAACGCGCTCTTGCCCGCCATGGTAGTGACCACCGCCGCGCCGAGCGTTTCCGCCAGTTTGACCAGCAGCTCCGTCTCGCCGGAGCGAAGCGCAGCGCCGCCGAGCAACATCACGGGGCGCTCTGCCGCGCGCAGCAGCTTGGCCGCCGCGTCGATGGCGCGCGCGTCCCCGACGGAGGGCAACACGGCGCGGTGCCGTTGCGGTTCCGGCGGTTCCATCTCGACCGATTCGGTTTGAACGTTCATCGGCAGCGCAACGACGACGGGGCCCTTCCGCCCGGTAAGCATCTGGTTAAAGCTGCGTTGCAGAATGCGTGGTAGCTGCCCCGTGGACTCCACGCGCCAGGCGCGTTTTGTCAGCGGTTCGAGCGCGCGGATAAAGTTGGAATCCTGATAACGCTCAATCTCCTGCAACACGCCGACACCCTTCATATGAACGTGCGTATCGCCCGAAAACTGGAGCACCGCCGTGGAATCCACATACGCCGTGCCAAGGCCGATTGCCGTGTTCAGCGCGCCGGGGCCGATGGACGTAAACACCGCGAGCGGTTCACCCTTGATGCGAAAGTACCCGTCGGCCATGTGCAAGGCGGCCTGCTCGTGCTTGACCTGAATGTATTTCGTCCTTCCCGCAAATACGCTTTCACGCAGCGCGTCAAAGAACCCGAGTATCCCGTGGCCGGGGATGCCGAGCACGTAGGGCACGCCCTCGCGCTCGAGATAGTCCATGATGATCTGTCCGCCCGTGCGTTTCATCTTGGTTTGCCTCCATTCGTTGATTCGGCTTTGCGTTTCCAAAGGTATTCGTTACAGTGCGCCGTCCCAGGTGCCGACCGAGGACTGCTTGCGCTCCTCCTCGTCGAACCAGCGCGTGGTCACGACCTTGGACTCCGTGTAAAAACGCAGTCCGTCCTTGCCGAGCACATGCAGATCGCCAAAGAACGAGTGCTTGTGCCCGCTGAACGGGAACATGCCCGCCGGAACCGGAATGCCGACGTTGACGCCGACCATACCGCCGTGCGTCCGCTTTGCAAATTCCCGCGCGTAGTAACCGTTCTGTGTAAAGATCACGGAGCCGTTTGCAAACTCGCTTGCGTTCATGAGCGCGAGGCCTTCCTCAAAGTTCTTCACGCGCTTGATGCAGAGCACCGGCCCGAAGATTTCGCTGGTGCCCACGCGCATGTCCGGCATCACATGATCGAAAATTGTATGTCCCAGATAGAACCCGTTCTCGTACCCCGGCACGGAGACGTTTCGCCCGTCCAGCACGAGCTTTGCCCCCTCGGCAACGCCCGTTTCAATCCAGTTCACCACGCTCTGGCGGTGCTCGGCGGTGACCAGCGGGCCAAGGTCGGTGGCCTTGTCGTAGGCGGGGCCGATCTTTTTCGTCTTCACCTGCCGAACGAGCTCGGCAACCAGCGCGTCGGCAATTCGCTCTTCCGCGACGATGGCCGGCAGCGCCATGCAGCGCTCACCCGCGCAGCCGAACGCGGAGTTGACGATGCCCGCAACCGTGCGCTCCAGAGGCGCGTCCGCCAGCACGAGCGCGTGGTTCTTTGCCTCGCAGAGACACGAGACGCGCTTTCCGTTTGCCGCGGCGGTTGCGTAGATATGCCGCCCGATCGACGTGGAACCAACGAACGTTACCCCCGCGACGTCGGGATGCGAAAGCAGCAGCTCCGCCTCGTTGCGCGAACAGGTCACGAGGTTGACCACGCCGTTTGGCAGCCCCGCCTCGGCGAGCAGCGCGCAAAGGCGCATAGAGGTCATCGGCGTCATGCTCGCGGCCTTGAGCACGAGCGTGTTTCCGGTTGCGATGCACATCGGCATCATCCAACCCATCGGTATCATCGCGGGAAAGTTGAACGGCGCAATCCCGACGAACACGCCCAGCGGTTCGCGATAGAGCGTGGAATCAAACCCGCTCGTGACGTTCATCAGCGACTCGCCCATCAGTAACGAAGGCGCGCCCAGCGCAACCTCGACGGGTTCCTTGACCTTGAGCAGGTCGCCCTGCGCCTCGTCCCAGTTTTTGCCGTTCTCGCGGCAGAGAATCATCGTCAGCTCGTCCATGTGCTCGAGCAGCAGTTCGCGGAAGCGGTAGAGCACCTCGACCCGCTTGGCGACGGGGGTATTCGACCACGCGGGGAACGCGGCCTTTGCCGCTTCCACGGCGAATGCCACCTCAGCCGCCGTGCAGCAGGGCGTTTCCGCAATCACTTCACCCGTGCTGGGGTTGTAGACGGGCATGTATTTTTGTGTTTCACTCGGCGTAAACGCGCCGTTGAGAAAGGGCTGTAACCGTTCAATGCTCATTTCCATATCCTCCAAAGCTGTTTCTCTTTGTTTATCGTTCGTTTTTTCGCGCAATCACGCGCCGCGCGGCATCCGCTATGTCCTTTGCACGAAGCCCAAAGTGATCCATCAGATACGCCTGCGAACCAACCTCGCCAAAGGAGTTCTTGACCCCCACGCGCTCCATCGGCACGGGCGCGCGTTCACCAAGCGCCTCCGCCACCGCGCTGCCTAAGCCGCCGATGACGTTGTGGTTTTCGGCGGTGACCACGCAGCCGGTCGTCTGCGCGCTCTCGACGACGCAGTCCGTGTCGAGCGGTTGAATTGTAAAGCAGTCCAGCACGCGCGCCTCAATTCCCTCCGCGGCGAGCAAATCCGCCGCCAGCAGCGCCTCCGAAACCAGCACGCCGGAGGCGATGATCGCAACGTCGCTTCCCTCGCGCAGCAGCTTCGCTTTGCCGGGAATAAACGACTCCCCTTCGTCGTAAATCTTCACCACGCCGCGACGCGGCATGCGGATGTAGTCCACGCCATACTGTGAGGCAAGCAATGGAATCAGCGCCTTGACCATGACGTTGTCGGTCGGTTCAAACAGGCGCAGGCCGACGATGCTGCGCAGTACGCCGAGATCCTCAAACGCCATGTGCGTGCCGCCGTTGGTCGCCGCGCTGACGCCCGCGTCCCCGCCGATGATCTTGACGTTCAGCCCCGCGTAGGCGCAGGAGAGGAATATTTGATCCGCCATCCGCCGCGAGGAGAACACCGCGAACGAATGCACAAACGGAACGTAACCGGTCACGGAAAGCCCCGCCGCCATGGAGCAGGCGTTCGCCTCCATAATGCCAAGGTTATAGGAACGCTCCGGAAAGCGCGCGCGAAACCGTCCCGTTCCAAGCGAGCCGGAGAGATCGCAGTTGAGTGAAAGCACGCGCTCGTTCTGCTCCGCCGCCGTAATCAACGCGTCGCAGTAGGCATCCCGCATGTCCTGCTTGTCCGGCTGGGCGACAAAAGTTCGATTCGTCATGCGCCCTCCCCCGCGGGATACACGCCCGCCAGCAACCGCCGTTCGATCTCGGCCACCGCCTCGTCCGCCATTTCCTTTGAGATCACCATATAATGATTCGCCAGCTCGCGTTCGGCAAAGCTGCAGCCGATTCCCTTCGTCGTTTCGAGCACAATCACGCTCGGCGCGCTCGTCTGTTCCGACGCGGCGCGAATTTCGCGCGAAATCGCCGCCAAATCCCAACCGCAGACGCGCACCGCGTTCCAGCCAAACGCGCGGAACTTTTCCACCGGATCGCCGCCGCAGACGTCCGCCACGTAGCCGTCGAGCTGGCGCTTGTTCTCGTCCACAAACGCGATCAGGCGGTGCAGCTTCAGGTGCTCCGCCGCGGCCGCCGCCTCCCAGACCTGACCTTCCTGTAATTCCCCGTCGCCCAAGATGCAGAACACGCGGGAGTCTTTTCCCTGCATTCTAAGCCCCAGCGCGATGCCCGCCGCGGAGGAGATGCCCTGCCCCAGCGATCCGGTGGTCATGTCGATACCCGGCGTTTTCAGCCGGTCGCAGTGGCTCGGAAGGCGCGTGCCCGGTTGGTTGACCGTGTTGAGCCAATCCATCGGGAAATAGCCCTTCAGCGCGAGAGCGGCGTAGAGCGCGGGGCCGCAGTGTCCCTTGCTGAGCACGAGGTAGTCCCGCTCCGGCCAGTCCGGCTCGTCAGGATGGATGCGCAGCTCGCCGCCATAGAGCACGGCGAGCACATCCGCAATCGACATGCTGCCGCCAATGTGCCCAAAGCCTGCGTGTTCCAACGCACGAATGGTCTGTATGCGAATGTCCGCGCTTAATCGCGTGGTTGCGTCAATCTGCGTCAAAGGGGGATGCTCCTTTCCGCGAGGGCTATGTTTGATTTGCTTGTTTTCTACAATCCTTCGGATAAAAAGCTGAAATGCGTGTATCTCACTGATTCCATCATATTCGCGCGCATTTGTGTTCGCAATGCACTATTTGCGTCAATGTTGCATAATGTGCAACATCAAGCGAACCTATTGCCCGTTTTTGCGCCTTACGCAACGGTTTTGGGGGTATAGAAAAGGAACCCCGCCTTCCGGCGGGGTTCCT
The DNA here is from genome assembly GCA_034927595.1 of Christensenella sp. Lineage (GTDB taxonomy): Bacteria > Bacillota > Clostridia > Christensenellales > CAG-138 > UBA7703. The sequence continues at coordinate 13,043 of JAYFPQ010000104.1, forward strand.
TGCGGATATCTCGTTCTTAGATTGTTCCCTGCTGCAGCATCGCGTCTGCTCTGAACAACAAGCGCCCGCGCTTTCGCGCGGGCGTTCGCATTCGTTTCTTAGAATGTCCCTTGCTGCAACATCGCGTCGGCGACTTTCGCGAAACCCGCGATGTTCGCGCCGGCAACGAGGTTGTAGCCGAGGCCGTTTTCCTCCGCTGCCTTTGCGGAACTATCGTGAATGTTCTTCATGATGCCGTGCAGCTTTGCATCGACCTCTTCCGCGCTCCAGCTCAACCGCTGGCTGTTCTGGCTCATCTCCAGCGCGCTCGTCGCCACGCCGCCCGCGTTAACCGCTTTGCTGGGCGCCACGATCAGGTGCTTCTGCTCCAGCAGGAAGTTCAGCGCGTCGTTCGTCGTCGGCATGTTCGCCACTTCGATGTAGTATTTCGAACCGCTCGCCGCGATCTTCTTTGCGGAGAGCATATTCACGTCGTTCTGCGTCGCGCACGGCATGTACACGTCCGCCTTGACTCCCCACGGCTTTTCGCCCGGGTAGAACGCGCAGCCGTAGCGATCGGCATAATCCTTCACCTTGTCGCGGCCGCTGTTGCGCATTTCGACGAGGTATTCAATCTTCTTGCCGAGCACGCCCTTCGGGTCATGCACATAGCCGTCCGGCCCGGAGATTGCGATGGCCACCGCGCCGAGCTCTTCGAGCTTTCTTGCCACGCCCCAGGTCACGTTGCCGAAGCCGCTGAGCACAAACGTCTTGCCCTTGATCGTGTCGCCCTCGTGCGCAAAGACCTCGTTTGCATAATACACCGCGCCAAAGCCCGTTGCCTCGGGACGGATCAGACTGCCGCCAAAGCTCAAGCCCTTGCCCGTGAGTACGCCGTTTTCAAACGCGCCCTTGATGCGGCGATACTGCCCGTAAAGATAGCCGATTTCGCGCCCGCCAACGCCGATGTCGCCCGCGGGGACGTCCACGTCCGGCCCGATATGCCGATACAGCTCCGTCATAAATGCCTGGCAGAAGCGCATCACCTCGCCGTCCGATTTGCCGCGCGGGTCAAAGTCGCTGCCGCCCTTTCCGCCGCCGATCGGCAGGCTGGTCAGGCTGTTTTTAAACGTCTGTTCGAACCCCAAAAACTTCATGATCGAGAGATTGACGCTTGGATGGAACCGCAAACCGCCCTTGTAGGGCCCGATTGCGCCGTTGAACTGCACGCGATAGCCGCGGTTCACCTGCACCCGGCCCGCGTCGTCCACCCAGCTTACGCGGAACGAAATCGACCGCTCCGGCTCCGCCATGCGTTCCAGCAGGCTGGCCTTTTCATACTCCGGATGCTTGTTGACGACCGCGTCCAACGAGGAATACACCTCTTCTACGGTCTGCAGAAACTCCGGTTCGGTTGCGTTTTTCTTCTGGACTTCTTCCAATACCCTCTGAATGTAGGCGTTCATGGATGCCCTCCTGATCTGAATTGAAATACTCGACGTGTGGGAATTCGCTCAAGTTCATCATAGCCCCGCCTTGTGGCAATGTCAACGAATCCGCGCGCAATATATAAAATTTGTGCGCATGCCTTTCATTTTTTGAGTACGCGTACAAAAATGGACTCCGCATCGGAGAAACAACGACCATAATTCCGTTTTATGACTCCAAAAATCAAAAACAGAAACGATTCTCGTAAAATCTTCCGCTTTACGGCAATCACTGGTAACGCAAGCGTAAACCGCCTTGTTCCCGCCCTCGAAGAATGGTATACTGCAAGCAGTTCTTGTTCTTCATTTTTCAAATTTCTATATGGGAGAGGGTGAACCATTCATGCGTCCGCGCGACGAAAGCAAGCGCTTTACCAAGCAGGAAAGAAGCTGGATCTTTTACGATTGGGCAAACTCCGTCTATGCCACCAACATCATGGCCGTCATCTTCCCAATCTACTATGCCAGCGTGGCGGGCGACCTCGGAACCAAATGGTGGGGCATCGGCGTTTCGCTTGCCTCGCTAATTGGCGCGTTCCTCGCCCCAACCCTCGGCGCGGTTGCCGACTTCAAGGGCAACAAGAAAAAGCTGCTCTTCGCGTTCATCCTCATTGGCGCGCTGTCCACCGCCGTGCTCGCGTTCGTAAGCACCTGGCAATGGATGCTCGTCGGCTATGTGATTTCACACATCGGCTTTAGCGGTTCCTGCGTGTTCTACGACTCGTTTCTCACCGACGTGACCACGGACGAGCGCATGGATCGCGTTTCCTCCTGGGGCTATGCGATGGGTTATATCGGCGGCAGCACGATTCCGTTCGTGATTTCAATTGCCGTCATGCTGCTTCGCAACTACGACCCCATTGCGATGAAATTCGCGATTCTAATCGTCACCGTCTGGTGGCTCGTGTTCTCCATCCCGATTCTCAAGAACGTCAAGCAGACGCACTACGTCGAAACCCCGCCAGGCGAACTGGCCAAGCACGCGCTCTCGAACCTCTGGGACACGATGAGGCGCTGCGTAAACAACAAGGGGCTCTTCATCTACCTGATCGCCAACTTCCTCTACAACGACGGCGTCGGCGCGGTCATTTCACTGGCCACCAACTACGGCGCGACGCTGGGACTTGGCACCACGGGCATGATTTTTGCGCTGCTGGTGACGCAGCTCGTCGCCGCCCCCTGCGCGATTCTTTTTAGCAAACTCTCCGGCAAGTTCGGCGCGATTAAGATGATCATTTCCGCAATTGCGGTCTATTTCGTGATCTGCGGTGTCGGCTTCTTCATGGGTCGGCTGGTCGAACCGTATCAGCTCGACCTCGTTACCGCGACGCGCGCCAGCGTTGCCGCCGAACAGGTTTCGTTTACGGACAAGCAGGATCAAAAGGCCTGGGAAACGCTCTCGAAGGATCTCGTTGAGGACGCGCGCGCCGAGCTCTCCGCGGAGGATCGCTCCGCGGCGTTTGCAACCGTTGTAGCGGATTTGACTACGAAGGTCGAAGACCCCGCGGGCGTCGTCTACTCGTTTACGAGTGACGAAAGCCGAAGCACCGCCTCCGCCGCGCTGGCAAACGTCGGCAAGGAACTCGCCGTCTACGCGCAGGATACGCAGAAAGTTGCGGACTACAATTCCGCGCGCGGGCTGGCAACCACGCTCTTCTGGGTGCTCGCGGCGCTCGTCGGCACCGTACAGGGCGGCATTCAGGCACTCTCGCGCTCCTACTTCGGCAAGCTGGTTCCGCAGGCAAGAAGCGCGGAGTACTTCGGCTTCTACGACGTCTTCGGCAAGTTTGCAACCGTCATTGGCCCGCTGCTCTACGCCATGTTCTATATGCTGACCGACCGCGCGTCCATCGGCATCCTCAGCCTGTTGCTTCTCTTTGGAAGCGGCGGCTTGCTGCTGATTCTCGGCGGTAAGGACCTGCAAAAGACCGAACGCGAAATGCGCGAGGCAAACGCCAGATTGGCACAGGAATCCTGACGCGGTTCCCGCACTTGCCCATTTTTGAACGATTACTATATTAGGAGGATATGCGCCAAAGCATGTCGGTTCAGAAAGTAAAAAATACGGTTCTTCTCGTCGGCGCGGTCACGCTTCTGCTGATCGCGCCGGCGATTTCACTTGCCGAAAACGCCGATGCGGCCGAGGACGTCACCGCGCAGGTGTCCGTTTCCGCGCCGGAGGATTCCCGCGCGGTCAAACTTACGCGGGACGGCAACGTGGAAACCTACGCAAAACTTGCCCCAAAAGATGGCTACTCCTGCGCCTGGACGGATGCGGAAGCAGTTGCGGGCGTATATCTAAAGTGGTACGAACCGCCGGTTTCTGCTATACTGGTGCAGATAGACACGCAGGGTGCGGAGTTGCGCCGCGAAACGCTCGATCATCCGCTCTACAACGCGTTCTATCCGTTACAGCCGGAGGCGCGCGGAATCCGGCTCTACCACGAGGACGAAACGCTGTTGCTCTCCGAGTTGACGCTCTATACGGCGGGTGAGCTGCCGGAGGGTGTGCTCAACTGGCAGCCGCCGCTCCAGAAAGCGGATCTCTTGGTCGTTTCTGCGCACTGTGACGACGAGCTGCTCTACTTTGGCGGAACGATTCCCACCTACGCGGGCGAGCGCGGGCTTGCGGTTCAGGTTGCCTACATGGCAAACGGCGAGCGAATCCGCGTGGACGAGGCGCTGGCCGGACTTTGGCACCTTGGCGTTCGCAGCGCGCCGGTGTTTCTGCCGTTTCGGGACGCGTACACCACGACGCTCGAGGACGGACTGAAGCGCTGGGGCGAGGAGAACACAGTATCCTCGCTCGTGGAGCTGATCCGGCGGTTTCAGCCGGAGGTCATCGTTTCCCACGACATCAACGGCGAGTACGGCCACGGCGCGCACCGCGTAACCGCGCATTGCCTGCTCAAAGCCGTACCGCTCGCGGCGGACGCCGCACAGTACCCTGACTCCGTAACCGAATACGACGCTTGGCAGACGCAGAAGCTCTATCTGCATCTGTACGCCGAGCAAACCCGAACCATGGATTGGCGCGTTCCGCTCGCCGCGTTTGGCGGAAAGACCGCGCTGGAACTCGCAAACGAAGCCTACGACATGCACGTGTCCCAGCAGGAGTATCACCAGACCGTCTACGACGAGGGGGACTTTAACTCCGCGGTGTTCGGGCTAGCGTATTCCGCGGTCGGCGCGGACGAGGCGAAGGACGACTTCTTTGAGCACGTCGATCCCGCGCGACTGTCCAACTACGTTGCCCCGACGCCGGAGCCAACGGCGGTGCTCACGCCGGAACCAACGGCGGCCGCAACGGCAGCGCCAGTGCAATCGACAGACGCAAAAGAGCCTGAAAACTGGGGCAAGTGGGCAGGTCTCGCCGTCGGATTTCTCGCTGCGGTGGTTCCCAGCACAATTTTTCTGTTGGTGCGGATGCGCAAAACAAACCGGAAGTATCGGCGCATTTTGAAGGAGCAGGGGCTGGAAGAGCCAAAGCGCCGGAACAAACACAAAACGAAATGACGAACCCGCCCATCCGGGCGTGAGCGATAAAAGAAGCGAACCGAATTGCCACAAATGAATTCGGAATTCGCCAAAAAACAGGAACGGATCAAGCATGAAAAGACTACTAGCGTTGCTCATCTGCGGACTCGCGCTGCTGAGCGCCCCCGCCGTTGCGCACGCGGAAAACACCGACTCCCCGCAACCAACCGATGTTCCGGTTGGCTGTTCGTTTACCCTGCCGGAGGAATCCGCGTCGTATACCTACCGCCTCAGCGACGGTTTGGTTACCTCGCGCGTGCACCTCAAGGCGAATTCCGCGTTCACCATCACACCGGAAGGTGAAATCAGCACCCTCGTGCTGGACTGGTATACCGTTCCGGGCAGCTATACGGTTTCGCAGCTGAACGCGGGCGCAACCGCCATTTCGGAAGAAACAATCACGGACGGATTCCTCCGCCGCGTGATCTCAATTGACCCGTCCTGCGCGTCCATCACCGTTTCCAACCTGCCGGAGGGCGATATCGGCGACGTCACCGCCTATTCCTCCGTTTCGCCGACCAGCACCACCACGCAGGCGCTGCTACCTTCGCCGACCTCCGTCGATTTGCTGATTCTTGCGGTCGGCCCGGGCGACGAGAACAAGCAGTTCGGCGCGCTGGTACCAACCTATGCAAAAGAACGCGGCATCAAGACCGCAATTCTATACCTTTCGAACTATGGCAAGCGCGCGCGCGTCAACGAAGCGCTCGCTGGCCTCGCCTCGGAAGGGTACCTCGAATACCCGATCTTTGGCGGTTATTCCTGCAGCAATTACGACTCCTACGCCATGGCGGCGGAGGAGTTCAACAAGACGAACGTAATCAAATACCTCAAAGCACAGATTGCCGCGTTGAACCCGAAGGTCGTCGTTGCGCACGCCGCTGAGGACCCGGTCGGTTCGCACCAGTTCGTCAACGAATGCGCGATTCGCGCGGTGCGGGAAAGCGAGTCCGTACAAAAGTTTTACACCTTTGGCGCAACTGCGGACGTCGTCCCAACCATCGTGGACATGAACACGCCGCTGAACGCCTACGCCGGAAAGACCGCCGCCGAGGTGGCGCAGGCCGCTTACAATCTGCACGTTTCGCAGCGCGTATTCGGACTTTCCATCGACACAACGAGCGCCTATACGCTCGCCTATACGACCGTTGGCGAGGACGAAGCGAAGAACGATCTGTTTGAGCACATCGCTTCCTCCAGCCTGATTGCCTACGCGCCAGTCTCCCCCTCGCCCGCGCCGACGCCGGAAGCGACCGCCGCGCCCGAAGCAGCCGATGCTCCGCAGGCGGCGACGGAACCCGCTACCTCCGGAAACGGAAAACACGCTGGAAACACCGAGCCGGGCATGCTCATGAGCCTGAACCTGTCGTTCGGCCCCGTCGTCATCTGCATGGGCGCCGGCCTTGCGCTCACCGTGGCGATGTTCCTGCTGCTCTACCGCCCGATCCGGGCGCGCCGCAGCAAGGGCGACACGGTCTGCATTTGCCTGATTCCGCTGGCGGTTGGACTCGCCGCGAGCGCGGTGCTCGCCGGAGCGTCCGTTAAGAAGCAGCCTTCGCCCGAGCCGGTATCCGCCGCTGCATCCGCCGCGCCGGAATCCGCTCCCACACAAGCGAGCGCGGAACCGACCGCAACCCCAACGCCGAGTGCCGAGCCGACGCCGGACGCCATCGCCGCGTTTGAAGAGAATTTCTATCGCAAGGAGAGCGATCCGCCGGAGGTCGTCGTCGTCGACAGCGAGCACGGGCACTGGGCCTACCGCTCGGACGATCTCGGCATCGACATTGACCGCGTCAGCACGACAAACGACGCGGGAAAGCCGCTAACCTATTTTGTAGCGGATATCCACATGAAGGACATCACGCAATTCCGCCCTGCTTTTGGCTCCGAGGGGCACACCGGACGCGGCGCGATATATCCCTGGATCATGGCGCGGCGCGCCAAGGCCGTGCTCTGGCTCACCGGCGACAACCTGATCAACAGCGAAAAGGACGAAAAGGGCATTCTGATTCGCGACGGACGGCTGTTTTCGGATCAGAACGCCGAGGATACGCTCGCGATCTACCCCGATATGTCCATGCGCATCTTCGCCAAGTGGGAAATGCGCGGACAGTCGCTGCTCGAAGAGGGCGTGGAAAACAGCTACTCCTTCGGGCCGACACTCATCAAGGACGGCGTGATCAACGAGGACGCAAAGTACCATCGCGTCCGTCGGATCAACCCGCGCGCGGGCATCGGCTATCTGGAGCCGGGGCACTACCTCGCGATTGTGGTCGACGGGCGGCAGAAGTATTACAGCGTCGGCATGACGATTTGGGAGTTTGCGGATCTGTTTGCCGAGTATGGCTGTTCACAGGCGTATAACCTCGACGGCGGACTCTCCGCTGGCCTGATCTTTATGGGCGAGCAGCTGAACTCGCACTCCGGCAACCGCATTGGCGCGAGCGACGACATCTCCTACCAGCGCGCCGTGCCGGACGGGCTGATGTTTGGCTACAGCAATCTTGTGCCCAGCGAAACCGACCCGATCAACAACAACGGAAACAAGCAATAGCGGCTGAAAACAGCGGTTGACGCAAGTCACTTGTTGTGCTAGAATAGCCATCGAACAAAAAACTGCATACCGCCTTATCAAGAGTGGCAGAGGGAACGGCCCTGTGAAGCCCGGCAACCTGTTTGCGAAGAGCAAATAAGGTGCCAATTCCGGCAGCGAAAGCTGAAAGATGAGCGATCAACCATCGTGTTCTTGAAACCTCATCTGCGGATGAGGTTTTTTGTATCTCAACATCGGAGGAATTTTATTTATGGCAAAGCGACTCTTTACATCGGAATCCGTTACGGAAGGGCATCCGGATAAGCTCTGCGACTGCATTTCCGACGCGGTGCTGGACGCAATGCTCGCGCAGGACCCGCTCTCGCGCGTGGCCTGCGAGTGCGCGGCGACGACGGGCATGGTGCTCGTTATGGGTGAAGTCTCGACGAACTGCTACGTCGATATTCCGAACCTCGTTCGCAACGTGGCCAACGAGATTGGCTACAACAAGCCGGAGTTCGGGTTCGACGCGAACACCCTCGCGGTTATCACCGCGATCAATGGGCAGAGCCCGGACATCGCGCTCGGCGTGGATCACGCATTGGAACAGAAGAGCGGCGAGGCGGACGAGCGCCTCGGCACCGGCGCGGGCGACCAGGGTATGATGTTTGGCTTTGCGTGCGACGAAACGCCGGAGCTCATGCCGCTGCCCATCTCGCTCGGGCACGCGCTCGCGCGGCAGCTCACGAACGTGCGCAAGCAGGGACAGATTCCCTATCTTCGTCCCGACGGAAAGAGCCAGGTGACGATTGAGTACCTCGACGGAAAGCCTGTCCGCGTGGACACCGTCGTCATCAGCGCGCAACACAACGACGTGGACATGGCAAGGCTTCGTAAGGATATTGAGGAGGCGGTCATTCGCCCCGTGCTGCCAAAGGGGCTTGTGGACGCGAACACGAAGATCTTCGTCAACCCGACGGGTCGGTTCGTCATCGGCGGGCCGACGGGGGACTCGGGACTGACCGGCAGAAAGATCATTGTCGATACCTACGGCGGCTACGCGCGGCACGGCGGCGGTTGCTTCAGCGGCAAGGATCCGACGAAGGTAGACCGCAGCGCGGCGTACATTGCGCGGTATGCGGCAAAGCACGTCGTCGCGGCGGGACTGGCAAGTAAGTGCGAAATTCAGCTTGCATACGCCATTGGCGTTGCGCGTCCGGTGTCGGTTTCGATTGATACGTTCGGCACGGGCGTTCTCGACGACGAGGCGATTGAGCGCGCGGTGGAGCGGGTGTTTGACTTCCGCCCCGCGGCAATCATCGAATCGCTCGACCTGCGCAGGCCGATCTATCGCCAGACGGCGGCCTACGGCCACTTCGGCCGGCTCGACCTCGATCTGCCATGGGAAAAACTCGACCGAGTGGAGCTGTTGAAACAAGCGGTTAAATAGCATACAATTGAATCAAAAACAGGAGTAATCTTCGTGGTTGATTTTGAACAGTGTCTACAGCTTCTTAGCAAGGTATTTGGGCGGGATTATCAATTTGCGCTCGCAACCGCGGCGGACAACGTTCCGTCGATCCGCTTTGTCGATACCTATTATGAAAACGGGTGCTTCTATATCGTTACGTATCGCTCGTCGCGAAAGATGCGGGAGATTCTCGTAAACCCCAACGTCGCGCTGCACGGCAGAACGATGCACAATTTTCAGGGCAAGGCTACGTGCATGGGGCATCCGCTGGAGCCGCAGAACGCCGCCATCCGCGAAAAGCTGATTGAGGTGTTTCGTCCGTGGTATTTTGCGCATAACAACGAGGCGGACGAGCAGATGTGCTACCTGAAGGTGGAACCGAGCAACGGCTTTTTCCACTTTGACGGTACCGGCTACGAGATCGATTTTGTCAACCGCACCATTCGGGAATTCCCGTTTCCATTTGAGTCGATGTGTACGGCGGATTAATACAACACTAACGCACAAAACAAAGAGGGCGCAAATGAACTGAACCCCGTTGATTAGACACAAATAAGAGCCCCTATCGTAGGAATACAAAGAATTACGTGAACTGACGTCGGTTTTCGAGCGGCGTCAGTTTTGTTTTCAATTGAATCCGCTCATAATTGTAGAAAAATATAAA